>JBOFET010000001.1:0-1527 GCA_051648225.1 Luteolibacter sp.
GTTCACTGTCCCCCGACTGCCGGTGGATGCCGGCTATTTGTCGTTCACCTCCACCGCGAGCATGTCCTTGCGCGGAAGCGTTTCCTCGTTCTCCTCCGCAGGTCGCGGCGGACTCATCGACATCAACAGTTCTTCAGACATCCTGATCAACAACAGCGGCACGGGTGGCAGCGGCGGGCTGGTCCTCAACGCCGGCATTCTCAACAGCTTCGGCGCGGAAAGCCTGCTCATCGGCGGACTCCGCAGCTTCAACGCAAACGGGGCCTCAGTCGCCGTGAATTCTGCAAATGTGACGCTGGATAACGCGGGAATCCCGCTCGTCGGCAAAGACATCATCCTTGTTTCCCGCGAAAAGCTTACTCTCGCGGAAAATTCGGAAATCATTTCGCCGCAAGACACTCTCATTCTTGACGCTCTCACTCTGGGAGATGCGACCCTACCGGGCAGTGGCAACGGCACCCTTGTCCGAGTCAGCGCCAACGCCTCCGGCCCGGTATCTCGTGCTGGCATCACACCATCCGTCCTGCCGCAATTGGACGTTCTCTCGGGCAGCGTGATCACCGCCGGCAGCATCCTGCTCGACTCCACTGCCGGAACGACTCTCGCAGAGTCCGCCCGTCTTCTCGCGGACGACGTGTCGCTCAACAGTGGCCGGATCAGCATTGCCCTCAATAACCCCGGCACTCTCAACCCAGCCAGCGGACTGGTGCTCGGCGGCGATGCGCTCGCCAACCTGCAACGTAACACCAAACGGCTTTCGCTCCTGAGCTACTCCTCAATCGATACCTATGGCACCGGCATCGTTGGGTCCCGCAGTTTCGAAAGCCTCTCGCTGCAAGCCGCTTCCATCCGCGGCTTCAACACCGGCGGAGGTAGCGTCACATTCTCCGCGGCGTCCATCGCTCTTGGTAACCGAGCGGCCAGCACGCCATTGCCTGCGCTTTCAGACCCGCTTTCCGGCTCACTGACCTTTGATGCTGACCGCATCACTCTTGGTGCCAATGCGCTCCGGCTCGAGGGGTTTGCGCAAACCGATCTGGTCGCTTCCGGCATCCTGACCGAGTCCACCGGCTCCCTCGACACCACCGCCGATCTCAACCTGTTCACCCCTCTGTTGACCGGAGCTGGTGCCTCCAGATATGAGATCCGCTCTGCCCGGTCGCTCCGAGTCTCTCGGCCAGCCACAAGTCTCCCCGTTTCCCTTGCTTCCGGGTTCGGCGCGGAACTCTCGCTCCAAGGTGCAACGGCCTCCGTGGACAGTGACATCGTCTTGCCCAGTGGCAGGCTCACCCTGCGCTCCACATCAGGCGATTTAGTGATCGCGGGAACGGCTTCGGCCAACCTCATTCTCGCTGGAACCTCAAAAACCTTCGTCGATACCACCCGCTACACCAGCGGGGGCACGGTCAATCTGTTCTCGGACACCGGCTCGGTGAGACTTGGCTCGGCGGCCATCATCGACGTCTCCGCCCCCGTCGGCGGCGGCAATGCGGGGACCATCGCCGTGACCGCCTCGCAAGGGGCTTT
>JBOFET010000002.1:0-3994 GCA_051648225.1 Luteolibacter sp.
CGTTCCGGCGAAGCTGATGCTGGGAAAACGATGGCCGCGTAGATCATGCCTGCCAGCAATCCTCCGGCGTGAGCCGCATTGTCGATGAAGCGGTAGCCGATGAGGCCGATCACCGCCGTGAGAACGACTCCTGCGGCAAGCCGGCGTCTTGCCCGGCGGGGGACGAGCTGCTGATGCAGCGTCTCGAAAACGAGCAGGAATCCCAGCCAGCCCATCAGTCCGCCGGAAGCACCCACCGAGGGTGCCGCAACCCATCTCGCGGACGCCTCGCCACCGACGATGGCTGCGAAAAGAAACACCAGCGGCAGGTGCGGCCAGCGTGCGAATACTTCCAACCGTTTCCCCAGATAGGCCAGAGCCGCCGTGTTCATGAGGAAGTGCAGCACGTTGCCATGCAGCATCGGCGCGGTGAGGATCCGCCACCACTCGCCCTGGAAGTAGCGCTCCTTGACCAGCCCGGCTTCGGAAATGCCGCCCCAAGTGTGAAACAGCGACCACAAGGAACCCAGCCCCTGGGTCTTCACCTCGCCGAAGATTTGTGCGAGGGCCACCACCGTGATCATCCCGAGAATGACCCGGGTGACCGGGGCCTTCTGGCGCTCCAGCCAAGTCTCGAAGCGAATCGTCGGAGCGGTCTCGGCCAGGCCCGCATCGGTCCATTTGGAAAATTCCCGGCTTCGCTTCCTTGCCTGATACCACGGGATGAACGCGAACATCACGAACATCAACAAGGCAATCCCGCACTGCGTGGAGTCCGTCACCGCCTTGGCCCCGAATTTCAAACGCTGCGGCAGGTCGATTTCCGTGCCGGATTGCGCCGCGAGACGGGCCGCCAAGATGAAGCCGCCCGAGAAGACGTAGAGAGTGAGAAACCCAAGAATCCCGCCAAACCAGCGCAGCCGGTGAGTGCTGATTTCCAAATCCTCCCGGTTCCAGCGGGCGCGGGCCGTTCTCAGGGCATCGCCCATTCCTGCGAGTTCCTCGGGCAGGATCATCCGCTCATGGCCGGGTGCCCACACCAAGGTCACGCTGCCCTCACGGTCGTCCCGGAGGGTCGCGCTGAGTTTCTCAAGAGACGAGCATGGATGCTCGCGCCCTTTTTGATCCACCCATCCCCAGCCGGTGGGTGCTGCGGGAAACGCGTCCGGTTTCGCCCAGACTGGGACGGCGGCAGAATGGGGCTTGGCTTCCTTCACGCTGGCAGAGCGTCAGGGAATCGCTCAGTTGCCTGCCGGGGTTTCACTCGTCTCGGGAGTGGCCGGGGCCTCCGCCGGAGGGGCGGACTCGGCGGGTGGAGGGGTCTCGGCAGGCGGTGCGGGTGCCGAAGGTGGAGCCGGCTCGGCTTGAGGCGTCGGCTCGGGAGTCACAGGGATTTCCACGGGTGCGGAAGCGGCGCCAGGTGCCGGATCGGCGGGTGGCAGCTCTTCCATGAGTGACTTCGGAGTGACGGTCTCCGGGGTGGCTTCCGGTTTCGCTTCCTCCACCTTGGGCGCGGTGTCCGCTGCGGTGACGGCGCTGATAGTTTTGTTTTTCTGACCGATTAAAACCGCCAGCGCGAGGCTGAGAATAAAGAACAGGGAACCCAAATAGACCGTGCCGCGCTGAAGTACATTGGTGGTGCGGGCACCGAAGACTTGGTCAGTGACTCCACCGCCGAACGCCGCGCCCAGGCCTTCTTGTTTCGGACGCTGCATGAGGATGAGTAGGATCATCAGGAGGCACACGATCACGAAGATCACAAGCAGGAGGTCGATGCTAATGGAGAGCCAGTTAATCGCAGCAAAGGTCATGGGCGCGGGACTATGGTAGGCCCCCGGAATCTTGTAAAGCGGCGAGTTTCCGGTTTTTTCCCGGGGAAAACGCCGGGGAAATCCGGGCATTTGCGGTTCGTGGTGGCCAACGCCTCAGCCCCGCTTGCAAGCACCCACCCCGAGCACACCCGGGCTTACCCTTTGCGTGCAAAGACCCATCCCCGAGAGCGCTGGGACTCCTCTTTGCGTGCAAATACCCATCCCCGACAGCGCCGGGGTTCCTCTCTGCATGCAAATACCCCTCCATCCCAAGCCAGCGGGCACCCTTTGCATGCAAAGGGCAGGAAAATCCTCAAAAACCGCCTTTGAGTGACCATTTCGCATGATTTCGTCACCTGATACCCGTTTTTCAAAGAATTTCCCCGTCCATTTGGAGCATTGGTTTGACGCCTCGCAGAAAATTCTAGCAATGTATTCCAGTGGAAAGGGAAAATGCCACTGTGGCACTTCCCCGCTTCCCACCCCATCACAACCCCACAACCGCTCCCATACCATGCCATTTCGCCAACTACCCGCCACCGATGCCTCCCGCAGCCAAGCCCTCACCTCGGGATTGAAAAAATCCTCCGCCGTCACCGGCACCGCCCGCCTCATCAGCGCGGACACCGCCGCCCGCCTCGTCACCTTCGTCCCCGAGTGGGGAAAGGAAGTCACCGAGCGCGCCGACGCCCTCGGCGAGCAGACCTCCGCCACCACCACCCTCAACCTCGCGGGTGACAAACTCCGCACCACGCTCAGCCACTTCATCCAAGTCTTCCACTTCGGCGTCGCTCGCGGCGTCTTCTCACCCTCCGGCCGGGCAGTCTATGACTTGAGCGTCAACGAGGAGACCGTCCCTGCCTTCGCCTCCGAGGCGGATCTCCTGCTCTGGGCAGACCGCGTCATCAAGGGCGATCCCCGCCGCGTCACCCAATTCTCCGAACCCGCCATGGCCATGCCATCCGCCGCCGATGTGGCTGCCGCCCTCGCCGACTACAACACCGAACTCACCCTCCAAACCGCCGCCAAAGACAGCCTCGAAAGCGAGCAAGGCGACGTGAATCAACTCCGCCCGGAAGCGGACCAGCTCATCCGCGACGTCTGGGACGAGGTCGAATTCGCCCTCCGCCATATGGAAACCACCACCCTCCGCCGCCGCGCCCGCGAGTGGGGCGTCTTCTACGCCCTCCGTCCCGGCGAACCGGAAGAACCCGCCACCCCCGTAGCCC
Source organism: Luteolibacter sp. (assembly GCA_051648225.1). GTDB lineage: Bacteria > Verrucomicrobiota > Verrucomicrobiia > Verrucomicrobiales > Akkermansiaceae > Luteolibacter. The sequence goes on from JBOFET010000002.1 coordinate 3,020, forward strand.
CGCCGCAGGGCTGATTTCCCGCCAGATTCCACACGCCCGGCCTCCTTCGTGGAAGCCGGGCGTTTTTTGTCTGTCACCCCTCGATTTTTGCATTTGATCCTTGGCGCATGGAATCGGCATCCGTTGAATGCATCTGTTCGCTCTGGCGGATGAGGGCTTAAGAACCCTGGTAAGAGCGGTCGGCAATGACCGCAACATTGCCGCCAAACCGACCGAAAGGCCGGGGAGGCGGCGGCGCATGTCCAGGCCGACTCTACGGGGAAGGCTAAAGGCCGTTGCGGCTGACTCTTGCCAGCTTCTTAACTCCCCGTCCACCAGGAAGGACTTTACCTACCCTCCCTATGAAACCAATACAGCTCTCAATTCTGGCTTTGATGACCAGTTACCTACCCGTCCTCTCCCAGGACGCCGCAGGTGAGTCCCCCGAGGAACAGGCGGTATCTCCCACCACCGCCCGCATTCTCGGCAGCGTCCCAGACGGCACTCCGCCACCCCCCGAGCCACCAAAGCCCAAGTTCATCGTACCTGCCAAGGACGTGCTTGAAAGCAAATCCATCCAGCAAGGCGGACGCACCATCACCGTTCGGAAAATCAATCCCATCGCCCTCCCGCCGCCACCGCCGCCCCCTGAGCCACTCACTCCAGAGGCCCAAGCCGCCTACCGCGAAAGAGTCGCCGCCTATCGCGAGGCCCATCCCCGGACGAAAATGGCTTTCCTCAGTGCGACGATTTTCCGCTCCAGCGATTCCCCACCGCGCACGCTCGTCCGTTGCTGGCCGGAGGGGAAAAGAGAAATGATCACCTTCTGGTCCTCCGCCAATTTCGGCCTCATTGCCGGGATTCATTCCTTCGCAGATTCGACCGGCACCCAACACAACATGCTCATGGGTTGGGGTTACGCGGATGTCGAAAGCATGGACGAAATCAACCCAGCGCGATTGCAAGCCTACGGCGCAACCGCTCCCCCGCCATTTC
>JBOFET010000003.1:0-1309 GCA_051648225.1 Luteolibacter sp.
ACATTCGCGGACTTCAACAGCTTCCGGTGGTATGGCCAGTATGAAACCAGCAAAGACAGCGTGGATGCAGCAGCATCCACCGCAGTCGGCCCCAGCCAGCAATCACGCATCAGCACCACCTTGACCGGCCCCGGAGTTCTCTCCTTCTGGTGGAGAGTCTCCTCACTTGCTAACAGCGGCAGGCTGTCACTCATGATCGACAACTTCGCACAAACCACACCCGCACCGATCAGCGGAACCGCCGGGGGCTGGGCCGAAGTTGTCGTGAACATCCCTGCCGGAGATCATCCTGTCGCCTGGCGCTATGCCCGCGATGGCAACTCACAGACTGCCGGGGAAAACCGCGGCTATGTCGATCGGGTGAGGTTCGTGCCCGAAGGAGCGACAAATCTCACGTTCGACAATTGGCTAACCGAAAAATTCACCGTCACCGAACGCGCGAATCCGGCCATCAGCGGACCCAACGCCGATCCGGACCTGGATGGGATCGTGAACCTTGTCGAAGCCGCCATCGGGTCCCCACCCAAGTCCCGGGATTCCCACGACCTTCTGTTATCCATCATCGCGACGACTATTTCTGGCAGCCAGCGCACCACTGTGCTTTCCGCCAACCGGGCTGAGTCCCCTGTCGTGAATCTGAAGCTTGAAATCCAAGCCAGCGAATCGCTCAACGGAAGCCCATGGACCACGCTTGTCGAAAAAACCGGCGAAGCCGCTTGGAACACCCTCGGCCTCGCGGTCACCCCACCCGAGGAAGAACCTCCCGTCAATGGCTCCGTCCCGCTAGAAATCAGTGAATCCGCCCCAGCAACTCTGACCACCATGCGATTCTACCGCATGCACGTTTCACTGCTGGCTCCGTAAGTCACAGCAGCCCCGGGAATCCTGTATCCCTTGGCGGCCCGGCGAAATTATCTGCTAGAAATTTCCGCCAGACCTCGCGGCTCGCGTCTGACAGTGACTCCGTCATCCGTCCGACGCATGGCTGGCAGATCAGCAGCGGCAGCGGCCCCACCACCAGCGCCCCCCCGGAGTCAAACAATGCGGAAATCCCGAAGCCCTCCACTTCCGCCCGCGGAACCTGGCAAGCGATACACGCCTCTAAACGATCCTCCACCTGATGGGACAACATGAACTCCCGCATTCGCGACTCCCAATCGATTTCCCTCTCGAGGAATCCCCGCACCGCTTCCTTCGACTCCTCCGATAATGCATCCGTCACACGGTCCCGGCAGACCTGACAGATGGCATACTCCATCACGCATTCATCTTTCTGGAACTCTTTGTTCACCAACCACGGCCCGGCAAT
>JBOFET010000004.1:0-7860 GCA_051648225.1 Luteolibacter sp.
CACTGCTTGCTGTGCAGATGATTCAGCAGGAAGAGGAATCGGAATGGACTGAGAACCGGAATCAAGCGGAAAAACAAACGACGGAAGGCCTGCATGCTGAACGCTCTGAAACACGGCTGTAGGGCGAGAGCCTTCGGAGGACGAAATCATCTGAAGTCCGCGCTCGAGAACCGAACGGCACAGCCACGGCGAGAGCACACCTTCCGGTCCTTTGAAGCGCAACAGGGTCTCTGCGCTTTCACCGCTCACGTCACACGCTAGGCCGCTCCCAACTTGAATCTCGATGATCATCGCTGCGTCGCTCCTTGAAATGAGAAAGGTGTTTTTGCTGGTCCAGATGCTCAGAGAGAAACGCCTCAAATTCTTTGGGAGGGATGTGATCCCCGAGGCTCACAGCCGCAAAGAAAGACCCTTCTATGATCTCTCCAACACGGTAAAACTGCGCCGTGCACGGGTCGTAGATGAACAGCGGTTTGTGCGGGCTTGCCTTCTTGAGTTCGTCACGAAGCTCTCTCGCGGTCATAGTCCCCTCGTCTGGCACGTTCGACCGCCATGTCTTCCATCATGTCGATCTGCTGCATGCTCGTTCGGCGATTGGCTACGGAATCAAGCAAAATGGCCGTGGTCGCGAGCCGGTCAACGTCCATCTCTTTGACGTCGACAGGAATCAACTCCCCTTGTTTGACACGGGAAACAAACTCATAAACAGAGGACTTTTTCACCTTGTCACCGTGCATATAGTAAATGAAACCTTCGTAGTTTCTCATGGCAACGATGTGGTTCCACTCGCCCTTAACGGTCTGGGCACGGAAGATGTTCCCGGCGTGGATGGCGATGTCTTTATCGGAAAAAAGCACACGGCCCTGTCGGTCGAAAAAACTCTTTGAATTGTGCACGGATCGAATCCTTTCGTTGCGCGCAAGTTGGAAGATGAAGTCTCAAATTTTCGAAAAACGCTGTCTGCTCCGGACGAGAAATCGGAGCGCGTCAGGAGCCGTTTCGATGTTGTCTCCGATGATTTGAACATCACCGAAGTACGTCCCAGGCTCGCCAAGATCGAAAGGTCCGAACTGATAAGACACGATGCCCGAGACAGCGCTTTCGATCTGACACGTGGGGTCTTGACCGGATACAGACTCCCCTTCAGCGGAGCGCCGAAGAAAAAGATTCACCTGCTTGTCGGTGAGATCGACAGGCGATCCTTTTTTATCGACGATCCGAAGTTCCACCACTGGACCGGTGTCCCCTTCGACCACAGGAATCTCAAAATCAATGTTGCGCATGCCAAGCCTCACAAAACGCACGGCCCGAATGACAAGTGGGACGACAATCGAGGTGCGTTTTGCCATGAGATTTCACCCGCCGTTGGCATCCTTGAACTCTTCGAGAGTCCCTTCACCATACAACACGCGCGCATAGTCCTGGTCGAAGGCCACAAGGCACACACCAAACCGATTTTCGAGGTCGACCAGAACGTCTTCGATCGAAACACACTGCTCGTTGAAGTACGATTCACAGATGTGTGACACGGCCGCGTTCTCATCGGCACCCTGAGGAAGGACGAGCAGGGCTTTGCGGATGCCGTCTTCGACTTTCTCGGCCTGATCCATCGTGAGAGAGAAGGGTCTGCGCACGGACTGCTCTTGTGTTTTGCGTACCAGAGGTTCGCCCGATTCCAGTTTCTTTTTCTTCTGCTCCGCCGCAATCGACATGCGAATCGCCATGTCGAGTTGTTCGCTTGAAAGCGTGCGCGCCTGCTCCAAAACCAGTGGCGCATTCTCCGCTGTCATCACGCGCGTCGTAGCGAGACGGAGAGCTTTGACCCACCCCATCTCCTTGGCGGTGTCGATGACCTCTTCATAAAGTTTTGGATTCTCTTCGAACGCAGGCGCGATTTCGCGCGTAAAATAGTTGTGGATTTTCGCAAGGCCCAACGCCTTGTTCCGTTTCATGTCGCACTCGGCTTCGGCGTACTGCTCAAAGGTCTCGTAGCCCCAGTCGAGGTACAGGCGTTTCTCGAGGATGAAGCCAAAACTCTCCGCCAACGCCCAGTACGTGCGTGCAAGGTCTTTGACAAGTCCACGCGTGCTTTTACGAACTTGGTCTGCGTAAGCGGCTCGCTCAGGCAACCGTTCAAGCACCTGAATCGGAGAAAACGACTCGCGGACCTCGAGCGCTGTGGACATGAAAGACCTCATCCCTTGGAATGTGAAACTTGCCAGTCGAGCTTCGCGAGGATCTCCGATTGATACCGCGAGAGTTTGATCGCCTTTCTGAGAACATTCGAGTACGCAAAAAGGGCGTCCTTTCGGGCAACCCAAAGATCAGCGATGGCCGCAAGGCAAAGCGCGTCGTATTCGTCGTGGTTCGCAGGAGTCGTAACACCATTCTTGACGAAGAAGTTTTCGATTTCAAGTTTTTGCGCTTCGCTTCCCGGAGGCAGCTTGGCTTCAATGAAGAATTTCCGCGCCGATTGCGTCGGGATCACGGTCGAGCAGATTCCAAACTGACGGAACAGATGGAAGCGCACGGCACCATGAAGAGCCGACTGAGCGGACACCGTCGAGGAGTTGTAAGAGATCCCCTCAATGGCCACAGCAGTAACGGAATAGAGACGCACGGCGTGGTTGATCCACGAGATGATTTCGTCAGTGCGGCGCAGTCTGTCGAACTCGTTGGGCTCTTCTATCTTTTTGACGTTGTGGTCCGTGAAAAGAACACCGCCCCCCACGACCGCAAGCCCTGGCGACCGGAAGGCGAGATCAAGCCCCAGAACGGCCATCAGCCGGATCCAATCTGGCGACCTGGCACACGAGGATACGCCCTAAGAACTCACGCCCGTGCATCTCTTCCAAGACGGAAAGCGTCTCTTCATCGGATGAGAATCGAACAAAGGCGAACCCACGAGGTTCGTTCGTTCGGATATTCTTTGGACGTCGGAAATACTTTACATGCCCGAAGTTTGAGAAGAATCGAAAGATCTCCTCATCACTCGCGGCATGGCTGATATTGGCAACGTAGATTCTCATTCCGTCTCCGCATGAAAGGTCTGTCTGCTTACTTTGAGCATAACAGACGCATTTCACGGGAGGAGCAGCGGCGTTTCGTTAATCCTCGAAAGCCAAATCGGACGTTTCCAGTACGCCGCTTTGCATCTTTCCTCTCGCAGGGCCGGGAGTCGCAGCGCCCGGAGTCCGACAGCGCACCTGCGCGTGCGCATCAAGTCGCGCCAGGATATCGTTTTGAAGCGACGTCAATGTCGCCTCTCTCGTGAAGGAGGAGCACATCTCCTCAGCGAAGATTTCAATTTTCTCGAAAGAGTCATCAGGAAGGCGGAGGGTGCGTGAGATCTTCACACAGACCTTCAACTCTCTGTTGTTCGCAATGGATTCAATCTCCGCCTTGAGACGTGCGACAGCCTCTGCTCGGGACTCGTTCATTGCAGCGGCCGTGCGTACTGGATCGCCGTGGCCACCTCGTTGGAGTTGACCTCCTTTCGAATCTTGTCGCGCCCCTTCATTTCCCATCCCAGACGCTTGTAAAGAACGACGCGGCGCAGGTAGCTCTGCCGGAACTCAGGCACGAGAGAGTCAACGTAGTCGATCACAGCCGCTTCGTTCTCGTTGTGCCTCCGGCAGATTCGGCCAATGATCTGCTCAGGATCCGCCACAGCCGAAGCCAGAAACAGAGTGTCGAGACGCGGGATGTCGATGCCCTCTTTGGCAAGCTGAATTGTGGCGTAAACCACACCCGCCTCCGACGCGGCTTGCCGGGCAGCCGGTTTCAGACCGCCAATGTAGAACCCCTGGGTGAAATGGAGATCTTTTTTCTCCCTCATCTCTTCCACGTAAGAAGCAATGAGTTTCAAAAGACCCAGGCTCTGACTCATCACGATCGGATTGCGACGTGGAGTCGCCTCCATCGCGCGCACGATGTCTTCCGCAATGAGGCGTGTGCGGGTCGTGGATTTTTTGAGAGCGTGCACCAAGACGTGGGCTTTGCCACAGAGCTTGGTCGTGAAACCTGTTTCACGAAAGTATATTTTCGGCACAACGCGGTTGGTCTGCTGAGCCGAGTGCAGGACATCACCGATGTAGTTGAAGAAGACGGGCTCCATATGGTCGCCACGGCGCACCGTTCCGCTCATGCCTATCATGTAGGTCGGACTGCATCGGGAGACGGTTTGAGAGAACTTGTCCGCTCCGTGCCTGTGGATCTCGTCGACGACTACGGTTCGAAACGAAAACCAAAAATCCTCTGTCACCTTGTCGGGCTGCCAGAGGCTTTGGATGGTCGCGACGACCACATCAGCACCCTGGTAGGTCACCTTGGACCCTTGCACCACGCCGATTTTCAAACCCGGTGCAAACCGATTCAGACCTTCGACCCACTGTGTCAGAAGGGCCTCTTGGTGGACTATGATCAGAGCCCTGCCACCGAGACGCAGAATCATCTCAATGGCTGTGACGCTCTTGCCGTAGCCCGTAAAAGCGCGGAAAATCCCACCCGCAAACCCATACAGGGTGCGCTGCTTCTCGAGCGTTCCAAGAAACGAGGAGACGTCCTTCTCTTGGTCTTCGGCGCGCAACGCAAAAGACCGCTCCACCGTAGGCAGGTCTTTTCCGGCTCCAATCTTCTCCACATTGATACGCGCAGTGCAATCAAAAAACGTCTTCGCAAAGACCATACGCGGGATGCCGATGTGCGTGTCCGTCTCTTCGTGCGTGTGGATGGTCCGTGGCAGGCCGTCTTCACCTGGAAACGGCGAAGTGACCGTCGACAGACTGCGCATCTTGGAGATGTCACTGTGGTGCAAATCCGACTTTTTGAAAAACACCCGATTTGAAACCGTAGCGTGCCACATACAAGACCTCCCACGTGCTGCGCTTAGAAGGGCAGGTCATCTTCCGCAGGCTTGGCCTGCTGCACAACCGCTGGCTTGGCCGGTGGCGAAGTCTGAACGATGGGTGCCACCGCTTGAGCGGGCTGGACCTGGGGAGCGACAACGGCGGAGGACGAAGAATCCGGCCCATCGAAAACATCCCCGCCATCATCCAAATCCAAATCTCCGCCAAGTTGCGCCATATAAGACGGGAGAAACTCAGCCTCGTAATCAAAAGGCATGATATCCACGCCCTGAGACTTCAGCTTTTCAAAATTGACTTTTTTGAGCTGACCTTCGCGCAGGACAATGGAAAAATCCCCACCGCAGCGCGGGCTCTTGTCATCAGGACGAGAGACAGTGAAGCAAAAACCGGCAAGGCCTCCGTACTCTTTCTTCTTTCCCTTGAGCATCTCTTGGATACGACGGGGCACACACAGGAGCTTCTTTTCGTTCTGAATGACCGTGCCGTCTTTTTTCGTGAACTTCGTGGTGTCGATGACGGAGTAAATCCAGACCTGCCTTTGGGGACGCTCCGCTTTGCAGTGCGGACAGCCATTCTCTAACCCAATGCAGGTGTCGTACCACTCTTGAGCGTAATCCCCATTGGGCCGAATCACATGCTCAAAAATCTCGGCGGGGTTCTCATCGAGAAAAATTATTTTTGTGGAGTTCTCTTGTTTGAGCCAAAAGCGCTTCTCTTTGTCTTTTCTCTTCTTGATCCCGACGCTCGCGACCTCCAAAGACTTTTCAGCCGCTTCCCCTTTGCGCAACCACGTTGGACCTGATGTCTGCATGTTCAAACTCCCTGTGGGACGTGCCACTGCGTGGCGGTACTTTGTACCGGTTTTTTCCAGATAACTCAGCTATGGATACAAATCAATTCCGAGAGAACTCTTTCTTTATTGCCTCCTTGAGGTCTGGCGGTGTCGCTTGCGCTTGCAGCCACTTCATTTTGAGTGCCTGAGGAACATGCAAAACAAGGTCATCGAGATCCGTTCGCAGGATGACGGTCTCCTCCGGCCTCATCACGCGGACCTTGGGGTCTTTCGATACGAAAATGATGGCGGCAAGCGCCCCAAGACACACACCCACGATGCCGAAAAAGCCGGAGATAATGAGAACCTCAACGAACGAAAAGCTAACCGGCACGTTTCTCCTCCTGGAGCGCTTCGAAAAAGGATCGGTACATCTCACCGCGTGAAAACACATCGTGCTTCTGCCGCACAAGTTCGCGGTTGCGCAAGACCCGAGCAGACCGCCCCGAAGAATCGACCGCCTCCTGAATCTTCGCAGCCCAGTCCCCGAAGCGGTAGTCCGCCAAAAGCCCTTCATCAATATCGTTCATGTAGGTGTCATACCGTGACGCCACAGGAAGAAATCCGAAGGCCTTGCACTCTTCGACCTTGAGGGAACTCTTGGAGTCGTTGAACACGCACGGATGCACGGGAGCGAGACCCACCGAAGCCGGAAGCGCTTTGAGGACGCCGTAGAACTCCTCCACCCCGTGGACACCCGAGCCCGGACGCGGAGGCTGCCCCGGGATGAAGTAGCAGTTGCCGACGGGAATCTCAGCCAGCAGCTTCCAGAGCACGTATCCGAAAAAGACGAAAACGATGTCATTTCGGTTATGGACTTCATAGAGCGACTTGACGTCTTCCACGATCCAATCGAGGTCGATGTAGTGGGTGTGCGAGCCAAACCACGTCACGACGTGCTTGCCTTCCGCCTTCATCCGCGACGAAAAATCAAACAGTGATTCGGAAACCTCGACGGGAAAGTTCTCCACATCCCCTGCCTTGAGGCGCTGGACGGCCACATCGTTTCGCAAGGGAGCCGCATCGATCGCCTCGAAGTCAAACGCGTTGCGGATGACTTTCACAGGGCGGTTCGTGTGGCGCTCGAGGACGCCGCGAAGCGGATCGGTCGAGACCGTGATGCCATCGAACAGTGAGGGGATTTTGACCCACTCGTCTTTGCAGGGCCGCACGAAACGATAGCCCGGATTCCAGCCGGGAACGCTGCCGTAGTCGTCATCGTACTCACCGACGAGAACCTTTTCGGGGTGACGCTCACGCACCATCTCCGCCATCTCGACATCCATTTCGGAAAGTGGGCGCTGAAAGACAATGACATCCGCCCACGCGGCACTCTCGGCCTTGATGCGAGGGCCACCCGTTTCGAAAAGAGGCTCCACACGCGACTGCGCTCCGACCCGATCCAACGCACGAGCAGGGAGAACGCAGCGGTAGTAGGCGGTCGCGTCATTGAGGACACGCGGAATGAAAAGAACCTTCATGCGCTTTCCTGCACGCGCGCCATGTCGCGACGACGGACATCGCGGATGAGAACGCGCATCGACACGGGCTTGCCGCCTAAGCCTTCGAACGGCTTGTCCTCGGGCCAAATAAAGTCCACGGTTTTTTCTTCGCCCGCTGAGAGACCGACGATGTGCTCATCAATTGGCATGTCCGCACTGCCAACCAAATACGCCATCTTGGCCTGCTCTTTGTCGTCGACAATCTGGCCTTCGCACGAAAGAACGAACCCAAGAATGGCGGTATCGCCTTCGATCGCAGGCGCGTGTGTCTTCGTGAGACCAAAGGACTGGAAGGTCGTCTCATCCAGATAGATCTGCATCTCTTCGTGAGACAGAACGCCCTTCTCCACCAGGATATTGAGCAGAGTCGTGCCGTGAAAATCGAGATTCTGAACACGCTCTTTGAGCCCGGAAAGCTCGCGAGGCACCGACTGAAGGTGTGTGAAATTTTTGTTCGCCTGCTCCATGTGCTTCGTCCACGCCGTCTTGAAATGCTCAAATTCATTTCGAAGAAGAAGGACATCCTTTTCGCACACGCCAAAGTACGGAGCACCCCGGGCCTTCATGCGGTGATCCGCTTTTTTGTACAGAGCTTCTTTCTCAGCAGCAGGCAGCATCGTGCTCACTCCAGTAAGTCGAAAATTTCAGAATCCGACGG
>JBOFET010000005.1:0-24637 GCA_051648225.1 Luteolibacter sp.
GCCTACTATCATGACTCCGCAGCGGCGCTGTTGGTGGATGGGAAAATCGTGGCCGCGGCGCAGGAGGAGCGGTTCAGCCGCAAGAAAAACGACGAGCGGTTTCCACACCATGCGGTGGCCTTTTGTCTGAGGCAGGCGGGGCTAGCGGAAGCGGATCTCGATGCGGTCGTGTTTTATGACAAGCCGATCATCAAATTCACCCGCTTGCTGGAATCTTACCTGGCGGTGGCACCGGGCGGCTGGCTCACCTTCCCACAGGCATTGCCGGGATGGTTAGGAGAAAAACTCAACCTGCCAGATACCCTCCGTTACGAAATGCCCGGGCTGCGGCGCGGAGCACCCATCCTTTTCACCGAGCACCACCAAGCGCACGCCGCTAGCGCTTTTTTCCCCTCCCCTTTCGACGAGGCAGCGGTGCTGACGGTGGACGGGGTGGGCGAATGGGCGACCACCACACTCGGCATCGGCCGGGGCAATGAATTGGATATCCTCAAGGAGCTGAAATTTCCGCATTCGCTCGGGCTGCTCTACTCGGCCTTCACGGCTTACTGCGGATTCCGGATCAATTCCGGCGAATACAAATTGATGGGCCTGGCACCCTACGGCGAGCCGAGGTTCGTGGAGGCGATCTACGATCATCTGGTCGATGTGAAGGACGACGGCTCGCTTCACCTGAACCTCGATTATTTTCATTTCCTGCGCGGCCTGCGTATGACCCACACGAAATTCGACCGGCTTTTCGGCGGACCACCGAGACCACCGGAAGCTCCAGTCGAGCAACGCCACATGGATGTGGCTCGCTCGATCCAGCAGGTGACGGAGGAAATCATGCTGCGCCTCGCCCGCCACGCACGCGACGAGACGGGCCTGAAACACCTCTGCATGGCCGGAGGCGTGGCGTTGAATTGCGTGGCGAACGGCAGGATCCTGCGGGAGAAAATCTTCGAGCACCTCTGGATCCAACCCGCCGCCGGTGACGCCGGGGGCGCGCTGGGCGCCGCTCTAGCAGTCTGGCACCTGCACCGGGACCACCCGCAGCCGCGGCAGGTCGTGCGGCCGGATGCGATGCAGGGTTCGTTTCTCGGCCCGGAGTTTACGGATGATGAAATCGAAGGCGTGCTGCGCGGCCATCAGGCGGTCTATCGGAAAATGGAAACGGACACCTTGTTCGACACGGTGGCGGATTTGCTAGCGAACGAGAAGATCGTCGGCTGGGTGCAGGGACGCATGGAGTTCGGCCCCCGGGCGCTCGGGCACCGGTCGATTCTGGGAGACCCACGGTCGCCGCAGATGCAGTCGGCGCTGAATCTGAAGGTGAAGTTCCGCGAGTCGTTCCGCCCGTTTGCGCCCGCCGTCCTGCGAGAGCGCGCTGCGGAGTTTTTCGAGCTGGAGGTGGAGTCGCCCTACATGCTGCTGGTCGCGCCGGTCCATCCCCGCCAGCGGTTAGAAACACCGCCGCCCGCGTCCGGGCTGGAGCGGCTCAAGCAACTCCGCTCGACTTTGCCGGCCGTGACCCACGTGGATGACTCGGCCCGCGTGCAGACGGTCACTGCGGAGCAGAACCCGGTTTTCCATGCGATTCTCAAGCGTTTCGAGGCGAAAACGGGCTGCCCAGTGCTCATGAACACCTCGTTCAACGTGCGCGGCGAACCGGTCGTTTGCAGTCCGGACGACGCTTACCGCTGCTTCGTCAACACCGAGATGGACTACCTCGCAATCGGTAATTTTCTGTTGGAACGCGCCGCCCAACTCCACGCCGGTGTGAAACCTTCCTTCCACCCTGTCCCCGACTAACACCGATGCTGCGGCTCTCCGAAAAACCCTTGGAATGGATCAAGTTCACCGCCGTGATCGGAGTGGCGGTGAATGGCGTGCTCGGGCTGCTCGGGTGGCAAGGCGCGCTGCCCGGCGCGGTCTGCCTCGTGGCAGCGGGCGTGGCGATCCTGACGGTCGTGGCCGCAGCGATTCGTCCGGTTTGGTTCCGTGGATTTTACCGGGGAGGAATGCGCTTCAGTTTTCAAATCGGTCAGATCATGGGCAAGGTGTTGCTGACCGTGTTCTTCTTCGTCCTTGTCACTCCCATGGGTCTGTTGCTGCGGCTGCTAGGCAAGGACCTGCTTCAGCTCAGGAAGACTCCGGAAAAAGCGACCTACTGGCAGAAGGCAAAGAACAATCGCGACTTCGACCGCATGTTTTAGGGAGCCCCGCTCACTGGCCACTCACACGGGTGCCACCCCAGAAAACGTTATTGATCCCGCCGTATTTGTCGATGCGCTGCATGTCTTTGATCGAGACCGTCTCGGCATGCCCGTCATAAAAAGTGGCGACCGCCTTGCCTTGATGACGGTAGGCGATCTTGCTGTCATTCGATTTTCCTTCTTCCGATGACTTCTTCCAAAGGTAGCGACCTCCGTAATTGGCGATCCAATCCGTCGCGGTGATAAAGGCGAAGGATTTGCTAGGATTTTTGACCGTGTTGATGGTGTGTGCTCGGGAAGTCCCCGGTTGGCCCCAGCCGCCACCGGGTACGTTTTCGTTGTTGTAGGCGAAGCTGGCAGAAATGCGGCTCCAGTATTTTTTCTTTTCCCGGACGACTTTTGGATCAAGCACCTGCTCGGGCAAGCCGTCGTAGCCTTCGAATTCCTCGGGCTCGACCGTGGGCGAGTTTTCTCCGATAAGCGCTTCCAGATAGGTCGGGTTATAGTGCCACGGCGTGCCGGGGAGGCCTTCTTCGTCGAAAGAATAGGCAGGCACATACGAGCCACCATGATCGGTCGCATAGAGTGCATTCGCTTGGGAAAATCCGGTGATCCGCCGAAGCGCCGTCGTTGTGTCGGCACCTTCCCGCAATCTTTTGGTCCCCACCATGGCCAGCGCCACGAGGGCGATGATGATGGTGAAGGTGACTAACATTTCGACCAAGGTGAATCCGATGGCCCGCGTGAAGTTTGGTTTTGGAGGATTTTTCATGGATGTCCGGTTTTTCCCAAGTCGATCCCGTGGGATCGGGTGGCTTGGGGATGAGTGGTTTTTTCATCCGGGACTGGAGCTTCGATTGCGTTACGACCACCCGGCTGTGGGACAAGCTAGGAGATCATCACCGGCCTCGCAATCAGAAATTGCATATATTTGCAATATTTTAGAAAGGTCATTCTGGCTTGGCAGTGGGCGCGAGGAGATGGGCGCTCTCGATGCGGTCAAGCTCCTTTTGCGCCTGCGAGAAGCCCGGAGAGATTTGGAGCGCGCGCCGTAAGTAGCGGGTAGCCGCAGGGATTTCTCCGAGCCGGGCCAGCACGGAGCCGGTGAAATAGTGGGGCCACAAGGCATCCGGGAGTCGCTCGCAGATCCGCTCACCCTGCTTGGCGGCTTCCGCGAGTCGCCCGGTCCGCTCGAAGAATTGGGCGTAGTTCCATCTGACCAAGGTGTCGTCGGGATGGGCTGCAAGCGCCGCCTCATACATTTTTTGATCTTCGAGCGGCGACTTGGAGGTGGTCCGGGAGTCCACCTCTTTCATCCGGTCCTTGCAGTATTGCAGGTTGCGCGGGTGACTGGACTGCGAGGTGAACGGTGCGCCGGAAATCCGGCCAAGCGCGACATCCCACACCCGCTTTTGGTCCCAGATGGTGAGGGCGAGACGGCGATCGCAGGCCTCGGCTTCGGTTTCCGCAGATTTTTCGCCGCCATGCTGCGCAGTGATCGAGGTCGGGAGGTGGCCGGTGATTTTTTCCGCAAGAGCGCGGGCCAGGAGGGAATTGCCGGATGGGGTGAGATGCACGTGTTCGTAAAACAACTCTTTGCCCGCGATGCCGTCGGCCGCTTGCGCCGAGAGCGCCTGCACGGCGTCCACCCCAGTCGTCGATGTCATGGCGTCCGTGATGATCCGGTTGATGCGGGTGTCCGCCCGGACGGCGAGGGCGTCGTGATCCCTGGCCTGCCCGAATGATTTCCGCGCGGCGATCTCGTCACCCAAGGCGAGCTGGCAGGTGCCGATGCGGAATTGCAGCTCGGCGAAGTCCGAGTCGATGGCGGCGGCTTGCAGGTAGAGACTGAGCGCGGCCTGATAGGAGCCGGTCGCTTCGAGGGCGGACGCCGCCTTGAACCGGCGCTCCCACTCGGTTTGTTGTGCGGGCTGCAATCCCGCCGCATGGAGGGAAATGAACGGGGATGAGTCTCTGAGATTGCTCGCCACCGTGCTGAGAATCACCGGGACTCCAGCTTTTTTCCCGACGCGGAGGATGTCGTCTAGGTTGGATTTGAAATTTTCGTAGGCCCGGAGGCGGCCCGGATCGTCGTGTCGCAGCGGATTTTTGCGGAACATGTCGATGCCCGCCCAGGTGTCCGGAGCGCCGGAGCCGCCACGGAGCCGCGTGACCAGCTGGTCCACAAGCTGGCCCAAGCGGGTGGTTTTGAGCGCCAGCACGCTTCGCACGAATCCGAGGCGCGGTGCTTTTTCGCCAAAAACCGTGCCCGCGCCGAAGGGGCCGACCATTTCGTTGTTCCCCATGTAAATCACCCACAGGTCGCCATCCTGCTGGGCGCATTCCCGGGCGATGGGCAGGATGACGTGGGAGTTGATCGCGGTGATCGCCACACAGACCACTTCGAAATCGGTGGCCGGATAGCGCGCCTCAAGCAATGCCTCGAGGTAGCGGCCCACGCCGAACGAAGGATCCGGGTCGCCATAGGCGGCGGACTCGCCGAGCAGGAAAATCCGGTAAGTCCCCTCCGGCTTCCGCGCAGCCATCCTGCCGGACAGCGGCGTGCGGGCGAGCGCCGGCGGGAAGAACCGATGGGTGAACTTGTCGTTGGGAATGAGAAAATTTTCCCCTCCGATGGTCCGGCGGAGGAACAACCGGGTCGGGTAGCCGTAGCCCGCCAAGCGCAAGCCAAGCTCCAGCACGCCTAGCAGAAAAAGCGGTACCAACGTGGCCGCCACCAGCCGCATCCACCCGCGACGGCGACCGGATGGGCGGCGTGTGTTTGAGACGTGCTCCCCGGCGCTGTTGCCGGGGGACTTCGTCGTCCGGGATTTCTTCGGGCTTCGTTTCACGGGCGTTCCGAGGAGAACTTGATGCCCAAGGTCCATTCCCGAATCTCGTGCGGAGCCAGCAGCGAAACCGCGGAGGGCTGCCGGATGTCGGACAAGCGGTCCACCGGTGCATTGGTCGGCTCAATGGCCCAGTGATGCAGCCCTTTCCAAAATCCACGGGTGATCCAGATGCCTGCGTAGGGAAAAAGGGATGCCGGCCACGAGAGGGAAAGCCGCGCGCCGTTTGCCGCCTCGATGGCGGCGCGGCCCTCGGACAGCGGGCCGAGAAACACCTTGGCGGCGGGTGTCGCCCCTTTTGGGAAATAGGCTCGCGAGAGGTCGTTGCCCGGCCATGGCAACATTTCCTCACCGCCGGGGCTGAGGCAGGTTTTCTCAGTGCTCACCATCTGATCGCCGCGCTTCCAACTGAAAAGGGGATGCCACGCATACAGAAACGGCGTCGGCGCGTCCGCCCGATTCTCCAGGCGATAGTCGAGGCGGACGCCATCCTTCGTGAGTGACGCCCGGCGCTCGAAGGCAAGTGGCAGTGACTTGAGCATCCAGCGGCAGGAAATCCCGCCCTGCGGATCGACCTCGAATTCCGGCTTCTGGTTCCAGAGCTCGCCGTGATCCGGCAGCGCCTTGCGGCCGAGCTTGCACGGCAGCACCGTGGGCAGGCACTCGTCGATGCCAGCTCCCGGTCCGGTTTCGAAATTGGCGGGATCACTCGGCTGCCAGAGGCGGCGCTGGTGAGCGGGCATCCATCCGTCTAACCATTCCCGGCGCGAGATACGGTCTCGCAGCGAAACGATCCTGCCGCCGAGGGCCGGGGCGAGCGAGAGCGAGACGGCTTCGTTCGCCAGCGTGTGGACCTCGTAGTCAGCGACCTTTTTCCGGCGGTGGCGGACTGGCATGGTTTCAGGGGTTGGCTTTTTGGACAGTCAGTGACTTGGGCTTCGCGACAAGCTTGGTGCCATCGGAAAAAGCGACCTTCAGCGGCGTGTCCTTGAAGTTGTAAGCGGCGTATGTCCTCACCCCGTTTTTCGTGAACACATTGGTAAACGGGTGGTCCGCGATGACGCTGGCGTCGTTGATGCCCAGGGTATCGAGGGTGTGGATCCAGTGATACATGAAGGCATGGGTATTCCCACCCTCCAGGCTGCAATCCGGCATCTGGTCCATGTAGGCGACTGCGGGGACGGGATCGTAAAGCGCACCAAACATGACGACGAGATCGCCCCAGCCGTTGTTGAAATTTTTCCCCTCCTTCCGCACGGCGACGATGCGGTCGAAGTTCTTTTTCACATACCCGGGATGGCGGCCCATATAGATGGAGGCGGGGGTGAATGGCAGCCAGTTGATGCCGTGGATGCAGTCAATCTCACCGGAGAACCACGTGGCGAAGGCTCCCTTGCCGCCCCAGATCATGCCGAGCGCGACCTGTTGGAAATCCTTGGGGAAATTCGTACCGGAGACATCGAACCAGTATTCCTCCACGGCGGTGCGCTCGATGTTGAAAAGTGACAGGCCGGTGTCATGCACCGTCTTGTTGCCGGTGGCTTCGCCCCACAGCATCATGCCATACCAGGCGTTGAGCGATTCGGACGAAGACTCCTGGTTGTTTCCATCGGCGAAATTGGCATCGCCCGAAGCCCATGAGTGGCCCGCGTATTTGTCGAAACAGCGGATATAGGGAAACATTTTGTCATCCCTGCTAGGCGAGGCGATGTCGCGGATGAGCAGCATCACCATGGGCTCCCATTTCTTGCCCCACTCCGCATCCAGCCGGGCAATCTCACCGGCGGCGCGGATGAAGTAACCGTAGTGGAAATGATGGTCGTTGAGCGGATTGTCACTGCCGTAAGATGGCTTGCTGCCGATCATGGAACCCCAGGTGGCATTGTAGTAGAACAGAGGAAATGTTTCCCTGGGCGAGGCGGTAAACCAGTCTTCCAGCCGCCGCTTCAGCTCGTCCACGAAGACTTTCCGCAACTCGGGCGCACCTGCCATTTCGGCGATGCCGCTGAGCGTGGCCAAGCGTCCTAACAGTTTGCCGTCCCAGTAGGTGTCCGCGAAACCGGCGGGTGCCTTGCCGGCCTCCGCCTTCAGGTAGCCAAGCATGCGCTCCTTGTCCTTGATGCCTTCCGCAGGGAACATCGGTAACACTCCCTGGACTGGTACTTCGGTGACAAACTGAGTCCCCTGCCCGACCTTCATTTCGCCGCGCACGGACTTGTAGCTCATGTCCGTGAGCTTGGCGGCGGTGTTCTTCCACTGGTGCGGATAGAGTGAGAAGATCGTGCCGGTCTCCGAGCCTTCCATCGCCTGGGTCTTGAAGCTGTAGGTGGCCCGCACCTTGCCGGGCAGCACCTGATAGTCAGCCCGCGTGTCGATGACATGGTTGTGGGCGTAGCGCTTGAACAAGGCCAGCGTCTCCGGTCGATCATCCGGCAGCAGCGCCACGGATAGATAGGCTTTTCCCGGGGCGACATTGGTGAGCACGGCACTGTCGAGGCCGGTCCAAGTCGAGCCTGTGGGTCCGAACAAGCCGTAGTGATTACCCCGGATGGTGACTCCTAACACCGCATCCTTCGCCGTGCCCGACCAGACCCTAGGCGGCATGGCACAGCGCAAAACAGGCCCTCCACCGGCGTAAGTGGCATACACAAACGGACTGCCATGGCCGAAGCTCGTCTTCAGCGAAGCCTCACCCGCCGCAAACGCCGCAGTCACGAACCAGTCCGAGTAACCGCCGCACTCCGCCACCTTGAACGGCGAACCCGCCCCCAGCTCGATTCTAAAATCCCCCTCCTGAGTCACCCCCCCGCCCATGATCGCGTCTTTGCTACCCACCAGGCCGGAACCCGGATAGCTAATCGCCAGCCCCTGCGGCGTGCAAACCATTCCCAGCGGGTGGGCGAACAGGTTGTTGGAAAACTCCTGCCACAACAGCGAACTCCACCACTGGCCAGTCACCGTCGGTCCTTTCACGTCGGCGGTCTTGAAAATCCTTTCCGGCAGCGGCTTGAAACCCTCCGGTAGCAGGGTCGTGTAGCTACCGGCTCCCGCTGCGACGATTTCCCCCGTCGTGGTCTCGGACGAGGTGCAGGAAAGGACCGCCATAGCGACTGCAATCCCGGAAACCGAGCGGAATACGGGAGATTTCAAGGGGTTTTTGGCAGGGGTTTTCATCGGTTCAAATCGGGGATTTTTCCCCCAGGTCGCGGGTTTACGGTGCGACGCTCGGCCTAATTGCATAATTTTGCAATATTTTTCCGAATCAATTCCCCACCAGGAATTTACCTCTGACCTCGCGCTTGGCCTACCGATGAATGACGAGTGCCAGGCAGATTGAGGTTCCTCAGCGCTTCGCGGCGTCGGCCTCAATCCACGACCAGAGGTTCGCAAGACCGGATTTCACCGCTTCCTTTGCTTCGGATAAATCGCCGCCGGGGGATTTTTTCCCGAAGAGGTAGAATTTGATCTTCGGCTCGGTACCGGACGGGCGGACGGCGAAGGAGCGGCCGTCTTCGAGATCGACGAAGAGCATTTTTTCCTTCGGCAGCAGGTCGCCCTCCTGGTCGAAGAGGTCCTGCTTCGCAAAATCGCGGACGCGCAGGACGGCGGAGCCATTCACTTCGGTCGGCGGGTGCTCGGCGTAGGAATTCGCGAGCGCGGCGATTTTTGCCGCACCGTCCGCGCCTTCCATGACGAGGGATTTGCCGATTTCCAGATAGTAGCCGTATTCGGTGTAAACGTCGTCCATCAGCTCCGGCAGCGTCTTGTGGATCGATTTCGCGTAGGCGGCGACTTCCGCGAACATCAGCGCGGCTCCGTTCGCATCCTTGTCGCGGACGGCGTCAGAACCGAGGTAACCGTAGCTTTCCTCGCCGCCGAAGACGAAGAAGCGCGAGTATTCGAGCCGCAGCGCGCGGGTCTGGGCTTCGGTGAGCGAGCGGTAGTCGCCCCGCTTGTCGGCGGGGATGGCGTTTTCGTATTTGCGGAGTTTTCCGGCGATGTATTTGAAGCCGGTGAGCGTATCGACGATGCCGACGCCGAAGCCATCGGCGATGGCGTGCTGGAGTTCGGTGGTGACGAAGGTTTTCACCAGCACCGCGCGGTTGCGGTTCGCGTTGGTAAGCCAGCCGAGTTCGAAGCAGGTTTTCAGGCGATACCAAGCCATCAGCGAGCCGATCTGATTTCCCGTGAGCAGGACCATTTTCCCGGCGGCATCACGGACGGCCACGCCCATGCGGTCGGCGTCGGGGTCGGTGCCGATGACGATTTCCGCGCCGGATTGTTCGGCAAGGTCGATGGCCATTTGCAGCGCCGGGCCGTTTTCCGGATTCGGTGATTCCACGGTCGGGAAGCGGCCGTCCTGGATGTCCTGCTCGGGCACGGTGAGCACTTCGAAACCGAAATCGCGCAGCATCGGCACGTTGATGTGGCCGCCGGTGCCGTGAAGGTTGGTGAAGACGATCTTGGTGGAAGCATCTTCTAGCAGCGAGGGTTTGAGCAGCAAGGTCTTGAGGCGAGTGACGTAGAGCGCATCCATTTCCGCACCGAGGATGGTGATGGTGCCACGCTCGGGGGCGTTTTCGTAGCGCTCGCTGGAAATGGCGTTCACCTCCTTGATGATGCCGTCGGCGTGGGCATCGACGATCTGCGCGCCGTCGTTGAAGTAGGCTTTGAAGCCATTGTCGTGCGCTGGATTGTGGCTGGCGGTGAGAACGACGCCGGCGTCCGCACGGAGTTCACGCACGGCGAAGGAAAGCTGCGGCGTGGAGCGCGCACCTTCGAAGAGATAGGCATCGCAGCCGAGATCCGCGCAGGTCTTGGCGCAGAATTCCGCGAAGTCCCGCGAGAAATGCCGCGTGTCGTGGGCGAAGACGAGCACCGGCTTGCGGTCTGGTCCGGCGAATTCCTTGGCGTAGGCGATGAGCCCCCGGACGGCGCGGCTGAGGTTGTAGAAATTCATCGTCGCGGTGCCCACGCACGGATGCTCGGGGCGGCCGTTAGGGCCGCCGGTGCCTTGCTCCGCTTGGGTGGTCACGCGTCCGATCGTCCGTCCGCGCAAGCCGCCGGTGCCGAAGGCGAGGGTTTTGAAAAAGCGGTCGTTGAGTTCCTCCCACGCACCGGCATCCACCAATTCCTGAACCGCCAGCGGCGCGATGGCGCTCGTCGTCCCGGCGAGCAGCGCGGTGATGTTGACTTTTGCGGATTCAAGCAGGCTGCCACTGGCAACCGCGGCGGTGAGGGATTCGTTGATGGAACTCATTGCGAGCCGAATCCTAAGGGAAATCGAATTCATGGCAATCCCTTCTCGTGCTGGAAATATCAGCCTCGTCGGGCCGAAACTCGCCATTTAAGGTTGGCGGTAGGCATGATCGATCTCCTTCAAAAAGCCATCGCCAGACGCGCGCTCCTCCTCACCCCGGAAACCAATGCAGTCCGCCTCATCGATGGTAGCGGCGACGGCCTGCCCGGCCTGATCCTGGAAACCTATGCCGACCGCTGGCTGGTCTCCACCACTGGAGCACAACTCGCATCTCAAGTCCGGGAATGGCTCCGTGCGCAAGACGTTTCTTGTTATTGGAAGCGCCTCGACCAGCACCAGAAGGAATCTCCATCACACCTCTTCGGCCAACAGGTGACCGAGCCTTTTGTCATTTTCGAAAACGGCGTAGCCTCGGAAATCTCGTTCCAGTCCGGCTACTCGCAGGGCATCTTCCTCGACCAGCGCGATAATCGGGCCGAGGTCCGCCGCCTGATGGCACCCGGCATGAAATTGCTCAACACCTTCGCTTACACCGGTGCCTTCTCCGTCGCCGCCGCCATGGCTGGCGCCGAGACAACCACGCTCGATCTATCACAACCCTACCTCGACTGGGCGAAACGAAATTTCACCCACAACTCGCTCGATCCCACCGCCCACCACTTCTGCAAGGGCGACACTTTTCACTGGCTCCGGCGCTTCGCGAAACAGGGCCGCACCTTCGACGGTATCGTGCTCGATCCGCCGACCTTCTCGCGTGACGAAAAAGGCAAGGTCTTCCGCGTGGAGGAAAATTTCGGCGAACTCGCCGCCCTCGCTGCCGAGCTTCTCACTCCCGAAGGCTGGCTGCTCTGCTCCACGAATTGCCGGAACCTCGCTCTCAACGAATTCCATAAACAACTCCGCAACGCCAGCCGCCTCCCGATGAACTCCCGCCACTCGCCGATGCCGCAAGACTTCACCGGCGAGTCCTACCTGAAATCCGTGTGGCTTGGATAGAACTGGACTGAAGCCCTTCGCTTCTCCCCGGATCGACTCCTCACGCGATCCCTTTCTGTAAATCTCTCAAACTCCAGAGTTCACCCGCCGCGGGAGCTCCACTGCCCCGCAGCCTCCTCGCCCCATCCTTACGCTTCGACGGGAAACGCTCACGCGCTGCGACGAATGCCTCGTTGACAAAAGCCCTGCTGCCAATCACCGCCCCATCGGTGAAATATCTAACACGGCATCGCAACATCCCCGCGATCCCGAGTTCGGGCAAAACCGTTCCGTTCTCCGCCGCCTTCAGCGCCTCCGCCGTATTCATCTGCGGCTTTCCTTGTTCTTTCTTGCCTAGATCGCCGGGCTTCACCTGCGCCTTCCCGCACTTACGTTCCAGCGCCAGTCCCATCAGCCGCCGATACAATCGCGAGACCTCGCGCCACCGCTCCGCGTCAAACGCAACTCCCTGATCACAAAAATACGCCCGCACCAGCCCCTCACGCGCTTTCTTCCCGTTTCCCTTTTTTCCTCCGCCTACCGCTTCCCCATAGCTGCTCCAGCGATAATCCGCCGGATCCTTTACCATGCCGGCCCGCACCGGATTCAAGTCGATGTAAGCCGCCATCGTCCGTGCGGCGGTGCCACTTTCCACGATCACGCTCTTGAACCGGTCTTCCCACAGCCTCCCGGAGCGCGAATGCGTGCGGTTAAACCACTTGGTAAACCGTTCCAGCAAGGACTTCATAAATTCACTCAAATCATGCATCCGCCGGGTGTAGCGGTCACGGATCTTCTCCACTCTGCGTTCCGCCTGCTCCTTGGCCATCGCCTCTTCCTGTGCCCGTGTCAGTGGCGCGTCCATCTCATCCATCGGCGGCAGCTGGAATTCCCCTCGCATTTCCACCGGGGTCACCGAAGCGGCTTCCTCCAGTTCCCGGGCAATTTCCGCCACCTGCGCCTCGTTGTAAAAAACGCTCAACCGCCGAAACAGCTCCTCGTCCGAAATCCCACCCTCCGGCATCGGCGACACCTCCAGCAAGACATGGAAATGGTTAGACATGAGACAATAAGACAAGACCCTACAGCCCGTGAACTTCTCGCACATCCGCATCAGCATCCGGAAATGCTCACGCTCATCCACCTCCAACACAAAGTTGCGGTCCACCACCCGTGAGAGGCAGTGGTAAATCGCCGGTTTCGTCGCCGAGTTCTTCCAAGGCACCGTCCATCGCTTGCGGTTGTTCATGCTCATAACTCGAACATGCAGTTGATGAGAACTCGGGCACAAGAAAAATTTTATTTAAAAGCCTGGCTTTATATATGATATATGATCTTGAATTTGGATTTTCTTTGCTGCCTCCTTCGACGAAAAACGCCCGTCTCCCTAACGGGAAACGGGCGCTTTGAAGTTAGATGCCGAGCCTTACTTCGAGGATGAAGTGAAGCTTGCCTGGCTAGCGCCCTTCTTGATCTTGGTCGATTTGATCCAGCTCATGGTGGAGCGGAGTTTCTCGCCGACTTTCTCGATCGGGTGAGCGGCTTCTTCCTTGCGAATCGCGTTGAAGTTCTTGTTCCCCCCAGCGTATTCGGCAGTCCACTCTTTGGCGAACTTGCCGTTTTCGATGTTCTTGAGCTGCGCGACCATCCGCTTCTTGACCGAGGCGTCGATGATCTTCGGTCCGACGGTGACGTCGCCGTATTCAGCGGTCTCGGAGATCGAGAAACGCATGCCGGCGATGCCCTGTTCGTTCATCAGATCGACGATGAGCTTGAGTTCGTGAAGGCACTCGAAATAGGCCATTTCTGGCTGAAAGCCTGCTTCGACGAGCACTTCGAATCCGGCTTTGACCAGCGCTGTGGTGCCGCCACAGAGGACGACTTGCTCGCCGAAAAGGTCAGTGACAGTCTCCTCGCGGAAGTTGGTTTCAAAAACCCCGGCACGGGCGCAACCGACGCCGCCGGCCCAAGCGAGCGCAGTCTGCTTGGCCTTGCCAGAGACGTCCTGATGGATCGCGATCAGGCCGGGCACGCCTTTACCGGCGACAAATTGCGAGCGGACGGTGTGGCCAGGGCCTTTCGGCGCGACGAGGATCACATCCACGTCCTGCGGGCAGGTGATGGTCTTGAAATGCACGGCGAAACCGTGGGAAAATAACAGGGTCTTACCCTTGGTGAGGTGCGGCGCGATGTCCTTGTTGTAAACCGACGGGATTACGGTGTCCGGCGTGGCGACGAAGATCACGTCGGCGGCTTTCACGGCCTCAGCGGTGTCCATCACTTCGAAGCCAAGCTTCTTGGCGACTTCGTGGGATTTCGACTTCGGATAGAGACCGATGATGACCTTCATGCCGCTGTCCTTGAGGTTGAGCGCGTGGGCGTGGCCTTGCGAGCCGAAGCCAATCACGGCGAGGGTTTTCTTCTTGAGAGGCGCGATCGGCGCGTCCTTGGTGGTATAGATCTTCGCGGCCATGGCTGCTCGGTAGGTTAGTTCGATTGGTGCACGTCGCTGCCATCGGGGCAAACGGCGGGGCGGCACACTGGCCAGCCGTGGGGAAGCGGTCAAGCAACAACCCGCATTTTATCGGGCGACTTTGAGCACTGATCGGATGCGGTCGCGCGGTTGACTTTGGGCATTGTTCTGACAGCATCGCGCTATGGGAAAATGGAAATTTCTGATTGCTGCCGGACTCGGATTCACGAGCCATGCGGCTGCGACAGTCTTATGGTCGCCTCAGACGGCGGAGATGACTGCCAAGCTCACCCGAGCGGAATATCTTCCCGGATCTGGCTTCACCATCGCCATCGAAGCCCCTCCCGGCAGCTATGGGCTGGAGTTTTCAGAAAACCTCGGTCCGCCGCCCTGGCAGAATCTCGCTCAACTGAGTCCTGCGAACGGTGAAGCCGCTTATCTGGACACGGCGGCGGTCTCCCGCGGACGCGGATTTTACCGGGTGGGCGGCAGCTTCACCTCGGGCAACTATCATTCGATCACTCCGGGATTTGCGGTGGAGTCGGGATTTGGCAGCGCCACCAATGGCGGGCCGCGCGGCGATCTGCTTTGCGAAGTGAGCACGGCGGACATGCTGCTAGAGCATCAGGGAGAGGTGTCCGGCTTGATGCGGTCCCAGAACACCGAGGTCATCGACTGTTACATCGCTCCACAAATCGCCGACCTCAGCGCGTTCAAACGCACCGGACTCCAAGCGACCGCCCCATTCTCGTTCAATCCCGGCGGATGGCAGAGTCATGTCCCGGCAGGCCTGTATCCGCTGCGCGAAGGGGAGGCGTTTGCGGCGGCGACGGCGTTTCCGTTTCAGGAGATGGAAACGGATCGGGCGTCCCTCGTCGCAGTCGGCCTGCGAACCTATCAGGGTGCCCTCGATCCCGAGTCCGACGAACCCCAACCATTCAGCGGGAACAAGCTTGAGCTTCCTTTTCTGATCCAGAAATCCACCGATGCGGAGGCCGAGGACACCACCGGTGCCTGGGGCATGATCTCCCTCGCCGTGCGTGGTGAACTCACTGCCCAAGGTGGCGAATTGCCTCCGACCTTGCCGGGTCACGTCCATTATGCGGTTTCCGCCGCCGTGGCGGAAATCTCCGCAACCTCCAACGCCGAGGCGACCCTATCGATTTCCCGCGAGTCCATTTTCCAGGTCCGGCAATCGTTCAACCCATCAGATGCGGTTGACATCGTTTCGGGCGAATCCTCGGAAGCACGCTCGTTTGAAATGCAGCTTGAATCTAACGGAGCAGTCTCACTGCGTGACATCCAGGAGTCTGACCCCGCGATTCTGCTAGGCGCGATTTCCCCCACCGCGGGTCTGTTTGTGGTGGCGGGTTCCACTCCGCCTGCCGACGTGGAAGCGGGAAATTCAGCACCGGGCAACGTCCCTATCGATCCCGGAGCCACCACAGGGGCGGCCATCACCCTCGCGGTGCGCCGCGAAGTCAATCCGCAGCTCGCTAACAGGTCATACCGAGCAATCTGGATCGGCTTTTACATCACGCCGGGCGGCTTCGAGATTTCCCGCTGGAACCCGGAAGCCCAGGTGACCATCAACGCGGGCGCGACCGCTGCGACCATTTCCGCGACGCAGCGGTTTTATTCGACCACTTTCGACGGCTTTACCCAATCGGAGAGCTTTTCGCCGGGCGCGATCCATGAGTTGGCAGTGGCACCGGACGGGATGATTTCGCTCACAGAAGATGCTCCAAATTCTGCGGAGTCCCGCTATGCCGGCTTCGCGCAGCTCGGAGCGAATCTGATCATCCTCAGCGGCACCCGGACCGAGTTGAACGGGAGCGCGGAGGTTTCCATCATGATCCTGATGGCGAGTCCTTGACCCGGCGCATTTCCGCCTCGCCCGGAATGACACGGTCGTTGTAATTAGCAAAAGTTGAGGATTGTCACGATGCGGACCAATCGTCACTTTGCAGGAGTGGTTCGTTATCGTCCGAATGTCGCCGCATTGGTCGTGAATTCAGAGGGCAACCTGCTGATATGCGAACGCTGGACGATACCAGGCGCATGGCAGTTTCCGCAGGGCGGGGTGGATGGCGATGAAACACTCGAACAGGCGCTTTTCCGCGAGGTGAAGGAGGAGGTCGGGCTGGACGCGAAGCACTACGAGGTGGTCGGGATGCGGCAAGGCTACCGCTATCTCTACCCGAAAGACGCGCGCAGCAAGAAGCTCCGCAAACACGGCAGCCACGGCCAGGAGCAGACGTATTTCCTCTGCCACCTGAAGCCGGACGCACCACAGGTAAATGTGAATCAGAAACAACGGGAATTCCGGGCTTACCGGTGGATTTTGCCGGCAGAGTTCGATCTGGACTGGCTGCCACCCTTCAAGCGCGACGTTTACCGCGAGGTGATGCGCGACTTTTTCCAGGTGGAGCTGTGAGGCGAAATCACGCCCGCAGGAGGTTCCAAGCGGTCACAAGCGCCTTGAGTCCAGCCATTTCGATGGACGGATCCACCCCTCCGCCCCAGAGCAGGCGGCCGTCTTCGTGCTGGACTTGGACGTAGGAAGCGGCACTCGCGTCCGATCCTCCGCGCACGGCGTGGGAGCGGTAGTCGGTGACTTTGAAGTCCTTGAGGCCGGCTCCCTCGAGCGCGTGGACGAAGGCGTTGATGGGGCCGTTGCCGAAGCCTTCGATGGCTTTTTTCTCGCCGTTGAGGACGATGGCGGCCTGGCATTGCACCTCCCCACGCTCGCGGACGTGGTGGATGAGTTCGTAGTCAACCACGTCCAGCGGTGTGGAAATATTGACGAATTCGGCAAAAAACGCCTCGCGGATCTCATCGGTGGTGAGTTCGCGGCCGAGTTCGTCGGCGAGGTCGTAGATGCGCTTGCCGACTTGCGGGTGCATCGACTTCGGCAAATCGAAGCCATGCTCGCGGTCGAGCACATAGGCGACGCCGCCTTTTCCCGACTGGGAGTTGATGCGGATGATCGCCTCATAGGAACGGCCGATGTCTTGTGGATCGATGGTGAGATAGGGCACGCCCCACGGGAGGTGGGCGTGGGTTTTGAGTTCGTTGGCGCGGCGGTCGAGTCCCTTCTTGATGGCGTCCTGATGGGAGCCGGAGAAAGCGGTGAAAACGAGCTCGCCGGCATACGGCTGCCGCTCGGGCACGATCAACCGCGTCACCCGCTCGTAAACCGTGCGGATGGATTGCAGGTCGGAGAAATCCAAACCCGTCGCCACTCCATGGCTGTTCAAATTCAGTGCGACGGTGACGATGTCGAGATTTCCGGTGCGTTCGCCGTTGCCGAAGAGCGTGCCCTCGACACGGTCCGCACCCGCCATCAGGCCGAGCTCGGTGGCGGCCACGCCGGTGCCGCGGTCGTTGTGGGTGTGCAGCGAGACGATGACGGAATCGCGCCGGGAAAGGTGGCGGCACATCCACTCGATCATGTCGGCGTGGACGTTCGGCGTGGTCCACTGGACGGTGTCCGGCAGGTTGATGATCATTTTCCGCCCGGGCGTGGGCTGCCAGACGTCGATCAAGCCGTTGCAACACTCGAGGGCGAAATCCAGCTCGGTGTCGGAAAACGACTCGGGCGAATATTGCAAAACCACCTCGGTGCGCGGGATTGTGGGCACGAGTTTTTTCACCAACTCGGCACCATCAATAGCGATCTGTTTGATCGACTCGCGCGAAGCATCGCCGAAGGTCACGCGGCGCTGGAGTGGCGAAGTGGAGTTGTAAATGTGGACGATGGCGCGCTTCGCACCGTCGATGGCTTCGAACGTCCGGCGGATGAGCGGCTCACGAGTCTGCACCAGCACTTGGATGGTGACGTCCTCCGGGATGCGGTTTTCATCGATCAAGCGGCGCAGGAAATTGAACTCGGTGTCCGCTGCGGACGGGAACCCGACTTCGATCTGCTTGAAGCCGACGCGGACGAGCAGGTCGAAAAATTCGAGCTTCTCCTCGATCGACATCGGTTGGGGAAGCGCCTGGTTTCCGTCGCGAAGATCGACGGAGCACCAGTCGGGCGCATGGGTAAGCGTCCGGTCCGGCCAAGTGCGGTCGGGCAGAGAAACGTCCGGAAACGGGCGGTATTTCGAGAGAGAAGTCGGATGCATTTTAGAAAAGGAGAGGTCTTTGGAAAAAAGGGCGCTGCACCTCAAGTCGGGCGGGCCGGTGAACAAAAGTGAAGGAAAGAAAATGTCAACGGGAGGCCAACCCTAGAAGCAGGGGGCTCAGCGGGATGCCGTTGGAAAAAACACTCACGCCCGAAACTAGGGAATCGTGCGGCCAAGGGTCAATCGCGAACCTCCGCTGGCTCAACGCGTGATGCCACGCGGCGAGGACTCGATGAATTCGATCAGATGCTTCACCATCGGCAGGTCGCCGGTGTGCGTCGCTTTGAGTGAACTCAGGGCGATGGCGAGATTCGCATCCTTTTTCAAAAACAGCTTCTTGTAGGCAGTCTTGAGCGACTGGATATCGTCCTCGTCGAATCCCCGGCGTTGCAAGCCGATGGCATTGAGACCGCGGGTTTTCGACGGATTTCCCTCCACGATCATGAATGGCGGCACATCCTGGACGACCCGCGACAAGCCGCCGACGAGCGCGTGCTTGCCGACGCGACAAAACTGATGGATCGCGGCAGCACCGGAAATGATCGCGTAGTCCCCCACCTCGATGTGCCCGGCCAGGGCGACTGAATTCGAAAGGATGACATGGCTGCCGATCTGGCAGTCGTGGGCGACATGGGAGTAGCACAGAAACAAGTTGTGCGAGCCGATGCGGGTCACGGAATCCGCATGCGTGCTGCGGTGGACGGTGGTGTTTTCCCGAAAAACATTGTGGTCGCCGACTTCCAGGTAGGTGGGATCTCCGGCGTATTTGAGGTCCTGGGTTTTACCCCCGACGGCGGAAAACGCGAAAAACTCGTTGCCCCGGCCGAACTTCGAGTGGCCTTCAAGAACGACGTGCGAGTGAAGGACACATTCGTCGCCGAGCTCGACATCGGCGCCGATAACGCAGAACGGACCGACACGGACATTGCGTCCCAGCGTCGCCAGCGGTGAGACAATAGCAGTGGGATGGATCACCCTGAAAATGTCTGCGAACCGAAGCCGGTCTGGCCAGTTTTTTTTCCGGGGTGCCGGTCGGCGAAAAGTTCACTGTCCGCAGTCCCGGCTTCAGACGGTCTGAAGCCGGAGAGAAGACCGCTTGAAAGCAGAACTACATACGATGCAAGTGATCCCCAAGGCCCTCCCCAGCAGAATCAAGCCGCACCACCGACGGGGGTCGATGATGCGGCTGCGGGCGATGTTCCCGGGGAGGAAAGGTTTCTAAACGGGGTGACGGAGAGGATTACTTCTTCTTTTTCGCCTCGAGGCCTTCTTTGACCTTGGATTCGATGTCGGCGTAGAGGACCGCGTCGCCCTTGAGAAGCTCTTTGGCGGCGTCGCGGCCTTGGGCCATCTGGGTGCCATTGTAGCTGAACCACGATCCCCGCTTCTGGACGACTTCCATCTCCAGCGCGAGATCGAGCAAGGAGCCTGTGGAGGAAATACCCTCGTTATACATGATGTCGAACTCGGCCTCTGTGAAGGGAGCGGCGACCTTGTTTTTGACGATTTTGATTTTGGTGCGGTTACCGGTGACCGTTCCGTCGGTGGATTTGATCGCACCGATCCGGCGGATATCGACGCGGACGGAGGAGAAGAACTTGAGTGCGCGACCACCGGGCGTGGTTTCCGGATTGCCGAACATGACGCCGATTTTCTCGCGGATCTGGTTGGTGAAAATGCAGCAGGTCTGCGCTTTGGAAATCAGGGCGGTGAGTTTCCGCATGGCGGCGCTCATCAGGCGGGCTTGAGCACCGACGGTGGAGTCGCCGATTTCCCCGTCGAGTTCCTGCTTGGTGACAAGCGCGGCCACTGAGTCGAGCACGATGACGGAAATGGCGTTTGAGCGGACCAGCGCCTCGCAAATCTGCAAAGCCTCCTCACCGGAGGACGGTTGGGAAACGAGCAAGTCGTCCATGTTCACGCCGAGCTTGCGGGCGTATTGCGGATCGAGGGCGTGCTCCACGTCGATGAAGGCTGCGAGACCGCCGCGTTTCTGGGCTTGGGCGATGACAGTGAGAGTGAGGGTGGTCTTTCCAGAGGACTCCGGACCGTAAACTTCGACAATCCGTCCGCAGGGGAATCCACCGACGCCCAAGGCACGGTCAATCAGAAGGTTACCGGTCGGAATCACATCGACATCGACGCAGCGCTCATCCCCCAGGCGCATGATGGCGGATTCACCGAACTCCTTCTGAATGTGTGAGATCGCGAGATCGAGATTGCGTTTTCTCGCTTCGTTAAGCTTCTCGGTGGCGGATTCTTCGGAGGTTTGTTTGGCGGCCATGGGAGTGTGTTGTGTTGCCAGAGAACTGACGCCATCCTTCCCGCCTGACAAGAAAAAAGATGTTCGCTCGAACAAAAATATGCCATTTCCAGCAAATTTCAAACTTCGCGGGTAAGTCCGTCTCCTCTTTCACGGCAAAAAGGCGCCCCTCAGAGAGAGAGGGCGCCTTGAAAACCTCGCAGCTTCCACTCAAGCCGCTGCTGGATCCGCTTTATTTGATTTCAAGAGCGACCCGAGCCTTGCCTTGCGGGTCCTTGGCCGGATCCGCCGCCCACGACAGGGTAAAGCCTTGGGTGAGCGACTGTTTTGCCTTGTTGGAAAGTTGTATCGAGGAGTTCGGGGAGGCCGTCACCGTGATTTTCCGGTCCTCGAAGATCGCGAACTCGACCGAAGCGGTGGTGATCCCCGGTCCGGTCACTTCTTTGGAACTTCCCTCCACCTCTTGATCACCCGTGATTCGCGCTCTTTTACCATCTGTCCAGACCAGCTGCACCTTGTCGCTCTTGATTCTTTCCTTCTCTTCCTTGGCGGCCTTTTTTTCATCCACGTTCTTTTTTGGTTTCGGCACGGCTTTTGGAATCCCCAAATCGATGGAAAACCGGGTCGGATTCGCCAACCCAGCCGGGTTGAGCAGACGACCGCCCAAAATCATCGCTCCGCGGTCTTCGGTGACCGTGACCTCGAACTCGATATCACCTGTCACCTTGCCCTTGATCGTCAGATCCTTGGGTTTCATGGTCGCTTCCTGCTCACTTTTCAGTGATTCCGGGATGAAGTTCCGGGAGACCGTTTTACCGTCCGGCTGGGTTTCTTCGATGTTGAAATTCAACGAGATCGCATAGTCTTTGTTCAGCGGGCCGCCCTTGGAATCGAGGATATTGATGACTGCCTTACCGTCGGTCTCGATCCTAAATTGGAAGCCTCTCCGATCTGCTGCCACGAAGTAACCCAATTGACTCTTGTCGGTCAGACTCGGCAGCTGAGCCGAGACCGGGAAAACTCCGGTAAACCCAAGCAAACCCACTGCATACACACCTGTCGTCATTGCGCGTCTTGTCATTCCCCACGCAACTCCAAAGCGCTTGCCCCCGCCAGAGAAAAATCACCCCGCACCGCCGATCCTCAAAGATACGTCACCAGCCCCTCGACCGTCTTCTCGTCCAGCCGTCTCACCAGCGCGATCGTCAGCGAGAGCAGATGCAAATAGTCGTTTAGGTCGATGATCGCATTGTGCGAGTGGATGTAGCGCGCCGGCACCCCGAGCACGATGCTGGGAATCCCCTCGTTCGCCAAATGGAACGAACCCGCGTCCGTCCCCCCACTCCGCCGGACTGTCACTTGGTGCGGGATCCCCTCTTCCCTCGCCGTCTCGATGGCCAGCCGCGCAAGCCTCGGGTTCGTGATCGCCGTGGGATCAAACATCCGGATCTGCACCCCGCCGCCGAGCCGCCCCTGGCACTCCGCGCGATTGAACCCCGGTGCATCATCCGCCGGCGGACCTTCCAGCACGATCGCCACATCCGGCTTCGCAAAAACCGCCGCCGTCTTCGCCCCGCGCAGCCCCACTTCCTCCTGCACCGTCCCACAAAGGATCAACCGGTTCGGATGCACGGACTGCGCGAAAATCTGCCCCGTCTGGATCGTCCCCGCCATGCCCACCCGGTTATCGAAGGCCTTCGCCATGAATAAATCCTCCCGCCCCAACGCCGTGAACGCCGCCACCGGCGCGATCGGATCCCCCAGCGAAATCCCGAATTTCTCCTCCGCCTCCCGCCGCGATTCCGCGCCCACGTCGATGAACATCTGGTCGATGCTCATCACCTGCCGCCGTAGTGCTTCCGGCAGAAAATGCGGCGGCCGCGAGGCAATCACCCCGAGGACCTTATCCCCGCTGCGGGTTAAAATTTCCACCCGTTGCGAAAGCAGATTGTGCTCCCACCATCCGCCGATTCCCACGAACTGGATGAACCCATCGTGCGTGATGTGCTGCACCATGAAGCCGATCTCGTCCATGTGCCCGGCCACCAGCACACGCGGCCCAGCGTCCCCCATTTCACAAAACACCGAGCCATTCCGATCCGCCGAGAGCTCGCCGCATGCCTCCAGCTCATCCACGAAGATCGCCCTCACCTCATCCTCATGCCCGGACACCGAGTGGGCCTCCGTCAATTCCTGCAATAATGAAACCGCCTTCGTCCGCATGCCGGAAATCGTGTGCAACCTGAATCCTGCTTCCAAGCTCCAAGTTCCGCTGCTAACGCTTCCCGCATGCCCGATCCTCCCTCCCGTTTGATCGAAGCCGCCGTCCGCCCGCTTTCGGATAACGCGGAACTCCAGCAAGCCGCCATCGGCCTCCTGGAAACCCGGATCGCGGAAGATGCCGGTGCCGATGCGATGATCGCACGCTGGGATCAAGTGGATGCCCAGAAACGCAAATCCATCTGGCAGATCGGACTGTGGGTGTTAGTCGCAGTGGTTTCCGCTGGAGTGGCAGCCTCGGACTTCGATGAGATGTCTCGCATCGTGCCTTTGGGAAAATGGATCGCTAACGGCTCATTTTTGAATCCAATGCCCACGGATGAATTGCAGCGAGTCACCCGCAAACTCAGCGAATCCGAAAAACTCCTGCTGGTGGGAGATCTCACACGAGGGAGTAAAAGTGAGCGCAAGGAGGCGCTGTGGCGGAGCGAACCGGACAACCCCGCCTTCTTCGCGGAATACGCCGGCGCCTTCGTTGCCGATCACGAAAAGCTGCCACCCGACTTCCTTAAAACCGCCCGGAGCATCGATCCTGACAACGCCTGGTTCACCTACATGGCCGCCACCGTGGAGGCGATGGATTCCGTGAAAAGCAAATCCCGCAGCGGCAAGAATCCGAAGTCATGGGAGATCCTCGATCAAGCGCGGCTTGACCGTGCCATGGAATTGCTGCGGGAGGCTCGAAACCAGTCGGAATACACGGACTACAGCATGGAACTGCTGCGGAAACGCCTGCCGCTTCTCCCGCAGGAGAATTTCATCGATCATCTCGAATCCGTCGCGTGCCTCTCCGAAACCGCGGTCTTTCCCGGCATCCGCCTGAGGCACTTGGGAAACGCCATCGCGGCGAGAGCTTGGAGTCTGGGCGCATCCGGCGATGTCACCGGCTATCGGGAGATTCACAGCGATGCCGACCGTTTTCTTCGGCAGATGAATCATGAAAAACACACCACTCTGGTGTATGGACTGGTGGGCCGGGTCATCGCTTCCACCCTTGCGGAAAGCCTGGGCTCTGCGGCGGAGGAGCTCGGGCTTGAGCCTGAGGCCGCGCGTTGGAAATTCATCGAAGGGAGATTGAAAGACCGCCAGGCAAAACGACAGTCCCGCGAGTTCCTCGTGGATGGGAAAGCTGTGGAGCAAGACACCATCACCGGCGGGATCCTGGCCGGGGCGGTCGAGATGATCGCCAAACAGACGGCAACCCAGGTGCCACTCACCGCCGCCGATCTCAAACCTCAGCGCCTGTTCGACCATGAGTTTCTTGCAAGGTTGTTGAGTTACACCACCTGGGTCCTGTTAGGCTTTTGCGCGAGCCTGGCTGCCTGCTACCGGTTCCGCGTGTCGGTCGTGTTCCGCCGCCTGGCGCGGAGAATGGAAGACCTGCTGCGTCCCTCCGACTGGGTGTGGATCGTGGTGGCGGGAGTGGTGCTGCCGTTTGTTTTCGTGATGGCGGTCAATCGCCTCACTCAGCTGGGTGGTCGGGCGTTCGGGGTGCAGGGCATGGGACTTCTGTTGCCTGCCGGGCACTTTTTCGGACTGTTGCTTTTGTGGCTAACATTGCCGGTCCAGATCGTCCGTTGGCGGCTGGCGAAGCGGGCGGGTGCATTCAGTTTTCCCAAGCCGTCGCGCATTGGCTGGCTCACCGGTGTGAGCGCGATCCTATTTGTGCCGATGATGGGATGGGCGGCGGTCTCCCAAGTGGGCGATTCCTGGTGGAGTGTGGGGACTCTCCCCGAACGGCCTTGGCAATTTTGGCTCGCGGTCGGTCTCGGTGGAGTTGCACTTCTCGGGGTGATGGTGTCGATCAGCATCGCCATGCTCGGCCGGGCAGATCGCCATTTCTATCAGGCCTCTTCCGCGTTGGTCATGGTGAAAGTCTTTGCCGTGGCCATGCTAGTCATCGCGCTGGCATCGGTCGGCTTCAAAGCCTCCGAGCGCTACTGGTTCAAGCAGGACTGGATGACGAAGTTCGACGTTGCCGGTCCCGGATGGAGTGCCTTCGAGTCCAAGGTGGCCACGCAGATGAGAAAAGAGCTGCGTGAGACTTTGGGCAATGATTGAAGTTGTTTCAAAGGCTTGCCTTGGGTATGGAGGAGCGACCTTACTGTCGCCTCTTTTCCCTAACTAAAACGAAGAAAGGGACAATCAGGTCCCTCCTCCATGGCCCAGAAATGAGGATGCTCGACGGGCTGAATTCCCCTTCTCTGAA
>JBOFET010000006.1:0-8096 GCA_051648225.1 Luteolibacter sp.
CTCGGTCTGGCAGGTGAGAGCGGCTTCCGGCTCCGGGTGGACGCCCTGCGGGACGCGCCTCCCACCTGTTATCTCCAAGGAATTGACCGCCAGAAGGTCATGCTGCCCGAGGAGACCGTGGATTTCGAATTACTCGCCGAGGACGATTTCGGGGTGAAACTCACTGGCATCGAGTGGTCTGGCCAATTTACCCGCCCCACCGCAGAAGCTCCGGCGAAAGGCGAACTCAACTTCGCAGACGGAAATCCCGAAGAGCGGAGGATTGCCAAGCCAGGATCATTCTCCCCTGCCGCCTTCGGCATCGGCCCTCAGAAAATCATGCTCCGTGGCTACGTGGAGGACTACCTCCCGGACCGGGGGCGCATCTATTCCGAACCCGTCATTCTCTACGTCCTCACCCGCGACGAACACGTGCAAATGCTCAAAAGCAAGTTCGACCGGAACATCACTGAATTTGAAGACCTCGCCCGCCGTGAGCAGGAACTGTTGGATGAAAACCAGCGGCTGGAGCGCCTTGACGCCAAGGAACGGCAGCAGGACACCAACGCAAAACGCCTCGAAGCCCAGGAACAGGCGGAGGCCGAAAGCAAGCGACGCATGGAAAACCTCACCGAGCGGATGGAGGAATTGATGAAAGACGCCGCGCGAAACGGTGATGTGGAGACGGAAACCCTTAAAAAAATGGCGGAGTCTCTCAAGTCGATGCAAGAACTCTCCAGCCAAGACCTCCCCAAGGTGCAGGAGAAACTCAGCGATGCCCAGGAGCAATCGAACACCGATGAAAAGACCCAGCAAAACATCGCCCAAGCCGTCGAGGAACAGAAAAAAGCCGTCGAAAAAATGCAGGAAGCCATCGCCAAGGCAAATGACGCGAACCGCCAGTTCGAGGCCGGCACCTTTGTGAACCGCCTGAAGAAAGCCGCCGGAGAACAGACCGGGATCGCCAGCACACTCATCGACGCCTACGAGCGGATCCTTGGCCTCAAAAACTCCAAGCTCGATCCTTCCGACCAGCGGCGGCTGGGCGAGGCCGACCTCCAGCAGGCAAACACCGCCTCCGACGTACGCTGGCTTCAAGAAGACCTCGCCAGCTTTTTCGCCCGCACCCAGACCGATTCTTTCAAACAGATTCTCGATGAAATGAAATCCTCGCAAATCGACATCGGGCTGGAGAAAGTCCGGACTCTGTTAAAAACCAACCACAGCTACACCGCGACCGAGAATTCGCAACAATGGGCCGCCAAACTCACCGAATGGGCAGCCAAGCTGGAAGGTGAAAAAGACAAACAAGACGCCGGCGGAGGGGGTGGCGCCGGCCAAAGTCCCGAGGACGAGGACTTCGAGTTCATGCTACGCGTCATGAAACTCGTGCAACAGGAACAAGACCTCCGCGCCCAGACGCGGGTGCTCGAACAACTCCGCCGAAGCAACGGCTCAATTTCCCAAGATCCATGAGACCCACCACTCTCGCAACCATCAGCCTTTGCTGGCTACCACTGCTCGCCGGGGCGGAGGAAAAAAAACCCGGGGAAATCCTAGCAGAACACCGCGATGGCGCTGCGAGAGTCGCCGAGCAACAGGACGAACTTTCCGCCGACGTCCAACAACTCACGATCGAGCAGACCGTCCCCCAAGTCATCGAGCTGCTCAACGAAGTGGAGGGAATCATGGACGAAGCGACCGATCAGCTCACTGCGGCACAGACCGGAGGAGCCACCATTGCGGCACAGACCGAGATCATCGAAAAAATCCACGCTGCCGCGAAGGAAAAACAGAAGCAACAAGGCAGTGGTCAGTCCGGCAGCGCCATGATGGACATGATGGAGCGCATGATGGGCAAAAAACCCGATGGCGAAGGCGAAGGAAAGGGCAAAAGCGATCAACCCGGCGAGAACAGCGGCGGCGGCGCTAGCGGCGCATCAGACGCCGCGAACGGAGAGATCACCGGCCAAGCCGGGGGAAAAAGCGAAGCCCGGCGCGTGCCGAAAGCCAGCGGAGCCGGCGGACAAGTGCTGCCCGAGGAATTTCGAAAAGCCCTGGACGCCTACAACCGCGGCGCGGAACAGAAACTCAAATGATGATTTTCATGATGCATCGATTTCCAGTTAGATCGGCAGCCTGCTTGCTCGTGACGTTGGCATTGCTAAGCGCACCCAGCATCGCCGCCGCCCAGACTCTCGAGGGCCGGCAAGAAGACACCATCCCCGCCCAAGCGGAAATGATCTACGAACGTGGCCTCGTCTATCTCGCGAAAAGCCAAACCGACAAAGGCAGTTGGAACGACGTCGTAGGCAGCGAGCCTGGTGTGGTCGGTCTCTGCGTGGCGGCATTCCTCGCACATGGTGAAGATCCCAACCACGGACCCTATTCAAAGAACATCCGCCGTGGCATCGATTACATCCTTTCCCAACAGAATGAAAAAAACGGCTACATCGGCACTACGATGTATAACCACGCCTTCGCCACCAAAGCACTCGCCGAGGCCTACGGCGTGCTCGACGACCCACGGATCGCACCCGCGCTAGAGAAAGCGGTGGAGCTGATCGTGAGCGCACAGAAGAAAAACCGCTTCGGTGGCTGGCGTTACACCCCGGAGAGCCGGGACGCAGACACCACGGTCACCGGTTGCCAATTGGTGACGCTTTTCGCCGCCAGAAACGCCGGCCTGGCGGTGCCTGACGAAGCGATCAAAAAAGGCCTCGCTTACCTCGCCACTTGCCGCGGTAGGGATGGCGACTACGGCTACACTTCCGCTTCCGGCGGCAAACCCACCCTCACCGCGATCGGCTCGCTGTGTCTATCACTTGCCAAGGAACGGGATTCCAAGGGCTATCAGGCAAGCCTCGCCTATCTGAAGAAAAATCTCGATTTTCGCGACCGCTACTATCCGTTTTATTACGAATACTACATGGCACAGGCTTTGTTCCACGCGGATGAGACGACATGGAAGGAATGGAACGCCCGCAACATCCGCTACCTTTCCACCATCCAGTCGTCTGACGGTTCGTTTCCCGGCAATCAGGGAGCCTCGTTCAACACTGCCGGCGCCCTGCTTTCACTCGCTCTCAACTATCGGTTCCTGCCGATTTACGAAAAATGATCTTCAAACCCGCGATCCTCTGGAGTTTCGGCATCATGGTTCTGGCAGCTGCGGAATCGCCCGATCTGCTGCGCTTCACGAATGGCGACCAACTCCACGGCAAGTTCGAAGGCGTCAGGAACGAATCACTGTTAGTCTGGCAGCGCGACGACATCAGCGCACCGGTCGAGTTCAAGCCTTCGCAACTCCGACACGTCGTCCTGCGCGGTGGAAAGCCGCAGAAAGCTCTTTCCTCATTTTCCCACCTCGCTCTTATCAATGGCGACAGCATCCCTGGGAAAATTTCCCAAATCGACCTCACGGCGATCACGGTGGACACACCCTATGCCGGATCTATCAGGGTTCCCCGCGAACAAGTCGCCATGCTCGCGCCCAGCCCGCTCGGCGGACGTCTGCGCTACCACGGACCCTTCGTCGAAGACGAGTGGGCCATGGCGAATGCTTCTTTCCCGGAAGGCATGCCGCCCGCCGCGCCGGATGCGGGAGAGGATGACAAGGTGGGTAGGCCTAACAAGGACGAGCCCGGGCGTTGGGTGTTTTCCGGTTCCGCGTGGTACTGGGCGAGTCGCCAATCCGGCACCGCGCTGTTCCAACAGAACATCATGCCGGATCGGGCGATCCTCCGGCTCGACCTCGCCTGGAAAAACCGGCTTTCCATCGCAATCGGATTCCATGCGGATTTTGCAAAGAGCAAGCTCCGGGACGAAGTGGATCAAGATCAGGACAAACAGCCGCGCCGCGGCCAGGGGTTCGCGCCTGGTGATTCCTCCGTCCTGCCGGTGCTTTTTGGGAACAGTTATGTCATTCAGATTTTCTCGACCCACCTCATGCTGTTCCGCACCTCGGTGAGTGAGGAAGGTGATCCTGTGGTCGAACGCGTGCAGATCAATGGAAATGCCGTCCGTCTCGGTGATTCCGGTAAGGCCCGATTGGAAATCCGTAGCAACCGCCTCACCGGTGAAATTTCCATTTTCGTCAATGACGAGTTCGTCGTCAACTGGAGCGAGTCTGCCGGCGGACTCCGCGAACCGGCTAACTTCGCAGGAAAAGGCTCGGGCTTCGGCTTCGTCGTCCAGACCGAGGACTCGCCTGTTAGGATTTCCGATGTGATGGTGGCCGAGTGGAACGGCATGCCCGACTCCGCTCGCAGCCTCCAAGTCGATGACCAGGACATCGTGCTTCTTTCTAACGGAACAGACCGGTTCTCCGGCAAGGTCGGCGAGATGCACGGCGGAAAAATTTCCCTGGATGGCAAGTATGGCCGCTTTCAATTCATGCTCGAGGACATCGCAGAGATTCGATTCGCACGCAACGGCCGGGCCAAGGAGAGCGAACCCCCAGCTGGCAATGTGATCCTCCGGCTCAGTCCGTTCGGCCAGGCCTCCGGCCGGCTGCTTTCTGG
The DNA here is from genome assembly GCA_051648225.1 of Luteolibacter sp. Taxonomy (GTDB): domain Bacteria; phylum Verrucomicrobiota; class Verrucomicrobiia; order Verrucomicrobiales; family Akkermansiaceae; genus Luteolibacter. The sequence continues at coordinate 4,503 of JBOFET010000006.1, forward strand.
AGACGCCTCCACACTCCGCATCTCGAACCCTGTTTATGGAGAACTCGATTTCAATCTCGAATCCACCGTCATGCTCGACTTTGCAAATTCCAACAATTCTATCGATGACTGGGATGCTGAGTTTTAAGCCAAAGTCCTGGTGGCTTGTCATCCTTGCCGCCGGTTCACTTGGTATCGCCAATGCCGACCGGCTCATCCTGACTGGCGATGCCCGGCTCACTGGAACCGTCCGCTCGATCAGCGAGGCCGGTGTGGTGGAACTCGACTCCATCCTGGCACCCGACGCCATTCTGCTCAAGGCCGAGGCGGTGGCAAAAGTGGAATTCAGCACACCGGAAGCCAGCTCCGCCCCGCCCGGCACCCTGATCGAGCTCGTCAATGGCGATTTACTCCCAGCCAATCTCGACAGCCTCGACGACCAAAATCTAACTATCGCTACATCCTACGCCGGTCGTCTCACGATCCCACGCGAGGCACTGAAATCGATGCAACTCGGCGTGCGAAAACGCCCGGCCATCTACTCCGGACCCAAGAGTGCGGAGGAATGGAGCCGCGACGTGGATGAATCCAAGCAATGGAAATTCTCCGGCGGCTCCTTGATTTCTAACGGCCAAGCCACCGCCTCCAGAGATTTCAAAACCCCACACCACTTCATTCTCAAGTTCACCTTGAAATGGCAGGCAAACCCGAATTTCCAGATCTTCTTCGCCGATCCCCTCACTCCCGGCGTCGAACTCGTGGACCGTTACTACCTCCAGTTCAACAGCGCTGGTCTCGAGATCAAACGCGAGTCCAGCACCGGCAAACGCTTCCAGACGGTCATCTTGTTGTCCCGCACACCCGATCAGTTTCCTAACAATCAGGTGGATGTGGAAATCCGGGTGGACCGCAAGACTTCCCGGCTTCACCTGTTACTCAACGGCGAACCGGAAGGAGCGGGAATCGATCCGGTGAGTGCGCCCCCTCTCGGCGGTGGCCTGACCCTCGTGAATGGCGCACCCGCAGCCCTCTCTCAGGAAATCCGCGGCATCGAGATCGCCGAGCTCGACAACGTCCGTGCCCGCCACCGCTCGGAAGATCGGGGCAATCTCAAAGAAGACAGCCTCATCAGCCGCGACGAAGACCGTTGGAGCGGTAGGCTTGTCAACATCACCCGCAACCCGGACGGCGCCGTTTTCTCATTCAAGAGCGACTTCCAAGCCTCGCTGCTAGAGCTTTCGGAGAGGGATGTTTCCACCATCTTCTTCAGGCAGCAGGAAAACGCAGCCGCTCCGGATTCCGCTCCGCCCTTCGCCTTGCGCCTTAGTGGTGAGGGTTCCTTGAGAGTTACATCCTGCACCTTTTCGCAAGACAGCATCACCGCCCGGCACCCGCTTTTGGGTCCCTTGAAAATCAAACGCAGCGGCGTCGTCGCCATGGAGCGGCTGCAAACAGAACCCGAGGGAAAATCCTCCGAATGAACCCGTTTCTGATAGCACTCTTACTCTCCGCTTCCGTCGCCGCCGACTCCGCAGCGGACTCGATGCAGTCGAGCATCCGTTTCTCTAACGCCGATCAAATGTCAGGCGCGGTGGAGTCACTCACCACCGAGCGGCTCGTCTGGAAATCCCCCATCCTCGCGCAGCCCGCACCTTTTCTGCTCAAAAACGTGCTCGACCTGACGCTCACCCCGGAGCAGCGGGAAGTCCTCGGCACTCACGAGGCGGCGGTCACACTCACCAACGGCGACCTCGTCCGTGGCCGACTGGCATCCGTCACCGACGAGATCGTCGAGCTGGATACGTGGTTCGCCGGCCGGATGAAATTCAATCGCCTGATGATTCAAGACATCCGCATCTCGGAGCATCCGGACTTCATCTACCGGGGACCCACGGGTCTCGACGGCTGGACCCAGTCCGCAGACAAACCCGCCTGGACCTATCAGAACTCGAGTTTCCGCTCGCTTCTCCCCGGTGGGATCGCGAAGGACGTGGGTCTGCCAGACGAGTGCTCGATCGCCTTCGACGCATCATGGCGCGGATCGTTCGGTCTCAAGCTGGTTTTTTTCTCGAATGATCTAACCACCGACCAGCCCGCCTCGGGCTACGAAATGACCATCCAGTCCCGTTCGGTCTATCTGCGCAGTGGCAAGACCAACAAGTTTCTCGGAAACACCACGAACGCGGTGAGTCTCCAGGAAAATGAAAAAGCCCGCATCGAAGTCCGCACCAGCCTCAAATCCGGCAAGATCTGCCTGTTTGTGGATGGCGAAATCATCGACGTCTGGACCGACCCGGACGCCGCCCTCAACGACTTCGGCAAGGGCATCCACTTCATCACTCTGAACGATACACCGGTGCAAATTTCAAGGATCGAAATCGGCATCTGGGACGGAGAAGTCGATCAACTCCCCGAGCCACTCGTGCTCGGAGGCCTGCGCCATTTCGGTAACCAAGGCATTCACGAAATGGAAGACGAGTCGGAACCCGCCCCGCCCCGGGAAGAGAAACCCGGAACGGGACGCATGGAACTCCGCAATGGAGACACTATCGCCGGCAAGGTGCTCTCCATCGCCAACGACATCATCACGATCCAAACTCCGTTTCGCGAAGTGAAACTCCCGGTCGGCGTCCTCCGCTCCATTGCCTTGAAACCTGTCGATCTCGAACGTTGCAAACGGGAAAATGGTGATATCCGCGCTTGGTTTCCAGACGGATCCTCACTGGTCTTCCGGTTAGATTCCGTCGAGGGCGACAAGTTGACAGGATTCAGCCAGAACTTCGGAACCACCACCTTCCAGATCGGTGCCTTCAACCGCATCGAGTTCAACATCTACGACCCCGCACTGAAAGATCTGCGCGCGGTGAATGGCTGGTAGGGCGAACGGACTCTACCCGAACTCCACGCGAGGTCTGCAACCACGCCAATGCCCTCAGGACTCACATTTGAGACCCACTTCGCCACTCCCGGCGTCTCCCCCTTCGAGGAAATCGAGTGGGACCTCCGCACGGCGGAAATCACCGACGACAGCGGCAAGGCGATGTTCCGCCAGGAGAATGTCGAGGTACCCCGCAGCTGGAGCGAGCTGGCCACCAAGATCGCCGTCTCCAAGTATTTCTACGGCGACGCCGACCACGGCACAGACCCCGCAGAAGGAGGCCGCGAGCAGTCGGTCCGCCAGCTCGTCCACCGTGTCACCCGCACCATCGCGGACTGGGGCATCGAAGACGGTTACTTCGCCGACGAAGCCAGCGCTGAAATTTTCTACCAGGATCTAACTTGGCTTTGTCTCCACCAGTATGGGGCCTTCAACTCCCCCGTCTGGTTCAACGTCGGCCTTCACCACCAATACGGCATCGGCAACCACTCCGGCGAAGGCGGCTGGTTCTGGGATGAGGAAACCGGCAAGGCGCGCCGCTCTCCCAGCCAATACCACTACCCGCAGGCAAGCGCCTGCTTCATTCAGGGCGTGAAGGACAATCTGGAAGACATCATGCGCCTCGCCACTTCCGAAGCCATGCTCTTCAAGTATGGCTCCGGCACCGGCACGGATCTATCCACCCTACGCTCGTCCCGCGAAAAGCTCTCCGGCGGCGGCAAGCCGTCCGGCCCCCT
>JBOFET010000007.1:0-8343 GCA_051648225.1 Luteolibacter sp.
TCCGTCGCTTCCGTTTCACTTTTAGGGGCAACCGAGGAGCTGAACGTTTACACCCACCGCCATTATGCGATCGATCAGAAGGTGAATGAACTCTTCAAGCAGGAGACGGGGATCGAGGTGAAGGTGGTGAATGCGGAAGCGGACCAGTTGGTTGAGCGATTGAAATCCGAAGGTGCCAACAGTCCTGCGGACGTCCTGATCACGGTCGATGCGGGCCGAATGCAGAAGGCGAAGGAAGAAGGTCTCCTCCAGCCGCTGAAGTCCGAGGTGCTGGACAAGTTGACCCCCGCAGACCTGCGTGATTCGGACGGGCATTGGTATCCCTACGCCCTTCGCGCCCGTGTCATTCTCGTTTCCAAGGAGCGGGTGAAGGCCGGTGAAATCAAGGATTACGAAGATCTGGCCAAGCCCGAGTGGAAAGGCCGGCTGCTGATCCGCTCGTCTTCCAGCAGCTACAATCAGTCTCTAGCAGCTTCCATGATCAGCGCTCACGGAGAGGAAGCGGCGGGTGCATGGGCCAAGGGTGTGGTGTCGAATTTCGCCCGTCCTCCTCAGGGCGGCGACCGTGACCAGATCAAAGCGGTGGCTTCGGGGCTGGCCGATGTTTGTGTGGCAAACACTTATTATTTCGGCCTGCTGCAAAACTCTCCGGATGCGGCCGAGCGCGAAGCGGCGGAAAAATTGCGAGTGGTATTCCCAAATCAGGGCGGCCGTGGGACGCATGTGAACGTCAGTGCGGCAGGTGTGACGAAGCACGCGAAGAATGGGGAGAACGCCAGGAAATACCTCGAATTTCTGGTCACACCCGAGGTTCAGAAACTCATCGCTAACGGCAGCTACGAGTATCCGATCTCGATGGATCTCAGCCTGTGCCCGACGCACGAGAAGTGGGGGAGTTTCAAGATCGATCGGGAAACTTTCCCGAAGATGAGGGAAGACCAGGCAAAAGCGGCCAAGCTATTTGATGCCGCAGGTTGGAAGTGAGCGACCGGCTTCCACGACAGATGGCCCGCCGTTCTAACCGCCTTGCTGTGGCCTTGATCTGGCTGCCCGCATGGGTCGTGCTGCTTCCGGTGCTCGTCGTCGGCTGGCGGGCATGGGGTGATCCGGGGCCGATCTGGCAACAGATCGTTGAAGACCGCTTGAGTGGCTACGTGTGGCAATCCGCGTTGCTTGTCGGGCTGGTGACTCTGTTAGCCGTGGTCTTCGGCGTGCCTGCGGCGTGGCATGTCTCGGTGCATGAGTTTCCGGGACGAAAATTCTTGGAATGGGCGCTGCTGTTGCCATTGGCCATGCCAGGATTCGTGGCCGCTGCCGCTTACATCGACAGCTTGCAGTCTCTGGTGCCTTTCTACGTGTGGATCCGCCGGGTTTTCGGAATTGAGGCGTTTCTCGTCTCACAGCAAATCGCGCCCTGGGTCTTCAGTATCATCGTGCTGGCGGCGACGTTGTTTCCTTATGTCTTCATCAGTTGCCGGGCGATTTTCGTGCGCGAGGCGGCGGGATCCTTGGAAGCCGCGCGGATGCTGGGTGCGGGACATCGCAGGGTCTTTCTAACGGTGGCGTTGCCGATGGCGCGTCCTGCGATCGTCGCCGGGGCGAGCCTGGTGGGGATGGAGGCGATGAATGACTATGGAGTGGTTACTGCCTTCGGTCTCGGGACGCTGACTCCGGGGATTTTCCGGGCTTGGACGGAGGGGTTTCCCGGTGCTGCGATGCGGCTTGCGATGATTCTCATGGGCATGACGTTGTTGTTCATCAGTCTCGAGCGCTGGCAACGCGGCAAGCGGCGGTTCGCCGGGGATCCCTCGGAAGCACCGCTCGCGCGGCACCGTCTTGGTCCGCTCGGGATCGCGTTTGCATGGTTGGTCTGTGGCGGGCCGCTGTTGTTAGGTTTTGTCGTTCCCGTTGTGCGGATGATGCGGTGGGCCGTGCAGTCCCACGACCGGATGGATTGGGCGGGTCATCTGGCAGCGGTGGGAAATTCGATTTTCCTCGCTTGCGGAGCTGCTGTGCTGGTCACCCTCGGAGCGATCGTGCTGGTCGCTGGCGGACGGGCGTTTCCGGGGAAATCGCTCCGGTCGGCCCAGCGCGTGGGGATACTCGGCTATGCGTTTCCGAGCGCGCTGGTGGCGGTGGGCGTGGGTGCGATGGTTTCCGGATTGTCGGGGTTTCCAGGGTTCGGAATTCTCGCTTTGAGTGCTTCCACCTTCGGGTTGATGCTGGCGTATTTCGTGAGGTTTCTGGCGGTAGGGATTCAGCCCGTCGCAGCGGGGTTCGAGGCGGTATCGGGCAGTCTGCACGAGGCGGCTCGCACGCTTGGGGTGAAGCCGGTGCGCGCGCTTCTTCGGATTGATCTGCCGCTGGTATGGCCCGTTCTTGTCGCCGGAGCCACGCTGGCGTTCATTGATGTCTTCAAGGAACTCACTCTCACGCTGGTGCTGAGACCTTTCGATTTCGAAACGCTGGCGACCCGCACCTATCGGCTCGCAGGAGAATCGCGCATTCCAGAAGCTTCGGTGCCGGCGCTTTCGCTGGTGCGGGTCAGTCTTGTCGGCTTGATTCCGCTCACGTATCTCCTCCGCCAACGCCCACGATGATCCGTCTGCAAGTCCAGAACCTGACCAAGGTCCACGCCGGTGGATCAACGCCGGCGGTGCGCGATGTTTCCTTCGAGTTGCCGGAGGGGAAATTGCTTTCCCTGGTCGGGGAGAGTGGAAGTGGCAAGACCACGCTGTTGCGGTTGTTAGCCGGACTGGAAAGACCGGACCAAGGCACGATTTCGTTAGACGGCCGGGTTCTTTCCTCGCCCGCCGCCGTCGTGCCGCCGGAGCAGCGGGGCATCGGGCTGGTGTTCCAGCACCACGCGCTCTTTCCGCATTTGACGGTGGAGAAAAACATTGGTTTCGGCATCTGGCGTCGTTCACGGGAAGAGCGGGAGGGCATCATCGGGCAGTTGCTGGCGCTCGTGGGTCTCACTGGTTTTGGGAAACGTTATCCCCACGAACTTTCCGGTGGCGAGCGCCAGCGGATCGCGCTGGCGCGTGCTCTCGCGCCCGAGCCGAAATTGCTCCTGCTGGACGAGCCGTTCAGCAGTCTCGACGCGCGCCTGCGGCAGGCCGTGCGCGACGACACCCGCGCGATCCTCAAGGAAAGGGGAGCCACCGCGCTTTTTGTCACGCACGATACCGGAGATGCGCTGTCCATCGCCGACCGGATCGTCGTGCTCAAGCAAGGTCTTCTCCAGCAGGACGGTGCGCCGCCCGAGGTCTATCATGCACCGGCCAACGCCTACGTGGCGTCGTTTTTTGGGACCTGCAATTTCCTGCCAATGCACAGTCTGCCGCATCCGAGTGGCGCGAGGATTGTCTGCCATGTGGGTCCGCCGAAGCCCAAGGAGAAGCCGGAATTCGGACTATGGGTGCGGCCTGAGGATCTCGAACTCACGGCATTGGATGATTCCGACACGCTGGCAGGCGAGGTGACGAAAGTCGGATTCCATGGAGCCTACCTGGAGGTCGCACTCCACTGCGCGAGGGGCGGAGTGGCTCCGTTCGATGTCACGGTCTGGCATCAGGGGCCATTCATGGTTCACCCCGGTGAGATCTGGGGAATCCACCCGCGGCCCCGGCGGGTTTCGTGAATTTCAAGGGTGCTTGCGGTGCAGCCATTTGCTCGGTGAATCACCGGTTTCTTCATGGAAGGCCTTGGCGAAATGGCTGAGACTTTGGTAGCCGACTTCAAGCGCAACTTCCGTGACATTCATTTTTCCTGAACTCAGCGCTTCGCAGGCGCGTTCGATACGCAGGCGGCGCAGGTGACGTTGAAGAGTCTCACCGGTCTCCTTGCTGACGCGGCGGGACAAGTGGTGCGGAGCGACTCCGACTTCTTTGGCGATCGCGGTGAGGTCGAGCGGTTGGTCGAGGCGCTCGCGAAGGAGATGGATGGCGCGTTTCACCGGATCTCGGTCTCGCAGGGTGGCGCAGAATCCGCTGCCTCCGCCTGATTTGTTCCGGAAGAGACGGATGGCTGCCCACTCGAGGACTCGCGCTTCCGCGATCAAGCGGCTGGGTCCCGGATCTTGCGTGGCGAGGGCAAGCGCATCGCAGAGTTCGCGCTCCCAGATCCCCATCAGGCCGCAAAAAGCGATGGAGCCGCCCTCGTGAATCCAGTGCCGGAGTTCCGGGTGCAGCCACTCCGTATTTCTGCCGAGCCGATCGCGAAGCCATTCACGGGAAATGACCAGAATTTCCAGGGTGTGTGCTCCTGGATACCGGACACACGACCAATCGCCCTCTTTGCCGCCGCCCGTCATGGCATACATCCCCGGCTTGAGGACAAAGCGTTCCACTCCCCCCCAGACCAGGCCGCTGCCTTCGCGGTTGAGCCAAAGCCAGATCGAGCCGGCGGAAGTGAAATTCCAGCGCCAGCCGCCGGAGGTGATCCGGCCAGCGACCCTGCCAAAACGCAGGCCATCTCCTTCATCCCAATGGAACTCTGCCTCTGATGCGCCGGCTCGATCCGGCCCGAAAGAATCACTCACGAGGAGTTTTTAATGCGAACGAATCTCAATCGCAAGAATCTTCACTGAGGAAATAGGCCACGGATCGGGGCACCGTGGGCTTAAGTGCGACCGATGCACTTGGGAAAACTGGGCCGGTGGTCCGAAATCAAAAAACGCCCGGAATCGAGGATTCCGGGCGTTGCTGGAGTTCTTCCCACCGACATTCAGTGTCCTAACATCCAGGGCCTTGCGCTTGGCTTCTGGGAGTTGAGGATGCCGAGTTTGGTCTCTCGGGTGCGTGTGGGTCGGATCTTGTTGCCTTTCGTGCCGCAGCCGCAACCGCTACCGCAGGAGTGGGAGGTGCGGGTCCGGGGTTCGTGCCTGCTCTTTTCATTCACCGCGTGGGCGTTGCGTTTGACGGGACTCATCAACGCGAGATTGGGCGCGAGGATGAGCCGTTGGCCGACGCGTGAGCAGTCCGGACAAGGAGTCGGGTCGTTCCGCTCGTCAATCGTGAGGAGCGCTCGGAAGTCACCGCACTCGGGGCAGGAGAAGTCGTAAACGGGCATGGCGGTGGAAAGGTTAGAGTACCTTGGCGAGGTCGAAGCCGGGAGTGACACTCTTCGTCGGGCCGTGAGCGTTCGGCATGATGTCGAAGTCGAAAATTTCCGTCGGCAGCCACAAGGTGGCACAGGCATTCGGAATATCCACGATGCCGCTGATGTGGCCTTCGACCGGGGCGGTGCCAAGGATGGCATAGGCCTGCTCGCCGGTATAACCGAATTTCTTCATATACTCGATGGCGTTGAGACATGCCATTTTGTAGGAGACGAACGGGTCGAGATAGTGCTGCTTTCCCGCTTCATCCACGGAGATGCCTTCGAAGATGATGTGGCGTTTGTATTCCGGTGTGAGCGGGCTGGGGATGAAGAGTGGATTGCGGATGGCATACTTCTCCATGCCGCCCTTGAGCACGCTGACGCGGATGTCGAGATAGCCGGCCATTTCAATCGCACCGCAGAAAGTGATCTCACCGTCGCCTTGGCTGAAGTGGATGTCTCCCATCGAGAGGCCGCCGTCTTTCACATAGACGGGGAAGTAAACTTTAGAGCCTTTGGTTAGGTTTTTAATATCACAATTTCCACCATGTTCACGAGGGGGGACAGTGCGGGCACCTTCTGCGGCGGCGGCGTCGCGTGCGGAGCCGGTCATGCGGCCCATGTGGGCGGTGCCAGCGGAGGGCAGCGCACAAAGTGGCGGGACACGCTCGGGATCAGTATCGAAGAGTTCTTTCTCGCGGGTGTTCCAAGTGTTGAGCATTTCCTTGGAGGGAAGGCAACCGATGAGGCCCGGGTGCATGATGCCGGCGAACTCGACGTTTGGAATGTGGCGCGACGAAGTATAGATGCCGTGGAAATCCCAACAGGCCTTGCGGGCGTCCGGATAGTGGTCGGTGAGGAAGCCGCCACCGTTCGTTTTGGCGAAAAGACCGGTGAAGCCCCACTGGTATTTGTCGAGCACGCCGACGTCGAGGATGTCCACGACAAGCAAGTCGCCGGGTTCCGCGCCGTGGACGCCGATGGGACCGGATAGATAATGGACCTTGGTGAGATCGACCACTTCGACGTCGGTGGCGTCGTCGGTGTTTTTAATCTGGCCGCCGGTCCAATCGATGCACTCGACCCGGAACTCGTCGCCGGGATTGACCATGGCCACCATCGGAATATCCGGATGCCAGCGGTTGTGAAGGTAGTCTTGGGATTCCGGGGTGGCGTCGAGGTCAACTTTGATCAGTGTCTTCATGTGGTTTAGTTAGGTTTGGTGGTGGAAAAAAAGTGGCGGTTAGACCGCAAGCATGGCTTTGATTTGCTCGGCATCCACGTCGGTCCGGCGGTCCTCGCGGATGAGCTTGCCCTTATCGATGACCATGATGTTGTCGCAGGTATCGAGCACGAAACTGAGCACCTGCTCGCTGACGACGATGGTGAGTTTTCGCAGATCCCGGATTTCGCGCAGACTGCGCGAGATGTCCTTGATGATGGATGGCTGGATGCCCTCGGTCGGCTCGTCGAGCAGGAGCACGCTGGGGTTGGTCATCAGCGCGCGGCCGATGGCGAGTTGCTGCTGCTGGCCACCGGATAGATTGCCGCCTTTGCGCTTGCGCATTTCCTGAAGGACGGGAAAGAGGGCGTAGATTTCATTCACGGCATCGAAGCTGACCTTCCCCGAGACGCCGGAGATGAGATTCTCATAGACCGTGAGGTAGGGAAAAATCATCCGCCCCTGCGGGACAAACGCCACCCCCTGCGAGACCCGGCGATGGGACGGCTGGTGGGTGATTTCCTTGCCGTTGAGCGTGACCTTGCCCGAACGGGTCGGAATCATGCCGATCAGCGAGCGGAAGAGGGTGCTCTTGCCCATGCCATTGCGACCGATGATGCCGAGAATCTCGCCTTGTGGGGCGGTGAAGGTCATGTCGGGGATGACGACGCTTTGGCCGTAGCAGACTTGCAGGTTGTTGACGGAGATCATGGTGTTAGTGTCCGATGTAAACTTCGATGACTTTGGGATCCTGGCTGACCTTTTCCATGGTGCCCTCCGCGAGGATCTTGCCGAGGTGCATGACGGTGACGCGGTCCGCGATTTCACGGACAAACTCCATGTCGTGCTCGATGACGATGACCGAGCGGTCCTTGGAAATCTTGCGGATGAGAAGAGCGGTCTCGGTGCGCTCTCGCACGCTCATGCCGGCGACCGGCTCGTCGAGCATGATGACCTCTGGACTCTGCATGAGCAGCATGCCTATTTCTAACCACTGTTTCTGGCCATGGCTGAGGATGCCGGCTTCCGTGTCCATTTTATTGGAAAGCCCGATTTGTCCGGCAACGTCCTCGCACTGCTTCTGAATCTCCGCAGTGCGGCGGAACATCAGGCAGCCGATCACGCCGCGGCCGGTCGGGTGGGAGAGTTCGAGATTTTCGAAAACAGTTAGGTTCTCATAGATCGACGGATTCTGGAACTTCCGACCGATGCCTGCCCGGACGATCCTGTATTCCCGGACGCCGCGCAGTTCCTTGCCCTTGAACTTGATGCTGCCGGTGGTGGCGAGTGTCTTGCCGCAGATGAGGTCGAGCACGGTAGTCTTGCCGGCTCCGTTAGGGCCGATGATGACGTGGACGTGGTTCTGTGCGAGGTAGAAATTGAATCCATCGACCGCTTTGAAGCCATCGAATGAGACTCCGAGATCTTCCACTTCGAGCACGTATTCTGGATTAATGTTCATCAGACAATGGGGTGGTTTTGTTGGTGACGACCGGAGCGGACTTCTGGAAGCGTGCGAATAATGAAGCGAACTTGCCCTTGGTGGTCGGGATCTTCTCAAGGATGCCAGCGAGTCCATTCGGGAAGAACATGACGACAGCGATGAAGGTGCCTCCCATCAGATAGAGCCAGAGATCGGGGTAGGCTTCGGAGAAGGTGGTCTTTCCGAAATTGACGATGAGACAGCCGAGGATTGCCCCGAGAACGGATAGGCGGCCACCTACTGCGGTGAAGATGACCATTTCAATCGAAGGGATGATGCCGACGATGGAAGGTGACATGAAGCCGACTTGGAGCACGAACATCGCGCCACCCAAGCCACTGAGCATCGCGGCGAAGGCGAAGATAAACGCGCGGATCATCGCCACGTCATAACCGGAGAATCTCACCCGATCTTCCCGGTCGCGGATGGCGACGAGCACGCGTCCCAGGCGGGTGTTGATGATGTACTTGGCACCCAAAGCGACGGTGAAGAGAAGCACCACGCAGAGGAAGTAGAGGATGTATTGGGCATTCTC
>JBOFET010000008.1:0-1176 GCA_051648225.1 Luteolibacter sp.
CCACGGTTCGCGCCACCCGCATCCAGATCGCTCACCAGCTTTTTGAAATAACTGCGGATCTCGGCATCCGAGCCGAGCGCGAGGACCTCCTTGGAGAGCTGTGTCATGGATTTCGATCCGGCGGACACCGGCTGATTTCCGAGATAGATGCGGTCATCCAAGGTGCGGGTGGGTTTCTGGTCCGGATCACCGGCCGCGAGCGTGATGAGGGAATCCCAAATCTGCTCGGATGCCAGCCGCTCGATTTTCCGGCCATGGAAATCATCTCCGCCCTCGACGGACGATGGATTCGGGTTGGTGGCAAACTGGAAGGTCTTGGTGAGAAAAAGCACTTCCTGGAACTTCCGGAGGTCATAGTTCAGATCGACCATCAGCTGGGTGATGTAAGAAACCAGTGCGGGGTGATGGGTCTTGGAGGAGGGGATGTATTCGTCAACCGGTTCGTAGATGCCCTTGCCCATGACGCGTTTCCACATCCGGTTGGCGATGACCGAGGGAAACTGTTCGCCGGTTTTTCCGACCACCCAGTCGGCGAGTTGTTCGCGACCGTCGGTGTGGACACGTTTTTCCGACATGCGGACGGCCTGTCCGAACGGAGTGCGGGCACCCACCACGGCTCCCGGCGTGCCGTCCCGGTATTGATAGTCCGAGGGAAGCGGGATGCTGCCATCCCCCCCGCCGGTGAGGGACATTCCATAAATGCGGTCCCAGAGGACTTGGGCGATTTCATACTCCCGACCGCGTTTTTCCCGATCCTCTGTCAGTTCATCCCAGAGCGGCTTCATCATCTCCCGATTCGTCATTTCCTGACCATGGGTGAAAGCCGCGAGTTGGTAGAAATCGTGCCTTTCCGTCGTGCCGAAAGGATCGTCATGGCACTGCGCACACTCCATGCGGGTGCCGAGGAAGACGCGCATCGTGTTGGCGAGGTTGTCCAGCGGCATCCCTCGGTCCCGGGTATAATAACCGACTGCGGCGGAGGCGGGATCCCAACCGTCGCCAGCGCTGGCCAGCAGGCGGGTGGTGAATTCATTCCACGGCATGTCACCCGCCACCGCCGTGCGGACCCAGTGGCGGTAAGGTTCGTTGGTGGCCGTGGTGCCTGTCCGTCCATCGGTGATCCGCAGGAGATCGAAAACCCAGTTGCTCATGTGGCTGGAAAATCCTTTGGATTTC
>JBOFET010000009.1:0-6947 GCA_051648225.1 Luteolibacter sp.
TCTCAAACTCGGCGGGGTTGAGACTTCCGATGTATTGTTCGAGCAAATTGACGGCGTCCGGATCGACAAGATTCTTGGCGAGCGGCGGCATGGCGTTGCCGTTGCCCGCGTTCATCAGGCGGACATGAAGCGCCGACATCGCGGGATCTCCGGGTTTCAGATAACGGCCGTTGGGTCCGAGATTGAAATTGCCCTTGAGAGTTCCGTTGACGATTCCCTGAAGGTTGAGCGGCGTTTCGAGTCGCAGGTCGAAGAAGTCGATCGTGCCGCCCGGGCGATGGCAGTGGGCACAATTCATATCGAGATAGGAACGCACGCGGTGCTCGACAGGTGCGGTTAGATCGTCGATGCCTCGGGCGGCGATGAAGTTCTCCAGCTCGGTTGTCGTGAGAGTCCGGTCAAACATGCCCAGCGCATTGAAGGTGACCAACTGGTTCGCCGTTCGGCCGGTGGAGGGGTAGAAATGATCTTCATTGAGCGGACTTGTCCGCACTCCGAGCGCCTGTCCGGAGGCATCGTTGTGGCACTGCATGCAATCCGCGCGCGACGGATAGTCCCATTTGCGGCTCACCGTGCTGCCGTTCTGCAAGGTCACGTTGAAATCCTCGCTTGCCCCGGTGGTCAGGAGAACCGCGTCGGTCCCCTGGCTGTTCCAGCGGTAAGTCACCCCGTATTTCCCGCCACCGGCCGTGCAGACGAGGAACCGGGTTTCGAGTCGTTTCACCTTGGACGGGTCGTTCGCGTTGGTTGCGATTTCGAAGTGCTTCACCATCACCGTCCCTGCGGGAAACAGCCAGGGGCGTTCTTCATCGAAGATGATGTCCTCTGCCGCTGTGTTGTGGGTGCCGTCATTCGGCAGGACGATCCAGCGCTTCTTCGCGGAAGCGTCCGACCAAAGCGGTGCGGCCACCGTGTAAGGAACCGCTCCCGGCATCGTTGCCAAGGTCGTGAGGTTGCTGAAAAACTGGATTTGAGACAAAAGCTGGGGCGGTTCTGCGGATGCGCCTGCTGGCACCAGCTTCAGGATGGTGCCGCCCGGCTGGTTGGTTCCGTTGATTTTCATCAGATAGATCTCGCCAGCCGCGTCGGTGCAGAAATTGGCGAGTCCGACTTTCCGCCCGACGGCGAAACCTTCCACGATTAGCTGGGTCGTCGGCGGCAGACCGCCGGGATTGAGTGTGGCGGTCCAGATTTTGCCGTTGTTGTGATCTCCGTAGAGAATTTTTCCACCGAGGGAGCCGCTCCACTTGGCCCCGCGGTAGCGCATGCCGCCGATGATGCAGCCACCGACGGTGCGTCCGTAGTTGATGTCTGGCAGAATGTCTGCGCCGATGGGCGGGACGGCGGCGGTCCCTGGCCCGACGATGGTTCCCTCGCCATATCCCCACTGGGCGTTGCTGCCCAGCGGAAGCCGCGTCATCTCTTCGCGCGCTTTCTGGCCGACGTCGCCGATCCAGACATCGCCGGTCACCGCGTCGTAGTGGGCGGTGTGCGGACTGCGAAGACCCAATCCGACATATTCGCCCAAGACCGAGCTTCCGAGATTGGCCCAGGGATTGGTGCGGGGGATTCCATAGCCTTGAGTATAACTGACAGGCCAGCCGGATGGCTTGCCCGCAGCATCCTGCGGCTGGCGGAGGATGGGGCCAGACTTGGCAGGATCGTTGTCCACATCGATGCGGAACATGCCGCTGAATAATCCGTGATTCAGCCGCTGGGTCCGGCTCAGGCCACCGGGCAAGCCACCTCCCTCCGTGCTGTCCCCGCCGTCGCCGCAGACCACGTTGAGAAAACCCGTGGTATCAAAGAACATCGCGCCGCCCGCGTGCCAGCGGCAGTTGTCATACTGGTGCATCATCACGTATTCGCTGGCCGGATCCAGCTTGCCGGTCGCGGGAATCCAGGTGAACCGCGAGACGCGCCAGTAGGAGTTGTTAGGATCCGCCCCGGCGAGGCTCGGCTTGTAGTTGTAGCAGACGTAAGTGTAGTTTGAGCCGACGCCTCCTTGGCCGAATTTTGGGTGAAAAACGAGACTGTAGAGTCCTTGGTCCTCGGAAGTTTGGGTTTTCGCCGACCAATCGAGCACGTTCACCACTTGGGCCTGGGTCGTGGCGGGGTGGTTGTTAAATCGCCAGATTTGGCCATTTTTCCCGACGAGTAGCAGGTCGTTCCCCCCGGGAATCGGAGTCAGCCACAGCGGATCGACGAAGGTGAGATTCGGAAACGCATTCTGGGTGGCCCAGTCGGCGGGTTGTCCCGGATCCACTGCGGGAAAAGCGCCATTCAGGAAAGGGGCGACCGATACAGGCGCGTTCAAGCCGCCGGTTTCAGCTTCTAACCGTGATGCGGAAAGGCCAAGCAAAAGCACAGCGCACGCGAAGATGCAGCGGGGGAGCAGGGGAGGGGGAACCATTGCGGCTTAAATGGTAGTACAAATGTCCCGGCTGGAACAAGACCTGATTTACTACGTGATCCCGTATTGTTTGGGGCTGATGCCTTTCAAACTAAATTAAATCAGCCGGTTCACGCCGTGATTCGGCAGACCTCAGTCTGTCGCGAGGCATCCGGGGCAATTCTGGGCGAAGTGACCGGGCAGGATTTCGTCGAGAGTCGGTGAGGAATCCGTGAGACAGAGTCCGGGCTTGCCGATGCGGTTGCGGGGGTGGAAGGAGCATCCAGCCGGAGGATTTGATAGATCCGGGGGCAAGCCGGGAATGGTGTAGAGTGGCTCGCCCTTGGGATGGGTGGCGGGGATGGATTTCAGCAACGAGCGGGTGTAGGCGTGCAGCGGGCGACGGAAGAGTTCGGCTTTTTCTGCGCTCTCGATGATGCGGCCGGCATACATCACGTTGATCTTGTCACACATCTCCGAAACCACGGCGAGGTCGTGGGTGATGAAAATGACTGCCGTGCCGAGGTCGCTCTGGCGGCTGCGGATGAGGTCGAGCACTTGTTTTTGCACCGTCACGTCGAGCGCGGTGGTTGGCTCGTCGCAGATGAGAAGCTCCGGCCGGGTGATCAAGGCCATGGCGATCATGACGCGCTGGCGCATCCCGCCGGAAAATTCATGCGGATAGGAGTGGATGCGTTTCTCAGGCTCCGGGATGCCGACCTCGCCGAGTGCGTCGATGGCGCGGTGGAGCGCTTTCTTGCCATGGCAGTCTTCATGCAGGGCCAGCGGCTCGGTGAGTTGGTCGCTCACCCTCATGAACGGGTTGAGCGAGGTCATCGGGTCCTGGAAAATCATCGAGATGCGCTTGCCGCGGATCTTGCGGAGTTTTTTCTCTGGAAGCGCGAGCAGGTCCATGCTGTCGAAAAGTGCCTGACCGCCGTGAATCCGCCCAGGTGGCTGGGGAATAAGGCCTAGCAGCGAATAACAGGTCACCGATTTCCCCGATCCGGACTCGCCGACGACGCCAAGCGTTTCTCCGGGGTCCACCGTGAAGGACACGTCCTCCACCGCTCTAACGACCCCATTGCGGGTGTGGAAACGGGTGGTGAGATTGCGAACGTCAAGCAGCGGCATGGGCGAGGAAAATTGAGGGTAATGGGTGAAAGTGCAAGTGCGGCTCACGCTGGAGTGAGCCGCTGCTCGACCCAGCGGGCGACATCGGAAAAGTCGCCGTTGTCCAGCTCCCGGCCCATGCCAAGCGTCAGGACTGGCACCTGTTCGCGGGTGTGATCCGTCCCAAGGTGATAGGGGTCGTTGCCATGGTCGGCGGTGAGGATGAGCAGATCGTCCGGATGAAACGGTGTAATGAATCCCCCGAGCCACTGGTCGAACTCCTGCAAGCAACGCGCGTAGCCTGCCGGATCGCGGCGGTGGCCGTAAAGCGAGTCGAAGTCCACCAAGTTGGCGAGAATGAAATGCGACTCCGAGCGGGGAGTCTGCCAGAGCTGCTGGAGAGTCGCCATGCCTTCGGCGTTCGACTTGGTGGGGTAGGATTCCGAGATGCCGGAGTTCGCAAAGATGTCAGAGATTTTTCCCACGCCGATGGTGGTCACTCCCGCTGACTGGAGGCGGTTCAGCAGAGTCTCGCCCGGCATCAACGAGTAGTCGTGGCGGTTTCCCGTGCGGATAAAGTCCGCCGCCGTTTCTCCCGAAAATGGTCTTGCGATCACCCGTCCGATGCGGATGCCGCGCTCGTCTAGCAGGGATCTGGCAGTTTCGCAGAGCGCCCACAAGCGCTCCAGCCCGAAGCTTTCCTCATGTGCTGCGATCTGGAGGACGCTGTCCGCGCTGGTGTAGAGGATTGGTTTTCCCGTCTGTAGATGTTCCTCTCCGAGCTTTGCAAGGATCTCCGTGCCGGAGGCTGCGACGTTCCCGATGAACCGGACGCCGCCGCGTTTTTCCAACTCGGTGACGAGTCCGGCGGGAAAGAAATCGAAGGTGGCGAACGCCGTTTCCAACAGACAGCCCATGAGTTCCCAATGCCCGGTCGTCGTGTCTTTGCCCGGTGATTTCCCGGTGAGGCGGGCCCACGAGGCGTTCGGGTGAATCGGCGTGGCGTCTGCTAGACCGAGGATTTTTGATAGTCCGAGACTGGCGAGTGTCGGCAGGGAAAATCCCGGAATCCGCTCGAACAAGTGCCCCAGCGTGTTCGCTCCGGCATCCCCATAGGCAGCGGCGTCCGGCGCGTGGCCGCAGCCCACGGAGTCGAGGACGATGCACAGGGTGCGTTTCATGAGTGGATTTTTAAACTCTGACGGCGGCGGTGTCACGCGTAGCGATTGAAAGTCGGTGGGCGCAGGAAGCCGACCAGCGACTGGCCGGATTTTTCCGCAAACTCCACCGCCAGTGAACTCGGTGCGGAAATGGCTGCCACGGCGGGAATTCGCGCCGCCAGCGCCTTTTGCATGATCTCAAAAGACAACCTGCCGGAGACGAGCAGAAACGTGGAAGTCAGATCGATGTCGTGCAGCAGGGCGTGGCCGATCACCTTGTCCACCGCGTTGTGGCGGCCGATGTCCTCGCGGATGACAAGCAGCTCGCCCGCCGCCGAGAAGACGCCCGCCGCGTGAAGGCCGCCGGTGGTTTCGAAGGTGCCTTGCGCTTCCCGCAGTTTCCCCGGGGCGGCGAGGAGCACGGCATCGGCGACTAACAGTGGCTGTGCGATGGATGGAAACTCGGTGAAGACCGCCTCCAGTGTCGCCTTGCCGCACAGCCCGCACGAGGAGCCGGTGAACAGATGGCGGGTGAGCCGACCAAGATCCACGGAGACGCCGTCCTCCAGAAATACCAACACCCGGTTCTCCTCCGGTCTTGGCTCGATTTTCCGCAGTTCCGCGACGTTGGAAATGATGCCCTCGGTTACGAGAAATCCGGCTGCTAGATCGGCGTCGTGGCTTGGAGTGCGCATGACCACCGCCACCGGATGTCCGTCCAGCCGGATTTCCAACGGTTCTTCCACGGCGACCTGATCGGGCATCTCGAGCGGCCCGCCGGACTCGCAACGGATCAGCGAAATCGTTTTTGACACATCCACGTCCGAAGCTTGGCGAGTCCGGAGCGTGCGGCAATCAAAACAGTGACCCGGGGAACTCTGTGCTCGCGAAATGCCGCCCGCCCACCGAACGCGAGGTCGCCATTAGAATCGCGGCCACGCGTTGCTCGCGCAGCTTGAGGAAGTCCTGGGCGACGGTTTCCATTTCGCGGAGCTGCTCTAGCAACTCCTGTTTCCGCGCGGCGATTTCGCTAGCGGATTTTTGGCGGATTTCCTCCGCTTTCCTGTGGGAATCCCGTCCTGTTTCCGGGTGGGTGGTGCCGAAGCTGTTAGGAATGAGCCAGTCTCTGGCGTTCTTGTCGTGAGCCGCCGCCGCTTGGGTCTCGGCAGCGCTGGCGATGATTCTGTGAGTCACGCGTGCTTCAGCGAGGAACAAATTCCGCACGGTGGAAAGCAGGCGTTCCGTGCGGACCTTGGGCACACCGGATTGGCCCGAGGCGAGTGTGGTGAGATTTTGCACGGCGAACTTGGCGCTTTCGAGATCGCCGTTCCAGAGCGGTTCGATCGCTTCGTGCAGCCCGGTGGAAGGTTCGGTAGACTGCGGTCTGGTTTCTCCTTGTTCCAGCCCCTGACCTCGCAAAGAAGCCTCTGTGGCAAATTTTTCGATTTCTAACCGCCGCTCGGCTCGGAGTTCGCGCGTGTGGGCTTCCTGGATTGATTCGAGTTCCTTCTTCGACATCCAGTCGCCCTCGAAGCGGACATCCCCGGCATCGAAGCGGTGGATGTGATGGTGTAGCGATTCGGAATAAGGCCTCAGCACGGACTCACACTGCGGGTATCTGGCGGTGAAATTTCTCACATCGGCGAGCAGCTCGCGGAAGGGGGCGATTTCATGCTCCTCGCGCAGAATGGCAGGTAGGGCATCTGGCAGCTCGATGCGGGCGATGAGATGGCTGCGCAGGATTTCCACATTTCTGCGAGAACCCACAAGTCGCAAGTAAGGTCCCCGGGAGTCCAGGATGCGGGAATACACGACAGCCGTGGCGGAGGAGTCTCGATGAAATGGCTGCTCCTTGAGCACTGCGACGCCGGCAGCGTGTGCGGTGCATGCGGCGAGCACCAGGGCGCTGGCAGCAGAAAAAAGCGGATGGTGGAAATTCATCACAACGGGAATGGCGCCCACCCTGAACGGCATCTCAGGCAGGATCAAGAATCCATGTCAGATCGGTTTGGGTTGGAGTGGGGGTTGTTCGCGCGTGAGTCCCAGCCCGGTTCACGGCAGTTTCAAGCAGCGTTTGATTTCAGCCATCGCGTCCGGATGGTGAAATGCTCCGTGATCCGCCGGGACGACAAGCTCGGATGCGACTCCTTCAAGATGGCTGCTAGAATAAGGAACCACACCGTCGCTGCTCTCGGAAAGTGGACCTGGTTTCCCGCGGTTTCCGATGATGCTGTGTGCTTGCAGCGGATAGGCATATGGCTGATCCGCAAGAATGCGCAGTG
>JBOFET010000010.1:0-19438 GCA_051648225.1 Luteolibacter sp.
ACCCACAATCCGAACTACACCCCGGAATACAACGCTTGGATCAACACCATCCCTTCCTCCGTGCGCGACCTCGTTTTCATCATCAAGCGCTTCCACAAACCGGACTGGGAAAACGACTGGATCAAGCGCTTCAGCGTGGACCACGTCAACGGCCAGCCAGGCCACCAGCTCATCTATCGGCGCGACCGGCTCGTCACCCAATACCTCCGCGTCGGCTTCAGCGAGGACGGCACCTGGCGCACCTTCAGCATCCGCAAGGATTTCGCACCCGCGAAGAAAATCCAGACCGAGGATGACATAAGCGCCTCCACTGTCGTGCCCATCGAGGCCATCGTCGGACTCCATCCGGATGTGAAAAACCCTTCGGTAAAATTCATCAAAAACTGCGAATACCGGCTCTTCCAGCGCCCGGACGACGCCATCCACCGCGGCTATGACAAGAAGACCGAGAGCGACTTCAGCCACGGCGGATTGTTTTTCTCCAACTACGAACCCATCGCAAAATCCAAAGCGGCGGCGATGATCAAGGACGCGATCCGCTTCGAGCAGTTCACCTCGCCCCTGCGCAAGATGCTCACCACTTTCGCCGAGGCGGAAAAGCCCGACTACGCCATCAGCTCCCACCAGCCGCGCATCGTGGACGGCAAGCCTACGAAAAACCCACGCTACCTCCAGAACCGTCCGGACCTTGAGGACCCACGCTCCGTTTACCTGGCAGAACTTGGCGCCCGTTTCTATCGGCGGCTGCCACTCGACGCTGTCGTGCCCATGCCGGTGAACTCCGTGCTCGCAGGCCGCCGCAACAACCCACCGGACGAAGCCGCCGGCATCCGCGCTCTCGCCGTTTACAACCCCATCCACTATCAGGAACTCCCCGAGTTGTTCATGGACTTCATCTCCTCGCTCACCGGCAAGAGTCCCTCCACCACCGGTGCCGGCAGTGAGGGCGCACTCACCAAGGGTCCGTTCAATGCGATCCTGCCCATCCACGATGTGAACGCCGCGCTCGTTTCCTTCCTTCTCACCCACTACCACGGCTTCACCACCGCCGCCGGCCATATTGGGCGCAAGTATCGCGTGGACCACGACATCAGCTTGTTAGTCCCGGAAATCTGGTCCCGCATGTTCATCCCAGAGCGGGAACCGCAATACCTCATCGACAACGGTTACTTCGAAAAAGTGAAGGACTTCGAGCACCACGGAAAACTCATCCAAGCCAGCCGCCTCGGCTACCGCATGACCGAGAGCTTCGTCACCACCTTCTTCGGCCGGATGTTTTCCGCCCCGGACACCGTGTTCACTCCCGACATGCTGCGCCCCGAACTCCAGTCGATCGAAGACTTCGTGGACGGCATGGACAACATCATCGAAACCCAGCGCACCGTCGCCCTGAACTATTTCAAGGACGGCAGCATCGACGCCGCATGCCCGCCGCTCAAAGCCCTCCTGCACATCATGGCTTACGGTGAGTTCGAGGGGAAAACCATCACCAATCCTACGATCCGCTCCCTGTTCACCCGAGAGTCACTCGTCGCCTCGGATTGGTATCAAGCCCGCCTCGATGCGAAGGCCGCCGTGGACGAGGCACTCGGGAAGCGCCACCTCGCCTACCTCAAATCCTTCCTCAACAACCCGAACTATCAAAGCGAACTCAAGCGCCTCAAGATCCACGAGCGCGTCGCCAAGGCGCAGGCCACGCTTGAGCACGTCGGTTCGCCCAGCCACCGTGCCAGCCTTGTCGGCATGATCGGCGTGGATCCGGCGCTGGTTTGACAGCCGCCCCGATCCGCTCTTGAATCCTGCCGTCTCCTGCCACCATGTTCACCTCACTCTCCGACAGTCTCGACAAAACCTTCCGCAACCTCCGTGGCGTAGGCCGCATTTCGGAAAAAAACATCGCCGACGCGCTCCGCGAAATCCGCATCGCCCTGCTCGAAGCCGACGTGGAATTCAGCGTCGCAAAGGACTTCATCGCCAAGGTGAAGGACAAAGCCCTCGGCGAAGATGTCCTCAAATCTATCAAGCCCGGCGAACAGATTGTCAAAATTTTCCACGACGAACTCGAAGCCCTGCTCGGCGGTGACCAAGCCCCGCTCGATCTCAATCCACCCGCCCGCATCCTCATCTGCGGTCTCAATGGCGCCGGAAAAACCACCACCTCCGCCAAGCTTGCGAATCGCCTGAAAAAAGAAGGTCGCCGCCCACTCCTCATCGCTTGCGACCTCTACCGTCCCGCCGCCATCGACCAGCTCGCCGTGCTTGCCAAGCAGATCGATGTCCCCTGCTACACGCCGGAAGCCACCGAAACCGACGTCGTCAAGGTCGCCAAAGACGCACTCGCTTGGGCCGAAAAACAACAAGGCACCGTGCTCATTTTCGACACCGCCGGCCGCCAGGAAATCGACGAAAAGCTCATCGCGGAACTCAAGCGCCTCCACGCCTTCGTCAACCCGAAGGAAACTTTGTTAGTCGCCGATTCCGCCACCGGCCAACAAGCGGTGTCCGTCGCCCAGCACTTCGACGCCGCCGTCGGCATCACCGGCATCATCCTCACCAAGCTCGACGGCGATGCCCGCGGCGGTGCGGCCCTTTCCATGCGTGCCGTCACCGGCAAGCCGATCAAATATGCTGGCGAGGGCGAGAAGTTAGACCAGCTGTTCGAGTTCCACCCCAGTCGCATGGCCGACCGGATTCTCGGCATGGGCGACATCGTCGGCATGGTCGAGCAAGTCGCCGACAAGGTGAATGAAGCCGACGCCATGCGCTCCATGAAGCGCATGCAGGAAGGGAAATTCGATTTCACCGACTTCCTCGACCAGATGAAGATGATCCAGAACCTCGGCCCGCTCGAAGGTCTGCTAGGTCTGATGCCCGGCTTCAGCAAGATCAAGAAGCAGCTCCCTGCCGGAGCCTTCGACACCAAGAAAATCAAACGCACCGAAGCCATCGTGCTCTCGATGACGATGCAGGAGCGCACCCGCCCCGAGATCATCAAAGGCTCCCGCCGCCAGCGCATCGCCGCTGGATCCGGCACCACCATCATGGAAGTGAACCAGCTCATCAAACAATTCGGCGAGATGCGCAAGATGATGAAGTCTCCTAACAAAATGAACGCCATGATGAAGCAGATGGGCGGAGCTGGCGGCATGAAGGACATGATGAAAGGCCTCGGCGGCGGCAAGTTCCCGTTCTGATTGAAAAGCGGAATTCATTCCGCCGGATGCTCGAAGCACGCAAATCATGATTGCCATCACTCCCGTTCTTGCGTCGCACAAAATTGTTCTTATGAACGCTCTTTGTGCCATCCATCTACCAATCTCCCCGCCCTCGCGCCTCCCCACTCTGGCAGCTCCTTACCGCCGCCTGGGACGACTTCCTCTCCCGCTACGAAAAGTTTCATAGCTCCACCCTCGGTCCGCGCCGCCCCAACGTCATCATCGCCGTCTGTAACTTCCTCCGCTGCGGCGACCTCGTCTTCGGTTTCCTCCGCTTCACTGCATGCCCGCCGAAGACCTCGCTCCCGCCATCGACCTCCTCCGCTACCGTTTCTTACACGCACTGCACGAAAGCAAACACATCAGCCCCAACCGTCTCGCCGATCTCCTCTCCTAGAAACATTCCGACTCCAACATCCACGACGGCGGCGAAAAAACCTTCCCCGACACCGAAGGCCGCAAACACCTAGCCGAGTATCTCCTCCGTCATCCCTTATCCCTCAAAAAAATTCTCAAAGTCTGGGGAGCCAACCCGCTCCTATGCCCGTGCTACAAAGCTCGCATGAAACTCGCCGGCGCCATCAAGCACCATGAGCAAGTCGAATTCTTTCTCCGTCTCCACGGTCTTTGGCAAGGCATCATCCAGCTCCCACGCCCGCCACCTCCGCCCTTTGGCCTCGAGACCATGGAGCCACCCTGGCAGGCGATCAAGGAATGGATCCCCGACGAAGAGCCTGCCCTCGACTGGTTCAACCGTCCTCGGAATCCTTCCAATCCTGATCCGGACGGATTCGACCAAACTCCTGCATGGAAACCCATGGCAATCCAACTGGACGACGGCAGAACGCTTGTTCTACATCCACAACTTCGCGCCAGACCGCTGGCCGTGTGGTAATCTCGAACTCGGCCTGAAGGACACCGATGCCAGCCCTACGAAATCGCTCCTCAGTGAACTCGGTGAGAAAGACCGCTTCTGGTAGATGGCCCTCGGTAAGCGCCCGGAGGCCGAACTCTTCGATCTGGCGAAGGACCCCGACTGCGTGAATAACCTCGCGAATGATGAGACCTGTGCCACGAAAGCAACGGCACTCCGCGAGAAACTCTTCGCCGAATTGAAGAAACAGGACGACCCGCGCGTGCTCGGTAAAGGCGATGTCTTTGACAACTACGATTCGCCACAGGAAACCTCGACTCAACAGAAGAAGGTGAAGTGACCTTGGATGTTCCCGTGATTCCCCACAAGGCACTCGACGCCAGAAGGTGAAAGGTTTTTGGCCAAACCGTGTTATCACCCATACGTAATCAAACTACAAATACTCATGAAACACACCTTCACTCTTCTCATCACCCTGCTCCTCTGCGCCTGGGTTTCCGCCGCAGGTGGCAAACCTAACATCATTCTCATCATGGCCGATGACTTGGGTTATGGCTCGCTGGGTTGCTATGGCAGCAAGGAAATCAAGACGCATCACATCGATCAACTCGCCGCCAACGGCATGCGCTTCACCGACTTTCACAGCAACGGCCCAATGTGCTCACCCACCCGCGCCGCGCTGATGACCGGACGCTACCAGCAGCGCTGCGCCTGGGTCGCCGACGAGGAACTTTCACCCGTCTTTCGGGAACAGCGCAAAAAGAACCTGCCGCAACGCTGGGCCTGGGGCATTGCTCCAAATGAATTGACCATTGCTGAAGTTCTCCAGCAGGCCGGCTATCACACAGGAATCCTCGGCAAGTGGCATCTCGGCTATGACGCGAAGTTACATCCGATGACCCAAGGTTTCGACGAATTCCGCGGCTTTCTGGGCGGCAACGTGGACTATCACACCCATTTTGCCGGATACGGTTTGAAACAGCTGGACTGGTGGAAGGACAGACAAATCGAGAACGAGGCAGGCTACACCACCGACCTGCTTACCCAATATGCCACCGACTTCATTTCGCGAAACAAAGACAAACCGTTCTTCCTCTATCTGGCGCACGCCGCACCGCACTCTCCTTGGCAGGGTCGGGATGCAAGCAAGAAGAAATCCCCACAGGAAACTTACAACGAGATGATAGAGGTCCTTGATGAATCGGTCGGTGCGATTAGCGCTGCGTTGCGCAGCTCGGGACTGGAAAAGAACACATTATTGGTTTTCTGCTCGGATAACGGAGCCGCTCCACCACCGAATGTCTCCGCAAACGGTTCTTTGAAGGGACGGAAAGGGACGATGAATGAAGGCGGGCACCGGGTGCCGATGATTGCATCCTGGCCCGGTGTGATCGCCGCCAGCAAGACCAATAGCCAAACTGTGATGACGATGGACTTTTTCCCGACCTTTGCGAAGCTATCCGGGGCGACGATCCCTCAAAGCCACCAGATAGATGGCATCGATATCATGCCACTCATGAAGAACGACAGCAAAAACGTCGAGCGCATTCTCCATTGGCTCTTCGATGACTCATGGACCGTGCGCAAAGGACCATGGAAGTTGATCGGTAAGGATCAGAACGCTTTAACTCTCGTGAACCTGGAACCTGATCTTGAGGAAAAAACCAACCGTCTCAAAGAGCAGCCTGAGCTCGTAGATGAACTGATAAAGCTCCATCGGCAGTGGATCGAGTCGGTAGGCAGTAGATAATAACCTGTAAAATATTCCATGAAACTCGCTCGAAAATCAACCACACTTGGCGCATTGGTCGCTCTAAGTTTCTTGGCGATTGCATCAGCCAAACCCACCACTCAACCCAATGTTGTCATCATCCTTGCCGATGACCTGGGGGTGGAGTGCTTGTCATCCTATGGCGGCACATCCCTCAAAACGCCGAACCTTGACAAACTCGCCACCCAGAGCATGAGATTCACTCGCTGTTTCTCCAATCCCTTTTGCTCGCCCTCGCGCGCCTCCTTGCTAACGGGCCGCTATCCATTCAAAAACGGCCTAAAAGTCGTCCTGCACAGCCGGACTCAAGAAGATATTTATCTGCATCCCGACCAACCCAGTTTCGCCCGGCAACTCAAGCAGGCAGGATACGCGACGGAGCTGGCCGGCAAGTGGCACCTATCCCTTGAGCACAAGCACGACACCATCCATGAATTCGGATTCGACCAGTATCAAACCTGGCGGATCTTCGATGAGACGGGCGCAAAAACGACACGAAACTGGACGCCCTATCTCAACCGCAACGGCACGGTGATTGCCGATCAAATCAAGGAGCGTTATGGCCCCGATGTGGATCTCGAGT
Organism: Luteolibacter sp.; assembly: GCA_051648225.1. GTDB lineage: Bacteria > Verrucomicrobiota > Verrucomicrobiia > Verrucomicrobiales > Akkermansiaceae > Luteolibacter. The sequence continues at coordinate 6,444 of JBOFET010000010.1, forward strand.
TCCATCTCGATTTCATCAAAGCGAGTGCAGAAAAAAAGCAGCCGTTCCTCGCCTACTACGCCACTTGCCTGCCGCACTTCCCGTGGGAGCCGACGCCGGACAGTAAGGATCAAAGCTATCGTGAGCCAGTGATCGGCAAAAAGGGCGACCCGAAGTATTTCCCTGACATGGTGACCTATCTCGACAAACAGATCGGGCAAATCCTGCAGACGCTCGAAGATCTGGGAATCGCGGATAATACCATCGTGATGTTTCTAGCAGACAATGGCACAGACAAGGATCTCGTGAACATCTGGGGCGACGGAAAGAAAGTCTGCGGCGGCAAGGGCACCCTGACTGACCGAGGCACCCACGTGCCGCTCATCGTGCGCTGGCCTGGCCACTTCAAGGCAGGCTCCACCTGCGAGGATCTGATCGATTTTTCCGATGTTTTTCCCACGCTTTGTGAACTAACGGGTGCCAGTTTGCCCGAGGCTGAAATCCATGGGCGAAGCTTTGCGCCACAACTTCTCGGAAAACCCGGCAACCCCCGTGAGTGGATTCACATCCAGCACGAGGCCGCCAGACAGGTCAGAAACAGTGATTACCTGTTGGACAACGAGAACCAACTCCGGCGGGTCGTCGAACTGTGGGAGGATCCGGCGAAGCCCGACGAAAACAAGAATCCGGAAAGAGAAGCCGCTGCCCGCAAATCGCTGCAGGCGGTGTTCGATGCTTTGGGGAAGTAGTGACACTTTTCGGGTCAGCCCCGAATGGCACTAACCTAAGGGTCGTTCAGGATAATTTCAGCTGCGGTTTTCTTGTAGCAGGAGCGATGGCTGATTTCGATCATTTGATACCGGGGAACATTCAGTAGCCGGTGCGGCTTCGATCTTCGTTTAACAGCTCTGAGAATGGGGTCAGTAGTATCAGATCGAAACAAGGTGTTTTTTTGATTTTTTCTTAAGGCTGGATTTGCGCACGAGGATGCTTGCCAGATCGAAAGCTTCGATTTGGCCGGACAGGTTCTGGACCTTGCTGAATGTTAGCTTCCGGGATGGGAGGTGGAGACGGGTGCGGGTGGTGGCAGGCACCGGTTGCCGATCGTTTTGCAGATCGGCGCTCGCCCCCTTTGCCTGGCGGACTGGTATGACGTGCCCTCGACTTTTTTGGCGGGGCGGAGTATCTTGAAGCCATGGTCCGGCACGGGGTTGTTCTCCCCGGGTCGGATCGGGGGCGACCGGTGTCTTGGCTTACTGACCCAAGCCGTCGCGTTTCCACGCGGCATCCTCGCATGAGCCATCCGGTCGCCCCGTCTCCGTTTTGCTAGTCCCGTTTGCGGTTCATTTTGGTTGAGGTCGCGGGTGGGTGGGAAGACGGTTTATTGGCGCTCGGGGAGGTCGATGCCGTGGAGTTCGAGCATGACCTTGCGGCCAGAAGCCGAGAGGGTGGGCTTCGTCGAGGATGAGGTCGAGGCCGCCGCTCACGGTGCGCCATTTGCGCTGGAGAACACCCCAGGTGGCGTGGGCGGCACTGGCGATTTGGTCAGGCGTGGCTTGGCGGGTGCGGGCTTGGGGAGCGAGATAAGGGTGCTCGTTCTTGACGAGGGAATGGACTAACCGGAGGTGGTGGCGGGCGGCGGCGAAGATGCCGTGCTGGCCATTGGCATTCCAGCGGGTGATGCGGTCCTTGAGTTCGGGCGGACCGTAGAGGTGGATTTTTTGGGCGCTCTGGACGGTCCAGTCTTTGAGGATGCGGTTGCAGCGGGGTGAGGCGTGGCCTTGGACGGCGGGTGAGTCGGGACCGCCGCTTTGGAGGGTGCGCGGCACGATGCCGGCGTAGGCGCAGAGGGAGTCTAACTTGCCGAGGCGTTTGGGGTCGCCGAGTTCGCCGGCGAGACCCGCCGCAAGGATGAAGCCGATGCCGGGGATGCTGGTGAGCATGACGTAGGGGGTGGTGGCGAGAGTGAGGGCGGCTTCGGCGCGAAGCTCGATGGCGTTGCGCTGGAGGCATTGATAGAGATCGACGGTGGCGGCAAGGGTGCGCTGGAGCGTGGCGACGCGGTGGGCGGCTGGCGGCAGGGCTTCGCGGGCTAACTGGATGATTTGAGAGCCGGTTTCGTCGGGATGTTGAACGCGGTGGCGGCGGAGGAGGTTGGCGAGACTGGTGACTTTGCGCCGCGCGATCTCAGGGGCGCTGAAGCGCTCTTTCATGAGTTCAAGGGAGGCGTCGCAGAATGGGGTGAGGGCGCTTTTGGAGCCGTTGAGAAAACCGGGAAAGAGTTGGTCGGCGAGGGCGTGGATGCGGTTGGAGGCGGCGGTTTGCTGGCGGACGAGGGTGCGGCGGCAGCGGGTGATTTCGCGCAGGTGGTGATAGGCGGCGGCACTCGAAGATGTGTCGCCAGTGATGCGGGCACGGCGGGAGAGCAGGGTTTTGGCGATGCCTAGCAAATCGAGAGTGTCGGTGCTGGCGAGGAGGTTTTCGCGGTTTTCCTTGGCTTCGTAGGCGTTGACTCTGACGACTAGGTAGCCTTTGGCCCGGAGGGCTTCGGTGAAGTTCGCGATGTAGGCGGCCTCGTCTTCGCCGCCGAGGAAGATTTGGTCTTTGGGGATTTTGCGGCGGCGGGCGGTGGTGGTGACTTCCTTGACGAGGTGGGCGATGCCTGCTGCGTTGTTCTCAACGGGGAAGGAGGCTTTGAGAACGTCGCCATGGCCGTCGCAGATGAGGGCGACGTGTTTGCGCTTGGCGTAGTCGAGGGCGACGCAGAGGACTTTGCGGGCGTCTCCGGCACGTTCGAAGACGGCGCGGACAAGGGCGTTCTGGTTACGATAGACTGACTGGATCTTGTGGGATGGCTTCTTTATGGCGGCATGAAGATACCATGTTAGGTACCTTCCAATCATCCGCCGAAGCAGTCAGGCGAGCTCAAGCCTTTCAGGCTCGCCCGCCTGCTTCGGACGGCTTGGAAATGGTACCAGTCCCCGCATGATATCTATGGGGTCAGTCTATGGGGTCAGTCCCCGCATCTATGGGGTCAGTCCCCGCATTCTCACAAAATGATTGACGTGTGATGGTGTGAAGCGCAGGGTGCGCCCATGGCCAGGTCGTTGCGTTTCCAATATCCCGGGGCGATTTATCATGTGATGGCTCGCGGAGACGGCGGCAAGACGGTTTTTGAAAACAAGGAAGATTGCGAGGTGTTTCTCCATCTTCTCGGAGAGGCCTGCGGAAGATGCGGGTGGCGGGTGCATGCCTGGGTGGTGATGGACAACCACTTTCACCTGCTCCTAGAAACACCCCAGGCAAATCTGGTGGCGGGCATGAAATGGTTGCTTGGCGTTTTCGGTCAGGGCTGGAACCGCGCGCGGGGACGTAAGGGACATGTGTTCCAGGGCCGCTACAAAGCGGTGCCGGTGAGCGGGAGCGACGCGGATCGCTATTATTTTCGCATCGTCGCGGATTACATCCATCTCAATCCCGCCCGTGCGGGGTTGGCCGGAGGACTGCACGGCAAACTGGCGGACTACCGTTGGAGCAGTCTGGCGAGGTATGCGCGGGGCACGGGGCCGGAATGGCTGGAGATGGATCGCGTGCTGCAGTCCTTCGAACTGGCCAAGGACGGCAGGGGCAGGCGCGCCTATGTGGCATGGCTGGAGGCGAGAGCGGACAAGGGAGGAGAAATCGGCGAGAAGGCCCAGGCCGCCATGAAGCGTGGGTGGTATTTGGGAGAGGATACATTCAAGGATCAGTTGCTGGGCCTGATGGAGAAACTGAAAGGCGCCAAACGAACAAGACCGCGGAAAGGCACGGCGGAGAGTTGGCGGGATCACGGCGAGAAGGATGCAGAGGACTTGATCTCGCGCTATGCGCCGGAGTTGGGTTTGCCTACTGGCCGCAAGGAACTGGAGTCCTTGCGCAAAGGGGATGAGCGCAAGGCGCTGCTGGCGGCTTTGCTGGCCAGCAAAACGGCCGTGAGCCGGGAGTGGTTGGGCCAACGTCTTGGAATGGGGCATCCGGGATCGGTCAGCCGGATGCTGGGTGAGGTGAAACGAAACAAAAAACTTTGGAAACGATTCCATGAACTCGAAACCTTGTGAGACTGCGGGGACTGACCCCATTGCCTTCTACATCTGCGGCCCCACGGCTTCGGGGAAATCCGTGCTTGCCCTCGAAATGGCGCACCAACTCGACGGCGAGATCGTCAACGCCGACGCGTTCCAACTCTACCGCGGTCTCGAAATCGTCAGCGCCGCTCCGTCCACAGCCGAGCTAACACAAGCCCCCCACCACCTCTACGGCGTGCTCGACCCCACCGAGTCGGCCGACGCGCAGCGATATGTGAATCTGGCAAAACCCGTCATCGCCGAAATCCAATCGCGCGGTAAAACCCCCATCATCACCGGTGGCTCCGGGCTCTATCTGAAATTTCTCACCCACGGAGCAGCCCCGCTGCCCACCGCAGACGCCGCGCTGCGCTCGGAAATGGACGCGCTTCCGTTAGGAGATCTTGCCCTACGACTCCAACAGCTCGACCCGGTCGAAGCCGCGCGGACCGCCTTACAAAACCGCCGCTTCGTCTCACGCGCCTTGGAAATCTGCATCCTCAGCGGCGAAAAAGCCTCCGATCTCCGGGACCAGTGGGAATCCAAAACCAAGGAAATTTCCTCCCAACTCCGCGGCATCGTCATCCAGCGCACCCGACCGGATCTTCATGCCCGCATCGCCCGGCGCACCCGCGCGATGCTCGATGGCGCCGCGCTTGAGGAAGTGGCCTCCCTTACCGAGGTTTCCACCAACTGTGAAAAAGCCATCGGCTTCCGAGAGATCCGCGCGCTGTTAGCCGGGGAAATGGATCGCAAAACCTGCGAAGAACTCATCAACGCCGCCACCCGTCAATATGCCAAACGCCAAGAAACCTGGTTCCGCCGGGAGAAGTGGCTGATGCCGAAAGTCGTCCAAGATCTATAAGCATCGGAGACATCACGAGGAAGGGCGGACTCCGATCCGCCCAAGCCCATGTGACGACCATGAGATGAGCGAGTGCCCCGAATCATTGGCTCTCCAAGGCACTGGACTGAGTTACTGAAGGACTTTTGAAGGGGTTTGCCTTGCCGCGCCCCGGTCCTGACTTTATCACGGCGGCGGAAAGAATTCCCATGCTGAAACTATTTCTAATCTTCTGCACTGCCCTATTCCTGGTTTTTCCCCACCTCACTCAAGCGGCATCATCACCTGCTATTGAGCCCGAGTTCGTCACGGAAATGGCCAAGTTTCCGGCACTGGAACAAGCGGGTGGCGTCGAGGGAATCGGCAACACGCTCTCCTTCCGCGCCGGACGGCAGCCGTTCCTGCTAGTCGCGTCGATCATCTTCGTCCTGGCCATCCTCCACACGTTTTTCGCCGTTCCGATCACCCGGATCGCCCACAAGGTGCAGCATGATCACGATGATCGAGTCCGTAGCGCACGCACTGCTGCGGGCAAGTCCACCGAGGCTGATGACCTCGTATGCTTCAAGGCGACCATCCTGCATTTCTTTGGCGAGGTGGAGGCGATCTTCGGCATCTGGGTGCTGGTTCTGCTCTCGGCGATGTTTTCGTTCTACGACCTCGCCACGGTCAAGAGCTACATCATGAGTGTGAATTTCACCGAGCCACTCTTCGTGGTGATCATCATGGCATTTGCCTCCACCCGGCCGATTCTGAACTTCGCGGAATCCTGTCTCGGGTTCTTCGCCCGCCTTGGCAAGCAGACTCCGGCGGCGTGGTGGCTCACGATTCTGATCGTCGCCCCCGTCCTCGGCTCCTTCATCACCGAGCCTGGAGCCATGACCATCGCGGCGATGCTGCTGGCTAGGAAATTCTATCAACTCAAGCCCTCGCCCCGTTTCGCGTATGCCACACTCGGCCTGCTTTTCGTCAATATCTCCATCGGCGGCGTGCTCACCAACTTCGCCGCGCCACCGGTGCTGATGGTTGCCAAAAAATGGGGACTCACCACCACCGAGATGCTCATGCACTTCGGCGACAAGGCCGTCATCGCCATCGTGATTTCCAGCCTCGTTTACTTCATCTTCTTCCGCAAGGAGCTCGCAGAAATGGCCACGCGGGCGGGTGACCATGATGGGGACGGCGTGGGCGATGTGATCCAGCGGAAGCGTCCTGTGCCTTTGTTCGTTACGCTCACCCATCTTTGCTTCATGGCATGGACCGTGGCCTTCGCCCACTACCCGCCGCTCTTCATCGGCGGCTTCCTCTTCTTTCTCGCGTTTTCCCAAGCGACGGCTCACCACCAGGATCAAATCAACCTGCGTGGCCCCATCCTCGTCGGATTCTTCCTCGCCGGACTCGTCATCCACGGCGGACTGCAAGGCTGGTGGCTCGCCCCGATCATTTCGAGCCTCGACCAGATCCCGCTGTTCCTCGGCGCGACCATTCTAACATCCTTCAACGACAACGCCGCCATCACCTTCCTTGCCAGCCAAGTCGAGGGACTCTCCGCAGAGATGAAATACGCCGTGCTTGCCGGCGCAGTCACCGGCGGCGGACTCACCGTCATCGCCAACGCACCGAACCCGGCGGGACAAGCCCTGCTCGCACGATTTTTCGGCGATGGCGTTTCGCCCGTGAAACTCGCCCTTGCCGCACTTCTCCCCACCATCATCGTCGCCCTCTGCATGTTGTTTTTCCCGGACCGCGGAATCGCCGAAATGTTCGCTCCCGTGGAAAAACCCGCCGTCGAAGCACCCACCGCTCACTGAAACCATGTTCACCGGTCTTGTCGAAGCCACTGGCACCGTTCTCCGTCTCGAATCAAGAGGCGAGCAGGCACGGCTCACCCTGGAAATCCCCTTCTCCGCAGAACTCGCGCTCGGCGACTCGGTGGCCATCAACGGCTGCTGCCTCACCGTCGCGGAAATCGCCCCCGGCGGCACCTCGTTTGATTTGTTAGCCCAGACGCTGCGTGTCACTTCGCTCGGCGAACTCGCTCCCGGATCACTCGTGAATCTGGAACGCGCGATGATGGTCGGCGACCGCTTCGGCGGGCATTTCGTCCAAGGCCACGTGGATGGCACTGGCAAGATCACCCACCTTGAAGCCAGCGGGCAGGATCACATCGTCGGCGTTTCCCTGCCGCCGGAGATCCACCGGCTCTGCATCGACAAGGGTTCGCTCACGCTTGACGGCATTTCTCTAACCATCGCCGAACTTACTACAGACGGTGCGGTGTTCTGGATCACCCCGCACACCTGGGAGCACACCCATCTCCACCGCGCGGAGGTCGGCCAGACGATGAATTTGGAGACGGACATGCTGGCGAAGTATGTGGAGAAGCTGCTGGCCTCCCGCGGTCTTGCGTGATGCAGGCATTCCTACCTCCTCTTCAATTTTTACCGACTGTGCCGGGCAGCCTTGCTCCACCCTGAGAATCTTTAAAGGCAAGATGCGGCTTAAAAAACTTGAGACATGCCTCTCGTTGAGCCAAGTTTCTCTTATGACTACGATCACTGTCACCCAAGCCAGGCAACAACTTGGCGACTACCTCAAGCGAGCTGCTGCCGGCGAGGAAATTGGGATTATGAGCGGAACGGACATCATTTCTCTCCGGAAAGTCGGAGAGGCTCGTGGCGACCAGAAAGCCGTACTCAAATCACGAAAATATCCGCCAGTTTTGGAAAATCCCTATGAGTTGGAGACCTTTGACGGTGGAGCGGTGGACGCGGCGGCCAACCACGATCATTACCTCTACGATCGCAGACCCGATCCATCCCGCGAATGATTTTTGTCGATGCCGGGGCATGGATTGCCATTTGTAGCAAGCGCGATCAATACCACACGGTGGCTCAGGAACGCTGGAAGCGGTTCACGACAAAATCCCCCCGGTTCTCCACCAGTAACTTGGTCCTCGGCGAAGCCCTGAACATTCTCGCTCGGGAATCTTCCTACGGATTCGCCGCTACTCAAGGCCGCCGCATCCTCGCAATGCCCGGACTCACACTCCTCCGTCCCGTCGAAGAGGATGAGCAAACCGCCCTGAACTTGATGACCAAGTGGGCGGATCAGAAAATCGGGTTTGTCGATTGCCTCAGCTTCTCGCTCATGCGCCGTCACCGCATCAAGACCGCGTTCGCTTGTGACCGGCACTTTGAAATCGCAGGGTTTAAGTTGCTAGAGTGAATGGCATGATGCGGGTTTCCATTCCTCCGCACATGAAAATTTCGAAATGGATAACTCAGTCCCGTTCTCGACACCTTGCTTCCACACGTCCGCAGCGAAATTTACGGCGAAGTCATCGACAAACCTCTCTTTCGGTTGGTCTCCGAGTCACAGGTTAACCCAAAAAACCGGTCAACGGGCTGGTGGCATTCGCGTGGTCCGACGGTTCCGGAAGCCCGAGTTCGTAGGCTTCGCGGCCAGCTTGCACAGCTTGTTGGAAGGCAATGGCCATCCTCACTGGATCGCTCGCGATGGCGATGGCGGTGTTGACGAGCACTGCGTCCGCGCCGAGTTCCATGGCTTCCGCCGCGTGGCTGGGCGCGCCGATGCCGGCGTCCACCACGACGGGCACGATGGCCTGCTCGATGATGATGCGGATCTGGTCACGGGTGACGATGCCGCGGTTCGATCCGATAGGAGCGCCTAACGGCATGACCGTCGCGGTGCCGACCTCTTGCAAGCGTTTGGCAAGCACCGGATCGGCATTGATGTAAGGGAGGACGACGAAGCCTTCCTTGACGAGGATTTCGGCGGCCTTGAGGGTTTCGATCGGATCCGGGAGCAGGTAGGTGGGGTCCGGGTGGATTTCGAGTTTCACCCACTTGGGCAGCCCGGCGGCGGCAGCGAGGCGGGCGAGGCGCACGGCTTCCTCGGCATTCATCGCGCCGCTGGTGTTAGGCAGTAACAGGTATTTCTCCGGGTCGATGTATTCGAGGATATTGGCGTAGGGGTCGTGCTTGCCGCTGAGGTCGGCGCGACGCAGGGCGACGGTGACGATCTGCGTGCCACTGGCGGCGAGCGCGTCGCGCATTGAATCATTCGACGGGAACTTGCCGGTGCCGAGAAACAGGCGGGAGCAGAACTCGCGCCCGGCGATGGTGAGAGTGGACATGGTGGGAATTTCAGATTTTCTGCGAGCCATTTCTCGAAGGCGGCGTGATTCTTCATGTCGTATTGCCAGGTGACGAAGCCGAGTTCGCGGCCAGTGGCGATGTTCTGCGGAAGATCATCGATGTAGAGGGTTTCCTCCGGGACCAGGCCGTGTGCGCGGATCACGTGGTGATAGATTTCCGGATCCGGCTTGACGAAGCCGGTTTGATAGGAGAGCACCGCTTCGGGAAACAAGGACAAGTCCGGATATTTTTCGAAAATCCAAGGGCAGTGGATGGCATTGGTGTTTGAAAAAATGATGAGACGGTGGCCGTCGGCAGTGAGCTTGCGGACGGTGGCCCACATCGGCTCGTTGCGGGTGAAAATATGCCGCCAAGCGTGACGGAACTCGTCCGGGGTGACGGTGGAGTCGATCACTCCGAGTGCCCAGGTGATGTAGTCCTCCGCGCTGATACGACCGGCCTCGAACTCGTCCTTGCGCTCCATCAGGCGGTCCAGACGGGCTGCCGCATCCGGCGTGCCTGGGGGAAACAAACGCGCCAGAGAGGGTTCGAAATCGAAGTCGAGCAGGACGCGGCCAAGGTCGAAGAGAAAGGTCATGGGGGTGGATTTGAGATTTGAGATTTCAGATGTGAGATTTCGTGGAGGACGAAGTTGGCGGCGGTGATGGCACCGGCGTTGCGGTTGTGGCGAGCGAGGGCGTTTTTCATGGTGCGCCAGCCGGCAGCTTGATCGGCGAGCAGGGCGGTGAGGCAGTGCGAGAGCGCTTCGGGGGTCTCGGCGAGGTGGCCGCCACCGATGATTTCTAGCAAACGCAAATTTCCTTCCTCCTGGCCGGGGACGAGGTGATGGATGAGCATCGGACAGCGGGCGGCGATGGCCTCGTGCACGGTCGCCCCACCCGCCTTGCCAACGACGAGGTGATGCTGATTGAGAAATTGTGGAACCCGTCGTGTCCAGCCGACGAGCCGGACACGACCGGGATAGGCTTTTTGGATTTCCCGGGCTCGCGAGTAGAGCGGCCGGACATTCCGACCGAGGATGATGGTGAGGCGCACGGCGGGTGACGCCTCTAACAAGGCCCGGCTGTGACGACGGACAAACGGCAACTTCGCAGTCGGGAAATAGAGAATGCGGAACGGGTCGCAGGCAGCGGTGGGTTCCAGCGGGGTGAGTTGTGAAAATGCTGGATTCACGGGGAAGCCGGTATCGACGATTTTTTCCGCAGGAGATCCCTTCCGGATCATGGCTTCCCGGGTGAAGGGATCGGTCACGAGCCAGCGGTCGCAGCAGGCTCGCAGCCACGCCGCATTGATCTCGATGGAATCGGTGACGACGACAAAAACCGGGATTTTCACGCCGGACGCCTCCGCCAAGCGCGTCATGAAATAGGGATAAAGCGGATAGGTGCTGACGACGGCGTCCGGTTTGAATTCCCGGATCAACTCCGCCAGCGCCGCCTCGACCCGGCGCATCGGCTGCGAGTGTTGTTTGCTCAGGTCGCAGCGGTCGGTGGAGGCGTAGATTCGCGCCCAGACCTGTGGGAAATTCGTCGTGACGTAGCGGTAAGCGGTGTTAACGGCAGAAGTCAGGCGCGGGGTGCCCAGCAGGCATGGATCGTTCACTTGGGTGACGGCACCGGCGGCATCGAGCGCGAGTCCCATATTGCGGGCGGCGCTGTTATGCCCCTCACCGAAAGCGGCGGTGACGATGAGGATGCGAGGGGGTGCTGGCATGGTGGTTCGCGCCGGAGATTTAGAGTGAGAGTTGGATTGCGTCGATGGACTTTTACAGCTTTGTTTCCTGCGGATATGGTGCGGGAAAACAGGGTAATCAAGCTGACGCCAGTGGACGAGGACTCGTCGGACCGTGCCCCTGTGATCCGCTTGGAAAACAAGGAAACTTTGGACCGCGCGAAACCAATCTGCCCCGGATCTGCGGACGGCGAGTCGCCCTTCAGCACTCGACTCCATGTTTCCACCCGCAGAGAATCGGGACGAATTCGCCCTCATACGCCCCACTGGAGCCGCCATAGACTTCCGCGTTTACCTCGAGCCGGACCACTTCTACAGCCACGAGTTCGCGGATGCCAGCCGCTGGAGTTCCTTCCGCCTCACCGCGATCGACAGCGAGGAAACCCTCTTCGGCTACATCGAAAGCAGCAGCCCGACACTCGAAGAACTGCGCCAGCTTCTCAGACAAAGCCGAAACCGGAAAATTCCCGTGATTCTCCGGTTGAGCATTCCGACCGGAGTCGAATCCCGCCGGGGAGTCGTGATTGAAAAACTCGTCAGCCCCGGCTGGATTTACATAAATCCACCGGACGCCTGAAACCCTGCTCCTGATCTCCACCGCTTGCCGCCAAGCCTCACCGCTCTTGAAACCTTCGTCTGAAAAACTCCCACCGGCATCCACCGCTGGATTCCTTGCCGTCTTGTTAGGCTCATCGCTTTTTCTAGCCTACCAATACGCCGCCGCACTTTTCCGGCTCACCCAGACCTCAGGTGAAATGGCGAACAAATTCAGCGCCCTCGCCCGTGAAGAACACCTCGGTTTCCTGGTCATGGAAAACGCGAAAATGCTCATCGCCTACCTTGTCCTCACCCTCGCCGCCGCCCTTCTCTCCCAGCCACTCGTCGCCCTCTGGACTGCCGCCTCGAGATTCCGGAAGTTTCCCGCCATCGTCTTGCGCAGCCTCACGATCACTGGTCTGATCCACGGGTTCTTCACCCTCCGCCTCGTCGAGACGCGGCCGTATTTCCTAAACGAGGCAGAGTTCGGTCATTGGTATTACAAAGTCCTCGAACTCATCCCGGACTCCCTCAAGCCCGCGAGCCTTCTTGTTATTTTCACCCTTCTCCCTGCCGTCTTCTTCGTTTTCGTGGCATGCTGGCACATCCGCCGGTGGGGTCGCATCGGCTGGGCCGCCGCGACCGTCGCCCTCTGTGGCGTCGCACTCACCTCAGGCATCAGCCACCTTCCTCAAAGAGTCCCCACAAATCCGGCCGTAGCGGGCAAGCCTCCTAACGTCATCATCATCGGTTCCGACTCGCTGCGCGGCGACAGCATCGGTGCTAACGGCTACCGGCCTGCACATACTGACGGCCCCGCCGCCGTCGGCGTCTCACCTGTCATCGATTCCCTCGCCGCCCGTTCTTCGAATTTCCAACGCTGCTACACCTCCATCGCCTCCACCATGGAGTCCGGCATCCAGCTGATGGCCTCCCAATACCCACAGAGCCACGGCATCCGCCAAATGTATCCTAACAGGGAGGCCGTCACAACGACGAACCAACGCATCGTCACCCTCCCCAGCCTCCTTCGTCAACGCGGCTACGACACCGCCGCCATCGGCGATTGGTGCGCCGGTTATTACGAAGTCCTCCCTCTCGGCATGGAGCACCTCTCCGTCTCCAGCTTCGACAACTTTAAAATCTACATGAGCCAGGCCGTCGTCATGGCCCATCTCGTCATCCCACTCTATTTCGACAATCCCGTCGGCTATCAAATTTTCCCCCAGCTCGAGTCCTTCGCCCAGTTCGTCACCCCCGAGGTCGTCACCAGTCGCGTCGAGAAACGCCTCGCCAAAGTCACCGCCGCGCAGAAACCCTTTTTCTGGCACGTCTTCTATTCCTGCAACCACCTCCCCTACCGCAGCCACGAACCCTACCTCAGCATGTTCTCGGATCCCGCCTACGAGGGGCCTAACCGAAACGGTGTGGACTTCGACATCGACTCCTTCATCGGCGGCACCGATCTCGAATCCAAGTGGCAGGCCCTCCCCCCCAAGGAAATCCAGCAGATCAAGGCCCTCTACGACGGCTGCACCCGCCAGTTCGACGACTGTGTTGGCAAGATTCTATCCGCCATCAAGGCGAACGGACTGGAGGAAACCACCATCGTCATCGTCA
>JBOFET010000011.1:0-3151 GCA_051648225.1 Luteolibacter sp.
ACGAAGATACCTATTTCACCTGACGTTAAGAAATCTGCGTGCCACGGGATTTCACAGGTTGGATCTGATTCCACCTTGATCATCTCGCAGCCATCGGCATGTTTGGAGCGGGATGAGTCACGATGGGGAAATCAAACTAACCGGTCCCAAGTCATGGGCGGCTGGCTTCCCTGCGGTGGTCTCGTCGCTGGATCACATCCTGCGCGAAGCAGGCCCGATCCGGGGCGGGCAAGGTCTGCTTGAAATGAACCAGGCTGGCGGATTCGACTGCCCCAGCTGCGCTTGGCCGGATCCGGACGGTGACCGTTCCTTCGCCGAGTTTTGCGAAAACGGTGCCAAGTCACTCGCTTCCGAGGCCACCCGCAAGCTTGCGGACGCTGCATTCTTCTCGATGCATTCCGTCGAGGAACTCGCCGCACAATCCGATGGGTGGCACGAGCAGCAGGGACGCATCGCCATGCCGATGATTCTGCGCCAGGGAAGCACCCACTATCAGCCGATCTCATGGCAAGAGGCTTTTGAAATCGTCGCCAGTCATCTCAAAGCGTTGGGATCCCCGGATGAGGCGGTTTTCTATACCTCTGGCAGGGCGAGTAATGAAGCGGCGTTTCTCTATCAACTCTTCGCCCGCAGCTATGGCACCAACAATCTGCCAGACTGCTCGAACATGTGCCACGAGTCATCAGGACTCGCGATGATGGATGCCATCGGCATCGGCAAGGGCACCGTGACCCTGGACGATCTGGTGCACGCGGATGCCATCCTCTGCGTGGGGCAGAACCCCGGCACCAATCATCCGCGCATGCTCAGCACCTTGGAAGAGGCAGTGAAAAACGGGGCCAAGATCGTCTCGATCAATCCGCTCAAGGAAGCCGGGCTGGTCGGTTTCATTCACCCCCAGCACCCCGTCGCGACTCTCCTCGGCCGGGCCTCCGCGCTGGCGTCATCCTTCATCCGCGTCCGCATCAATGGCGATCTGGCGCTCTTCCGGGGACTCGCCAAGGTGCTGCTTGAAAAGGAAACCTCGGAACCTGGCACGGTCATCGACCATTCCTTCATCCGCGAGCATACCTTGCATTTCGAGGCTTACCGCAGACAGGTCGGAGAAACGTCTTGGTCGGACATCACGGGCATGAGCGGGGTGGATGAAGCGGAAATCCGCACCCTGGCCACCACCGTGCTGGAAGGCAAACGCAAGCTCGTCACCTGCTGGGCCATGGGACTCACCCAACACCGGAATGCCGTCGCCACCATCCGCGAGGTGATCAATGTTCATCTTCTGCTAGGTGCGGTCGGCCGCCCCGGTGCCGGGCTGTGTCCGGTGCGCGGCCACAGCAATGTCCAGGGCGACCGTACGATGGGGATTTTCGAAAAAATGCCGGAAGCTTTCCTCGCCGCGCTCGATCGCGAATGCGGAATTTCCTCTCCACGGCATCACGGTTACGACACCGTCGCCGCCATCCACGCCATGCATCGCGGGGCAGCGAAGGTCTTCTTCGCCCTCGGGGGAAATTTTCTCCAAGCCTCGCCGGACACCGACTTCACCGCCGCCGCCCTGCGGAACTGCGAGCTCACCGTCCACGTGTCCACCAAGCTCAACCGCAGTCACCTCGTCACCGGGCGCACCGCGTTGATCCTTCCCTGTCTGGGCCGAAGCGAGCGCGATGGGGAAGGACAGTTCGTCACCTGTGAGAACTCCATGGGCGTCGTGCAAATGTCGCGCGGCGTGCTTGCCCCCGCATCGCCCGATTTACGAAGTGAAGTGGAAATCATCGCCGGACTCGCGGCGGCGGTGGACTCGCCGGAAACCGGACCCGTGCCGTGGGCATGGCTCGCTGAAGACTATGATCGCATCCGCAGCCTCATCGAGCGGGTCGTTCCCGGGTTCGAAAACTACAGCGCACGGGCCCATCAACCGGGTGGCTTCTATCTGCCAAATCCCGCCAAACACCGCGTCTGGGAAACCCCCACCGGCAAGGCCAGCTTCGGTCTCGCCGCCATGAGCGTCTTCACCGTCGCCCCCGGTCGCCTGGTCCTGCAAACGCTCCGCAGCCATGACCAGTTCAACACCACCATCTACGGCATGGACGACCGCTACCGTGGCATCGGCAATGCCCGCCGCATCATCCTCGTGAATCCCGAGGATCTTGAGGAAAGAGGCATCACTCCCTGTGCCCAAGTGGACATCACCAGCTTCTGGGGCGATGAGCGGCGCTCCGCCAGATCATTCACCGCGATCCCTTACGAGACCCCACGTGGCAGTGCTGCCGCTTATTTCCCCGAGGCAAATGTGTTAGTCCCCGTCGGCAGTCAGGCGGAAGGCAGCGGCACCCCGACGAGCAAGGCCGTGGAAATTGAAATCCACCGCAGTTTCAAACCTTGATCGCCCGCAGCGCGAGGAACATCGGGAACTCCGCCGCCGCCGCGTGCTCCGCCTTGCTGAATGGCCCGTGTGCCTGCGAGCGCCGGTGGCTGTAAAGCTCCTCGCATCCCGTGACGGCCAGTCCCCCCCGGCCTACCGCTGTGAGTAAATCCGCCAGTGGCCGATGGTGAAACTGGGTGATC
The DNA here is from genome assembly GCA_051648225.1 of Luteolibacter sp. GTDB lineage: Bacteria > Verrucomicrobiota > Verrucomicrobiia > Verrucomicrobiales > Akkermansiaceae > Luteolibacter. Next base: position 2,566 of record JBOFET010000011.1, read on the forward strand.
TCACCGGTCCCCTTCCCCGGATGCGTGGTGATCGGAATCTCTAACGGCGTGGCGTAGCGGTCGATGCGCCGGTATTGGATTTTCTGGTCCGCATCCCACCCCCAGTGCGTCTTCTTGGGAATCCGGAAACACGGGTGCATGAAGACCATCACCACCCGCCCACCCGGCTTGAGGGCGCGGGCGATGTTAGAGAACATCGCCACCGGATCCGGCACATCGTGGACCGCCATCAGGCACGTCGCCGCGTCGTGAGTGCCATCCGCCCAGGCGCCCGGTTGACACACGTCCGCCACCACGAGCGAGACCCTCGGATCCGCACCGTGGCGGGATTTTGCGAATTCAATCAGCCGCGGACTCGCATCGACCCCAGTGAAGCTGCCGATTTTCAATTCTAGCAGCGGCTTGACCAGCACTCCCTGGCCACAGCAGACATCGATCACCGCTTCACCCGGCTGCGGGTCCAGCATCCGCAAGGCGGCGGGAAGAATGACATTCTGGTGATAGTTCGAGCCGGATTCACCGACGAGCTTGTCATACCAAGCAGCCACCGCATCCCAGCCACGCTCCTTGGAATCCGGCTTGTTTC
>JBOFET010000012.1:0-7839 GCA_051648225.1 Luteolibacter sp.
CGGCTCGTCCCTCCAATGGATCCGCAACGGCAAAACGATCCGGACCGAAGTAAGCCTAGGCTCACTCACCGTTCCCGACGTCGCTACCGACGTTTACCGGAAACCCTTGTTTGCTGGAGAGGACGGACTTCTCGGCACCGCGCTGCTTGATCGTTTCGAGGCCGTCTGGATTGATGGAGTGAACCACTGGATCGTTTTCGACACTATCCGGGATTGAATCCAGCTAACTGAAACAAAATTCACCTACCCTCTCCACCCTATTCCTTATGTCCGGCGGGATTCAACGATAGAATCGCATCTACCATTTGGCTGATTTGTTCTTCGTTGAACTGCGGGTTGGGCGGCATTGGAACCTGTCCCCAGACACCGCCGCCACCTTTGAGAATTTTCTGCGTCAAGGTAGCTGCCGCGCCTTTTCCACGGTAGCGATCTGCCACATCGGCATACCGTGGTCCGATCGACTGGACTTGGGTCTGGTGACAGGAAATGCAACTCGACTCGGCAAGCAATTGGGTGCCGGGATGACCTTCTGGCAGGCCGGCGAGGCGTGGGTCCAAAGGCTCCTCTTTCGACTCTTGTTGAGGAGATTTGGAATAGGTCACCTTCTTCAGTTTTCCATCGGTGGCGTTATACCAAACGGAACCGTATTCCAGAACATACATTGCTCCGTCCGGCCCGATGGCGACATCCGACGGATGGACGAATTTTTTCGAGTTCAACCAGTTTTCTTTCCACTCCATGTCGCCCTTTGAGTTGAGCTTGGTGAGCTGCATGCGTCCATTGTTCCAATCGAAGGTGATGAGGCATGAGTCCAACTCGCGAGGCAATTTATCCGGCGAATCGGGGTATTCGCCATGGTAGTAAACTGGCCCCGCGCAATAGCAGGAACGCGATCCAAACCAAAGGGGAGCTCTCGCAGGGGGGAGCTTTTTCACCCCGGTGTTGAGACGTGAACCATTCTCAGGACTCGTCGAGATGAAGGTCGTGCCCACTTTCTGCGTTTCAAAATCAAAGGCTGCGTAAGCTTTGTTGTCGGCGACGAAATAAGGCCAACCGTAGTTGCCGGCTGTTTTTGCCTGATTGATTTCATCATGCCCCTTGGGTCCACGCTCTCCTTCGTTACTGGCATCGGGACCAACTTCGCCCCAGTAGAGAATTCCATTTTTCTGATCGACACCGATCCGCCAAGGATTGCGGCAACCCATCACGAAGATTTCCGGCCGGGTCTGAGGCGTCCCCTTGGGGAACAGATTCCCATCTGGGATCTGATAGGTTCCATCCGGCATGGGGCGGATGCGGATGATCTTACCGCGGAGGTCATTGGTATTCGAAGCCGTCCGCTGGGAATTCTGGTGCTCATTGCCCCGGCGTTCGTCGATGGGTGCATACCCGTCGGATTTGAAAGGATTGGTGTTGTCTCCCAGGGAGAGAAAAAGATTTCCCCGATGGTCAAACGCAAGTGACCCACCTTCATGGCAAACCCCGTCTTCGCGAGACTGCTCGACCTCGAGTAAAATCTTTTCGTCTTTGAGCAATCCTGCCTTGAACGTAAAGCGTGAGAGTCGATGCACCTCTGGCTTCTGCGGCGAGTAGCAAACGTAGATCCAGCCATTCTTCATGAAGCTCGGATCTGCTGTGATTCCCAGCAAACCCGTTTCACGGGATTTCCCTCCTACTTTTACCGATACGTCAAACTGATGGATCGATTTAACCTCCCCTTTTTTTGGCGCATACCACTTCAAGGCCCCGGTGCGCTCGGCGATGAAGACATCTCCGGTAGGCAGGACGGTGAGTTCCATGGCATCGACCAAGCCGGTCGCTACGGTTTCGACTTTGTAATATTCGTCGCCTGGAACTTCGGCGGCGTAGGACGTTCCTCCAAAGGGGGCGAAAAGCAGCCCGAGGGCGACGATTTGGTTCTTCATGAATCTAATGGTGAGCGATACAAACTTCCTCTCAGAGGCTTCGCGGTGAATCTACGCGTTGCAAGCCGGACTTTTTCAAATCCTTCACGCAAACATGGAGGTCATCCTCTGCTCGGGGAGGCTCCTCCGTTGGATTACCCGCCTTGCGTTCCCGGCCTTCCTTGCCAACTTGACGGCATGTCGATCGCGGCCAAACCAAATAGCGCCCTACTCATCGTGGGGCACGGATCCACCGAGAATCCGGATTCCTCAACGCCCTATTTCGAGCACGCGGACGAAATCCGCAGCCGCGGGCTGTTTGCAGAGGTTCATTGTTGTTTTTGGAAGGAGGAACCGTCGATGCGCGAGGCGTTCTACCAAATCGACTCGGACGAAGTGTATGTGGTCCCGGACTTCATCAGCGAGGGCTATTTCACCCAAGACGTCATTCCCCGGGAACTCCAACTCACCGGCCCGACCAGCGTGGTGCGCGGAAAAACGTTTCACTACTGCCTGCCCGTCGGCGTGCATCGCTCGATGACCGATCTGATCTTGAAACGAGCTCGCGAGGTGGCTCCCGGCATCGACCCCGCCGAGACCACGCTCATAATCACGGGTCACGGCACCGGCCTGAACCAGAATTCCACCAAGGCCATCCGCGACCAAGCGGAGTTGATCGCCACCTCGGGAGCTGGCTACGCCGCCGTGCTCGACGCTTACATGGAGGAGCAGCCGTTCATCGCCGAGTGGGACAAAATGTCGCAAACTCCAAACGTCGTCGTCGTGCCATTTTTCATCTCGGACGGACTGCATTCCTTTCAAGACATTCCGGTGTTACTCGGCATCGAAAACGAGGTCGGAGCTGCCGCCAGCCAGCGGGAGATCTTCCGCCACAACCCTCACGCACTCCGCGGCAAAATGCTTTACTACAGCTCGGCAATCGGGACCGAACGACTGTTGGCAGACGTGATTCTGGATCAAATTTCAGACTTCGATCAACTCCATCAACAAGCTTCTGTTTAAAACTTTTTTTGAATTCAGCCCTTCTTCGAAAACGCATGTCCACCACCCTTCAACTTCGCGAACTCTTGGAATCCAGCATCCACCGGATCGGAGAACTAGAGATTCAAACGAATGTTCCGAACGCTCGATACGTTCTTTGCCACCATTTGGATCTCGAAAAATCCAAAGCAAAAAATTTCGGGGGATTGGAAGTCCATGAGGGGCCAGCCGACGCCCGCGACATTTCCACGTATGCGGAGGACGGAACTTACCGCTTCACGAAGGGCCAAGTGAATCTCAAGCGCGGCTGGGTGATGACGCTTGCCAGCGAACAAGACCTCCGCCTCGCCTTGGATCACTTCTACCCTGCCTGCCTCAATTTATTCCTCGCCTGGCAAGACGGCACCCTCGAAATCGAAAGCCTTCGCGACAAGCTCAACCGCCAGACCGGGATGTATCGCTTCGCCCGCTCGATCAGTGATGCGGGAGCGCAGAAACTCGTTCAGCAAGTCTGCGGACCTGCTCACCAGTGCGCGAAGAAGATCCTCTGGCAGCTCGATGCGGAAACTCCGCTTGACGATAGCGAGGCAAGTCGCTTCGGCGGGATCCCCGGCGACATCCCCGCGTCAGAAGCCATTCCCCTGCTATGCCGCGAGGCATGCAATCACTTCGTCGCAGAGTGCCGAAAGGTCGCCAAAGCCGAGTTTGATGCCAAGTCCACCGGGGCGTAAAACATTTTTCCGGCGGACCACGAACCGGTTTAAAACCGCGTGATACGAGATCCCCGTCTTGCCTTGCAAAACGGGGACACGCCCCATCAGAAACTCCCGATCATCTGCCGCTCTTCAGCAAGTCGCGGATCTCGGCGAGCAGCTTCTCCTCGGCGGTGGGTTCCGGTGGCGGAGCCGCAGCAGCTGCCTTTTCCGTCAATTTCTTGGCGTTGTTGATCGCCTTCACGACGAGAAACATGACGAAGGCCACGATGACGAAGTTGATGGCGATGGTGATGAAATTTCCGTAAGCGATGACAGCTCCTTGAGTTTTCGCCGTGACCAAATCGGTCGCGACCACCTTGTCAGAGAGTCCGATGAATTTATTGGAGTAATCCATCCCGCCGGAGATCCTCCCGATCAGGGGCATGATCAAATCTTCGATAAACGCAGTGGACAGTTTCGTGAATGCAGCGCCCATCACGAAGGCGACGGCCATGTCGATGAGATTGCCCTTGAGTGCAAATTCTTTGAATTCTTTAAGCATGATGTTAGGTAGTTTGTGTTTCGCTGCCGACACAATCAATTCCGGGAATTCCGACAAGGATATTCTCACCCGCCGACACGTAGAATTCCATCAGACAGAATCCTCGCACGGAGGCCGCCGCGGTGGTCCGCCTTGAGGAACACCTCCGCGCCGGGAGCGACGGCAGCATCCATCCAGTAACAGGGCTTGCACTCCTCGCTCCCCTCGAATTCGACGCCTTGGAAGCGGAAACGCCTGCCCACCCATTCTGCCAGATCGACACCACCGACGACGAGATTCCTGCGGAACACCGAACTGGACAGATCGGGCTGCGAAAAGCGATCGCGGACGGCTTGCACCAACTCCACATCGAGAAACGTGACTTGTCCTTTGTAGTCCGGTTGGTAACCGAAATACCGATCCCCGCGCAGGCCCATGCCGGCGACGCACTCGACTTCGGACCGCGCCAGGATTCCATGATCGAGCCGGCCGAGTCCGTGACGACCGCGGAAGTCGTTGCCGGGAGAAATCCAGATTTCCAACAACTCGCCGCGCCACTCCGGCGGCTCGGCTGCGCAGGCTTCCCAATCGTCCGGGGTGTTTGCATTCGTCAGCGCACGGGGTGTCACCGGCTCCAACAAACGACAACCGTGCCGAAAGAGAATTTTCCTCGGGCCGCGGAAACCAAGGGCGGCCGCCTGCTCAAGAAGCGACCGGGAAGCGGCGGAGTAAAACGTGCAAAGCGGCTCTGGCAGCCCGTCGAACTCACTGCGGTAGGCGAGGAAGGCCTCTCCTGGCACGCGGGAGGAAATCAGGTGGGCAAGCGTCTGAAGGTCCAGTCTAGGCAAGTCGCAAGCAACCACCAGCCAGTCGGCATCCGGGTGCCGCCGCATGCCGGAAATGATACCGGCCATGGGGCCATCGCTGGCCTCTGCCGGATCTCGCACCACTTCCACTTCGTCCAAACCGGCGGGGATTTCCTGATCGTGCCGCAGGGAGAGAACGACGGATTCACAGCCAGCTTCGCGCAGCAAGTCATGGCACCGCTTGGCAAGCGGGCGACCATCCGGGTGGATGAGCGACGCCTTGTCACGACCCATGCGGGCACTCCGGCCACCGGCGAGGACGAGTCCAAAGAGCCTCTTTTCCGGTTGGGAAATCATGGAAGAACGGATGCCATGGCCGGATCTTCGTGCCTCCGGGTGGTTCGCCAAGTGAAAATCGCAGTGCGGATGAATCTCATAGCCTGTCGGTTGACTTTTCGTTCAACGCCCTCCATACCCCGCGCATGTCGACAGCTTTGCCGCCCAAACCCCGCATCGTCGGACCTAAAGTCCGGATCTGCATTGTCGCCTCAAAATATAACGAGCAGTTCACCGACGCACTGGTGGAAAACACCATCCAAGAACTGGGAGACCTCGTACCTCAGGGGCGAGTGGACCTCATCCGGGTGCCGGGCGCGTTTGAAATCCCGGTAATGGTCGCTTCGATTCTTGATCGCGATCCGCCAGCCTGCGTGATCGCGCTGGGGGTCATCATCCGCGGCTCCACCGAGCACGCGGATCTAGTGGCAAGCTCCGTGACCTACACGCTGCAGCAACTGGCCGTCCAATCGATGCGCCCGGTGATTCACGAGGTTTTACTGGTCGCGGACGAAAAACAGGCCTACGCACGCTGCATCGGAGCGCAGCTCAATCGTGGACGCGAAGCCGCCAGGGCCGCCGCTGCGATGATCGATGTTTTCCTGGAACTTGACCGATCCATGCCCCGCAACGCCTCTTATAAGAAAAACCGCAATGCCTAGCCGCCGCCACATCCGCGAGGCGGTCGTCCAATTTCTTTACTGCGCCGATCTCGAAGGTGGCGCGGACCCAGCGGCCCTTCGCGGCCCCTTCTGGGATTTTGTCACCGAGTCCGACCGTCGCAGCCTACAACTCGCGACATTCCGAACCGTGCACCATCTGGCCCACGGCCGGGAAGGCCGATTGAGCGAGTTTGTCGAACGCCTCGGGCAAGCGACGACCTGGCTCTCGGCGTGGCCACAGGCGGAGAGTTTGAAAACTGACTTGAGGCGGATCGCCGAGCTGGAGTCGGGATGGAGCACGGCGTTTGCAAAACTGGAGCGCCTGCCCAAGGACGATGACGACGCGTCCGTGGCAGAAAGTTTCGGCGAGGCGTTAGAAGCACTTTTCAAAGTTGACCGGGCGCTGGCAGCCGCGCGGAGCAGGTTCGTCGAAGGGCTGGAAGATTTCCCCGCCCTGCGCGGGCAAATGGAAGCGGTGACGGCGACGATCCGGCGGCTTCAGCGCATCTCCGACCGTCTGCGGATGGTCGAGGAACCTGAAAAATTTCCCGAACAGACCGACCTCGCCCGCCTGCGAGATTCCAAGCTGGAAATCAGCAAACTCCGGGAAATGGCGGACGACCTGGTGGACCGGATTCTTGCCAACAAGGAATCCATCGACCAAACACTCGCCACCGTGGTGGAAAATTTCTCGCCCGAGCGGATCGATCCGGTGGACCGCGCCGTCCTCCGACTTGGCACCTACGAACTCCTCCACACAGCCACTCCGCCCAAGGTGGTGATCAACGAGGCCATCGAACTCGCCAAACGATTCGGCACCACGGACTCCCGGCGTTTTGTCAACGGCGTGCTGGATAAAGTCGCCAATGCGGGCGCAACACCGTCGGAAAAGCAGGACGTTTTGTAATTGGAACATCGCGGCGCAGTCTCCATACCCGTGTGCGAGACTATCACCATGACGCGCTACCCGACTCCTTTTCAGCAGAAGACTCTCTGGAACGCCGCCACCGGAATTTCCATTCTCGTCATCGGCGCACTGCTCGTCGGCCTGATCTGGCTGCTAGGCGCGGTGTTCGGATTTCTCCAACCCGTGCTCATTCCCCTGATCGTGGCCGGGATCATCGCCTATGTGCTGGACCCCATCGTCCGATTTCTTGAAGTCCGCGGCATGAGCCGTCTGTGGGCGGTCGTCACCCTGTTCCTTTCGATTCTGGTTTTCGCCACCCTGTTAGTCGCCGCCGTCCTACCCGGGATCCAGCGCGGGCGCATGGCGCTCCGGTCATTCATCTCCTCGACTTCTAACTCCACCCAGACCGTCGTTCCGGCAGAAGAACCTGGGGATGGCAACAATACCGAGCACCTAGCCCCCACGCTCGCCCGCTCGCTGCACGACCTGCGGGAACGCAACCGAAATGGTCCCGTCGGCTGGATTCTCACGGAAACCGACGATGAAGGCAATCCTCTGGCACCCGAGCTGCTCTCCACCGACTTGAAATCACTCGACCCATTCGCCCGCACCCGCGGCGGGCGCATGTTGATTGAGAACGTGGATGTGATTTTAAAGACCGGCCGCAACTGGCTAACCGCAGGCTCCACCAAGGTGCTGGGTCTCCTGGGGCTTCTGATCGGGATGATCATGGTGCCGATCTATCTGTTCTTTTTCCTCAAGGACTCGGCGTCCATCCGCACCCACTGGCACGACTACGTGCCGCTGAAGGCGTCACGGTTCAAAACCTCACTGGTGGACACCCTGCAGGAAATCAACGGCTATCTGGTATCGTTCTTCCGTGGCCAGGTGCTTGTCGGTGTGATCGACGGATTCCTGGTGGGCATCGCCCTCACCATCTTCGGCCTTCCCTATGGACTTCTCATCGGTGTCTTCATGGCCATCCT
>JBOFET010000013.1:0-1469 GCA_051648225.1 Luteolibacter sp.
TCCTCGGCAGATCTAGCAAGTTACTCACCCAGGAGAAGAAGTTCTTCGTCCAGCATTGGTTCGAAACCATGGGCGAGTCCCTCAAGCCGGAAACTGCCACGGTGGACAGCGAGTCCAACAGAAACTGAACCGCCATGGAACCCACCGAACAAGACGACGACTTCCTCGACTGGCGCTGGGAGCTTCTTTGATGCCGGCACCCCAAAATGCCCGTGACTCGTCGCTTGGTGCGGACGCTGCCGGGAATGAGGGATTAAAATTCCTCCTTGCCTCCCATGACTGGTCATTTAGAGGGGTCATGTGAGAACAATTACCGCCACCGAGTTCAAAGCGAAGTGCTTGCAACTGCTCGATCAAGTGCAGCAGTCCGGCGAGGATCTCGTGATTTCCAAGCGTGGCCGGCCAGTCGCGCGGGTCATCGCCGAAAAGCAGGCCCAGCCGTGGCTCGCGCTCCGAGGACAAGGCCGCTATCAGGGCGATGCGCACATGCCCGTGCACCCGGAATCAAAAATTGACGCGCTGAGATGAATCCGGCTTCCGTTTTAGACACGCGCGTCTGGATCTGATTCCCCGCTTGTTATTTACCGAGCCTTTACAGACGCGGGGCCGGGACGGGGATAAGAAGGAGGGGTTATGAAAATCAAACACTTCCTCATCTTCACACTCGCCACCGCCCTCCAACTCCACGCAAAGACCGACCCGGCCCCGCCACAAAACAAGGTCCAGATCGCATTGCTGCTGGACACCTCCAACAGCATGGACGGCCTCATCGACCAGGCCCGCACTCAGCTTTGGAAAGTAATCAACACCTTCGTCGATGCTCGCCGCGATGGCGCGGTGCCATTCGTCGAAGTGGCACTTTTCGAATACGGAAACGAAGCACTCTTTGTCGGAAACAACTACATCCGCCAGGTCGAGCCGTTCACCCGTGACCTGGATGAACTCAGCCGCGAGCTTTTCGCGCTGAAAACCAACGGCGGCGAGGAATACTGCGGCGCGGTCATCCAGCGGTCTCTGGCAGACCTCGCGTGGGATCCCTCGGAAAAAACCTACAAGGCCATTTTCATCGCCGGCAACGAGCCCTTCACCCAAGGCCCGGTCGATGCCCGCCAGGCGTGCAAGGCCGCGCTCGCCAAACACATCGTCGTCAACACCATCCACTGCGGCCCGCGCGATGCGGGGATTTCCGGGGCCTGGCATGACGGAGCCGCGCTGGCCGAGGGGAAGTTCATGATCATCGACCAGGACCGCGCCGTGGCCCACATCGACGCGCCGCAAGACAAGGCGATCTGCGAACTCGGCCTCCAGCTCAACAAGACCTATCTCGGATACGGAAAAACCCGGGCCGAGTCCGCGGAGAAACAATCCTTCGCTGATCGAGACGCCGCCGCGAACGCCCTGGCCGGCGCTCCGGTCCAGCGCGCGGTCACCAAGGCCAGCGCGAACTACAGCAATACGAGTTGGGATCT
>JBOFET010000014.1:0-15340 GCA_051648225.1 Luteolibacter sp.
ATCACGTGCCGGACCGTGCGTGAGCAGCGGATGAGGGTCGAGGCACTGGCGGTGTCTTGATGGCAGCGCAGCACCACCACGCCTTTTCTTGCGGCGTAGGTGAGAATTTCTGCGGAAACCACGTTGTCGCCGGTGACTAACAGGGCACGAGCACCATGATCGATGGCGTAGCGCTGGACGATGGGGCGGTCACCGCAAATCACGAGGAATTTGCCCACGTTGTTATCCGCGACAGCTGCCTTGAGCCGGCGCTCGACCGTGGTCTGGGAGGACGCTCCTACCAGCAGAATCAGATCCTCCTCGAACTCCGGGGAAGGCAGCATGGCACCGAGACTCTCCGCTTGCAGGGTGTCCGCGAGCTTGGTGAGGGAAACGTGAATTGTCCGAACGCTCAGGCCCTCGGTATCAGCAGGCAGCAGGAGCTTGAGCAGGTCGAAATAGCGGAGGATGCCGCAGAGATTTCCCTCATCATCCTCGACAGGCACACAGCGGATTTCGGCGGCTAACATCCGGCGGTAGGCGGTGAGAAAAGTGTCGGTCACGCTCACTTTGATCACCTTGCGGTGGCAGATCATGCCGGCGTTCATCCTCACGTCCGTCAGGAGCACGGGAGCGTCGAGTCCGGCGCGCTGGAGCACCCATTTCGTGCGTTGGGAGATTTCCCCGCAGCGTGCGGCGGTGGCATGGGGTTCCTCACCCACCGCGCGGAGCAGGGCCGCGTAGCCGAGCGCGGAGCAGATGGCGTCGGTGTCCGGGTTCTTGTGGCCGATGACGTAGAAGGGAGGCAGTGGCATGCTGAAGATCAGGGATGAGGAGCCAGACTAAAGAGCTTGGTGAGGACATCAAGACTGTTCCTAAGATCCGGGCGGAGAAGTTCACCTCTGGGAATTCCGAACGAAACTGGCAGTTGCGCGGCCTGATTTGCGTGTATGCTCTCCGCAAATGAAAACCATCACACGGATCCTCACCGCCGCTTCGGCAACAATTTTCGCCAGCAATGTCCTCGCAGAACCGCTCGCTGTGGGATCGGCGATTCCGGTCGTAGAGCAGAAAAACCAGGATGGGAAGTTGGTGAACCTCAGCGAAGTGGGTGCAAAAGGCTATGTGCTCGTTTTTTTCTATCCGAAGGCGGACACGCCGGGTTGCACCAAACAGGCTTGCAGCCTCAGGGATTCCTATGAGGCTCTGACCGAAAAGCATGTGAAGATTTTCGGCGTAAGTGCCGACCGCGAAGCTGGGCAAAAAGCCTTCAAGGAAAAATACAAGCTGCCTTTCGAGCTGCTCGCTGATGAGGATGCGAAGGTCATCGACGCCTTCGGAGTTCCGAAAACCCTGGGTTTCGCCAAGCGGCAGGCATTTCTTTTTAGAGACGGGAAACTCGTCTGGAGTGATCTCAGCGCTTCCACTGAAAAACAAGCGGAAGATGTGATGAAATTCCTCGCCGCACCCGAGGGTTGAAGCGTCCGAAGACCAGGGTGAAAATACTGCGGGAAGAAGGTAGGATTTTTCCTTGGTGGCGTGGTTTGTGCTCCTAGGATCGGTTGCTCGCCGGCGTGGCGGGTCCCAATCGCCGCAGGGGTTTGCGGCTTTTTTCTCACTCCTCAATGACCATGCGCTGCCTTACGAACTCAGAGATTCACAAGTGGCTGGCCGGGCAGGGGATGCACCACCAACCGCTCGAGTGTGGTGTCCCCGTCGCCGGTGATTTCCCAAGCCCGACCGAACGCCGAAGTCGCCTGATGCTCGCCGATTACCTCGCCGACCTGCTCGCCAAGGACGGTAACAAGCTCGTGGAAATCCTTCCCGGCCCTCAGGAAAACATCGAGGAATCGACGTCGATCCAATGCTTTCGAGCTGCCCGGGAGGAAATCCGTCCACTCATCACCACACCGGGGCATCTTTTCAAAAGCGGTGACCGCACCGACTTTCGCAGCCTGCTCAATCTTTTGTTAGGCTCTGGACGGGTGTGGTCTTTTTACATCTACGCCGCGCCGTCCCATTCCACACTGATCATCGGCGACCGCATCGAAGTCTGGTCGCCGAAAAAAGGCATGCGCAACGAGCTCGGGCGCTACCTCGTCCCGTCGCAGGCGGCTTAGGTTTACCCCAGCTTGCTGAAGGCGTTGGTGATCGTCGGCGAAGAGCTTCTCAACAGCGCTTGCACTCCGACGCGCTCTCCCGTAAAGCTCTCGCCGATGAAACGCAGACTCGCTCTAATTTCCCTTCTTCTTTTCCCCGTCATCGCCTCGTGCGAACCCGCCAAGCAGGCTGAAAAGTCTGCCGAAAAACCTGCGGTAGCCGCAAAAATGGTCAAAGTCCGGCTGAAGACAAGCAAGGGCGACATCGTCCTCGAACTCGACCCGGAAAAAGCCCCGGTCACGGTCGAAAACTTCGTCAGCTACGTGAAAAAGAAACAATATGACGGCACGGTTTTCCACCGGGTGATCGATGGCTTCATGATCCAAGGTGGCGGCTTCACCCAAGAGGGACAGGTCCTCACCGAGAAACCGACGGGCAAGGGCATCGTCAACGAGGGTAAAAACGGCCTCAAGAACGACCGCGGCACCATCGCCATGGCCCGCACCAACGATCCGAACAGCGCCACCGCCCAGTTCTTCATCAACGTCGTGGACAACAACATGCTCAATTTCCCCAATAACGGCGGTTATGCGGTTTTTGGCAAGGTCGTTCAGGGCATGGAAGTGGTGGACAAGATCAAAGCCGTCGCCACCCGCGCGGATGCCTGGCTCGGCGGTGACGTCCCGGTGGAGTCCGTGACGATCAAATCCGCGACTGTCGAGTGATGCAGCTCTGGCTCTGCCCGCTTGTTGCCTTTCTGTTCGGGTCGATTCCCTTCGGGCTGATCATCGCCAAGGCCAAGGGAATCGACATCCGTGAGCACGGGTCCGGCAACATCGGTGCCACCAACGTGCTGCGGGTGGTGGGGAAAAAATACGGCATCACCTGTCTTTTCCTCGATGCTCTCAAGGGCTTCATCCCCGTAGCCATCGCCACCAATCTCATTCAAATCGAAGGTCGTGCGATCCAGGTCCCGCTGGGTTTTCTCGATCCTTGGGCGCTGGTTCTTCCCGCTGCGGAAGCGTTCAAAGGCCAGACTGTGCAAATCCTCACGGCGCTCGCCGCCGTGCTCGGGCACAACTATTCTCCCTGGGTCGGTTTCAAAGGCGGCAAAGGCATCGCCACCTCGGCGGGCGTTCTGCTAGCGCTCATGCCGTTCGCGGTGGGCTTGCTGGTCCTGATCTTCCTCGCCGTGTTCCTGACGACCCGCTACGTCTCGCTCGCCAGCATCGTCGCCGCCGCCGCCCTGCCACTTCTAACGCTCTGGGGCTCATGGCACCACGGGCGGATTCAGGACGGCACCTGGAACCGACCGTTGTTCCTCTTGAGTCTAACCATTGGAATCCTCGCCATCTGGAAACACAAATCCAATATCGAGCGCCTTCGCAAGGGCACCGAGCATCGCTTCACCCGCAAGCCGAAATCCGCCGATGTCTAACCGCCCATTCACCTCCGCCGCCGTTCTCGGCTCAGGCTCCTTCGGCACGGCCATGGCCAAGCTGCTCGCCCCGAAGTTGAACTCCGTCGTCCTCATCGGCCGGGATCAGGAAACGGCGGATACCATCAACCGTGAGCATCGGAATCCACACTACCTCGCCAAGATCCAGCTGCCGGAAAACGTGCAGGCATCCGTGAATCCGCGAGATGCCGCAGTCCATCCGCTTGTCATTTTCGCCGTCCCTACTTCAGCGACGCGGGAAATGGCCATCATTCTCTCGCAGGCCAGCCTTCCGGCCACCACGCCACTGCTGTCGTGCGCCAAGGGCATCGAGAAATCCACTGGCGAGCGAATGAGTGAGATCTTGCGCGAGGTTTTCCCAGAGAACCCAATCGCCGCCCTCTCAGGGCCGAATCACGCGGAAGAAATCGCCGAGGACATGGCCACCTGCGCGGTCATCGGCTCCGGCAACCACGAACTCGCCGTCCGTCTTCAGGAGCTTTTCACCTTCCCGCACTTCCGCTCCTACACCAGCGATGATCTCGCTGGCATCGAAATCGGTGGTGCCGTGAAAAACGTCTATGCCATCGCAGCCGGCATGGCCCACGGGTTGGGACTCGGCGATAACGCCGTCGCCGCATTGGTCACCCGCGCATTGGCGGAAATGACCCGCCTCGGCACCGCACTCGGCGGGCGCGTCGAGACGTTTTCCGGACTCTCCGGCATGGGTGATCTCATCGTCACCTGCTTCTCCGAACACTCGCGGAACCACCGCGTGGGCCTCGCACTGGGCGGCGGCAAGACCCTAGAAGAAGCCGTCGCCTCGCTTGGCATGGTTGCCGAGGGGGTGCCTAACACGCTATCCATCCACGAAGCCTCGCGCCGCGCGGCAGTCCGCACTCCCATCATCGACGGTGTTTATAGCATCCTCTACGAAGGTAAATCCGTGCCGCTCGCCATGCGCGAGCTCCTCTCCCGCGATCCCCGCCCCGAACATAGTTAGACCATGGCTGAAATCATCGACCTCTTCCTGCATCTTCCCGACCATCTCGAGAACTTCATCAACGCCCATGGCATCCTGATTTACGGGCTGCTCTTTCTCATCATTTTCTGTGAGACCGGACTCGTGATCACGCCCTTCCTGCCGGGCGACTCGTTGTTATTCGCCATTGGCGCATTGGCAGCCAAGGAGGGATCTAGCCTGAACATCTGGATCGCCGCCGTCATTTTACTCGTCGCGGCGATTTTGGGAGACACGGTGAATTACTGGATCGGCCGGAAGTCCGGGGACTGGATGATGCGCAAGTTTCCCAAAATCGTAAAACGCAGCCACATCGAGAAAACGAACGAGTTTTTCGTCCGTTACGGCGGGAAAACGATCATCATCGCCCGCTTCGTGCCCATTGTCCGGACCTTCGCCCCCTTTGTCGCTGGCTCGGGTGAGATGGACTACCGCCGCTTCATGTTCTTCAACGTGATCGGAGCCTTCCTGTGGGTCGGTCTCCTTCTTCCCTGCGGCTGGTTCTTCGGTAACATTCCGATCGTGCAGAAGCACTTCGAGCTGGTCGTGCTCGGCATCATTGGAGTCTCGGTATTACCCATGGTCATCGAAATCGCCCGGGCGAAATTCAAAAAACAACCACAGCCTGAATCCGCGGAGTGAAGTGGCGCAGGATGCCGAGACCCTCTCTGAGTGGGTTGGCTTTGCCGCTTTCAGCAGGCCTAAAATGGAGCCGGCTATCAGAGTCGAACTGATGACCTACTGATTACAAATCAGTTGCTCTACCACTGAGCTAAGCCGGCTGGGGATCCATCAGTCGCTACTTGCGGTTTCGCTTTGGCTGACGTTTTGGACTCACGCTTTCAAAGATGGGCAGCGGCCTAACCGGTTACCTCGATGATGAGCGCGGCAGGAGAAAACCAACACCACCTGCGACCGTCAAGGTTTCTTGCTGGCCAAATCGCTGGCGAACCACGGGCAACCGTCTCAAAGCGCGCGCTCCCGATAGAGCCTGGCACCCTTCACATACTTTTCCGCCCAGTTTTTGATCTTCGATTGCTCGTCGAGTGACAGCGTGCGCACCACTTTGGCGGGCGACCCGAGAACCAACGAACCCGGCGGAATCACCGTCCCACCGGTGACCAGCGCCCCAGCGCCGATGATGGAACGCTCGCCGATCACCGCGCCATCGAGCACGATCGAGCCCATGCCCACGAGCACCTCATCCTTCACGGTGCAGGCGTGCAGGATCGCCGAGTGGCCCACCGTTACCAGCTCCCCGAGATAGCAGCCATAGTTGTCCGCCAGATGAATCACCGCATTGTCCTGCACGTTGGATCGCGGGCCGATGACGATTTCGTGGATGTCACCACGCAGCGTCGCCTGATACCACACACTGGATTCTTCGTGCAGTGTCACCCGACCGATCACATCCGCACTGGCGGCGATGAAAGCGCTTTCATGGACCGTGGGTGAAATGCCGGCAAAGGTTTCGATCGCCATACGGAAAGGTGATCTTCAGAGAGATTTGGCGATTTCCGCAAGAAGCTGGAGGCCTCTCGGCTGGATGATTCCCATGCCCTTGCCCGGTAGGAACCAGACACCTTGACCGGTGTCGCGGCAGTAGATGACCTCTGCGCCTTCCGGACTATCCGCCCGGTAAAAAGTCGCGGCGGCGTTCTTGTCAATGAACTCATGGTAGCGGGTGCACCACGAATCCGTCACGATCGGGAAACGGGATTCTCCGAGCTGCTTCAACTCCTCATGGCTGATGGGACGGATGGTTTTGAGGATGGAAACACGGCGGTTTTCCATGGTTTGATCGGGCCAGTCATCGTCGTAACTCATTGTTTTTCGGGGTTGGAAAAGTCTATGCCGTCGCAGCAGCGAGCGCAAGCAAGTCGATCATGGATCTGGCACGAGCGGAAGCGCTGCTTCGGTTCACCCCCAGCTCTGCCTGGAGTTTTACCAGTCCATCCCTCGGAGGAACTATTTTACCCCCGCATCCGGCTGGTAAGTTGTGTTCTTTCCGGCTGGTGCTACGATTCGCAGATGAAACGATGCATCGCATGGCTCTTGGCAATTCTATCGGCACTTTACCTGCTCCTGGTTGGTCCGCTTCCCGATCCCATTCCCATCATCGATGAAGCGACCGCGCTGCTGATTTTTGTAAAAGCGATGGCCTACCTGGGTTACGACGTGCGCCGATGGGTGCCATTCCTCAGTCGGGGGAAGTCCTCGAAAACCAGCCAGACGGTTGATGTCTGAGTCCTCGAATCGATTTGGAAGATCGCAAATCCTGCGGTCGTAATCCCACCCATCCATGGTTGATCAAACCCTCCCAATCGTGCGCCGTCGTAAACCCTGGGCGCTGACATTTTTTGGATTCCTCGCGGCAGGTAGTCTAATCGCAATGCCATTCCTCGCTGGACCGGTTAATGGCGGGGAAATGCCGGATATCATGAACTTCATCGGTCGTTTCCATCCGGTTTTGCTTCATCTGCCCATCGGGGTATTCGTGTTGATCATATTCCAGGAACTAGGTGCTATTCTTCGCATGCGGCCCCCGTTAGAGGAGGCGAATGCCTCGTTGTTTCCCCTTTTCTTCGGCGCAGCCAGCTCGGTGCTGGCCGTCATCGCAGGATTCCTTTTGTTTCGAGGTGGAGAATATGCCGGCAACGATCTCGCCGAGCGCCACCTCTGGGGCGGTCTCATTTTCTCGGTGTTGGCGATCATCACCTTCATCCTCAAAGCGTGGACCGTGGCGTCAGTTTCAAATCCGAAATTCTATCGGCTGTTATTGTTCGCGAGCGTGGGGCTGATGGGATTCGCCAGTCACGACGGTGCCTCGCTCACCCATGGAGAAAGCTACCTGACCGACTACGCGCCCGACTCGATTCGAAAGATGCTCGGTCTTGAAAAGAAGAAACAAAAGGGTGCCAAGCCGGAAGCCCCACTCGCCGGGGATGCGAAGAGTCCAAAGTTCGTTTACGCTGATATCGTCGCTCCCATCCTCGAGCAGCGTTGCGTGCAATGCCACAAGGAAGGCAAAGCGAAGGGGAAATTCCGCATGGACACCCATGAGCTTCTCGTGAAGGGCGGTTCGGAGGGACCCGGACTGGAACCCGGAAACGCCGCCGGAAGTAACATCGTCATTCGGATCGAACTCCCCGAGGACGACGAGGAACACATGCCGCCGGAAGGGAAGCAAGACATCAAGGATCCCGAGGTTGCCATCCTCAAGTGGTGGATCGACAACGGCGCGGATTCCCAGAAGTCGCTCGCAGACTTCGAGGTGCCCGCAGCCATTCAAGAGGCGATTTCCCAACTCGTGCCTGCCGCCTCGAAATCGACACAGACTGCGGAGGCCAACGATGCCCATGCCGCACCGAAGGGTCCGGATGGAGCGCTCGTCGCGGCGGTCGCGGGTTTTTCCAAAGAGTTTCCCGGAGCGATCAGCTTCGAGTCGCAGCAATCCGCGCTCATGACATTCACGGCCGTCTCGCTCCGTGGAAATCTGGATGACGCGGGTTTCAAGAAACTCGCCTCACTTACCCCGCAATTTGTCACGGTGGATCTATCCGCCACGAAGATCACGGACCGGGCGGTCGCCCAGCTTGCTTCGGCCAAGGATCTCCGCCTCATCCGGTTGGCGGAAACGGGCATTACCGACGCGTCCATCGACACGCTGCTCAAGCTCCCGAATCTGGAATCCATCAACCTCTACGGCACCAAGGTCACCGACGCGGGAGTGAGCAAACTTTCCGCCCTGCCGAATCTCAAACGCCTCTATCTCTGGCAGACTGCGGTGACTCCCGAGGCCGTCAAGGCACTCAAGGAAAAGCTGCCGTCCTGTGAGATCGTCACGGGAATCGACTCCTGATTTCATGGGGCTGCCGTCCGATTGACTTCGATGCCTAGCAGGCAAACGTCGTCGTCGAAGTGCTGGCCTTCGGAGAATGCGAGCACGCTGGAAAGAATCCCGTCCAACAGGGTATCCATTGGCTCGTTGGACTTGTCTCCAATGATCTCTATCAGCCGGGTTTCGAAAAAGGGTTCGCCACGTTGATTCTCCGCTTCGAGTACGCCGTCGGTGAACAAGATCATGCGGTCGATTTCTGCGAGAGAAACTTCGTGGGTCGGGTAGCTGGCACCACGGATCAGGCCGAGACCCGGACCTTTGTGAGTCCGCTCGCGGGCAATTTGGTAAACTCCGTTCTTCCCGCAAACGATTGGCCCTGGATGGCCCGCACAGGAGTATTTGAAAGTTCCGGCGGTAAGATCGACCACGCCGAAAAACGCAGTGGCGAACATCGTGGTGTCCGCGCGTTCGAGAATCGCGGCGAGACCGTCATTGAGACCTTGGAGAAATAGACCTGGGTCGGGGGCTTGTGCCCGCTGCTTTTCTAGCAGCCCGCGCAACATGGCGACGATGAGCGCGGAGCGGACGCCGTGGCCCATCACGTCGCAGATCAACACGCCATAGCAGTCGTCCGTCATTTTCATCACCTCGAAGAAATCACCGGCCAGCCCGGAAATCGGAATGTAACGGGCTCCAAACTTCAGATGGTTGCCCTGGTTGTCCGCCGAGGCGGGGAACCCTTCACCGGCGAGTGCCTGTTGGATTTCCCGGGCGAGCATGAGTTCCTCTTCGTAGGCCAGGTTCTTTTGCAGAAGCTGGGCTGCCAGTTCCGAGGCTCGTTGTTGCGCGGTGACCAACTTGGTGACGTCACTGGAGACGCCGAAGGTGCCCTTGATCCGGCCATGACGGTCCCGCCAGGGGAATTTCGAAGTGATGACCCAGGTGGCTGCTCCCTCGTGCCAGGTTTCCTCTTCAAGTTGGTCGATGATCGCCTCGCCATTGCGGATGATGCGAAGTTCGTCGTTTTCGGCAGGTTTCCAGTGGTCGTCGCCGAAAAAATCCCGGTCGTGCTTGCCGGTGAGTTCGGAGCTGGCAGCCAGTCCCATCCATTCGACCATCCCTTGGTTGGCCGTGGTGAACTTGGATTCCAAGTCCTTGAAATAGATCTGCACCGGCACATGGTCGATCAGTTGGCGAAGTTGAAACCGCTCCTCCTCGACCTGCGCCTCGACGCTTTTGCGCGGGCTGATGTCGATCATCGAGCCGGCGATTCGGGATGTCTTCCCGCTGCGGTCACGCACCACCGTGCCGCGGATTTTCAGCCAGCGCCAGTCGCCGCCTCCGGTCCGGACGCGTGCATCCACGGCGAGGAATTCGGGACCCCCATCTTCTAACGCCTGAGTGACTCCGCGGCTGAAGGATTCCTTTTCCTCCGGATGAATGGTGTCAAAAGGAGCGAGAAACAGATTGGGCGCGCGGCCTTTGCCGCATTCGAGAAACTCAAGAATCCGCCGGGAATAGTAGATTTCACGCCCGTCCGTCTGCCAGTCCCAGATGCCTTCGTTCGAGGCGCGGAGTGCCAGCTCCAGTCGCTCAAGTTTCAACCGGCTTCGATCCCGGGCTGGCGGTAGATCATCACTCATTTTGGGTTTGGCAAACGGGTTGTGGGTTTTCCGCCCTTGTTCGTGCGGCCCGCTCGGCTGACCTCGATGCCTAGCAGGCAGACGTCATCATCGAAATGCTGGCTCTCGGAAAAGGCGAGCACACTGGAAAGAATACCTTCCAACAAATCCTCGAGAGGTTCCGTGGATTTCAGCCTGATAATCTCCATCAGCCGGTTCTCGAAAAACGGCTCACCGCTTTGGTTTTCCGCTTCGAGCACGCCGTCGGTGAACAGAATCATGCGGTCGATTTCCGCAAGGGGAATCTTGTTAGTCGGGAAACTGGCGCCGCGCATCAGACCGAGGCCCGGACCCTTGTGGGCGCGCTCGCGGGCAATCTGATGGACACCGTTCTTGCCGCAGACGATCGGCCCGGGATGCCCGGCACAGGCGTATTTGAAAGTCCCTGCGGTGAGATCGACCACGCCGAAAAACGCGGTTGCAAACATGGTGGTGTCCGCGCGCTCGAGGATGGAGACGAGACCGTCGTTGAGACCTTGCAGGAAAAGGCCTGGTTCGACCGCCTGCGCCCGCTGTTTTTCCAACAGCCCGCGCAGCATCGCGACGATGAGTGCGGAGCGGACGCCATGCCCCATCACGTCGCAGATCAGCACGCCGTAACAGTCGTCCGTCATTTTCATCACCTCGAAGAAATCACCGGCCAGTCCGGAGATCGGGATGTAGCGGGCGCCGAACTTGAGTTGGTGGGCGTGCTTGTCCGCGGAGGTGGGGAATTCTTCACCGGCGAGTGCCTGCTGGATTTCCCGGGCGAGCATGAGTTCTTCTTCGTAGGCTTCGTTTTTTTGCAGAAGCTGGGCCGCCAGTTCCGAGGTCTGTTGCTGGGCGGTGACCAGCTTGGTGACGTCACTGGAGACGCCGAAGGTGCCCTTGATGTTGCCGTGGCGGTCTCGCCAGGGAAATTTCGAGGTGATGACCCAGGTTTCATCGCCATGATGCCAGGTTTCATGCTCTAGCAGATCGATCACGGGTTCGCCGGTGTGAATGATGCGCTTCTCGTCGTCGTCCGCAGGTTTCCAGTGTTCGTATTGGAAAAAATCGCGGTCGTGTTTCCCAACCAGCTCGGTGGCGTTGTTGCATCCCATCTGTTCGGCAGTGCCTTGATTGGCCGTGACGAACCGGGACGCGAGATCCTTGAAGTAGATTTTCAGCGGAACGTGGTCGATCAGTTGCCGGAGCAGGAATCGCTCTTCCTCGACTTGCGCTTCGGCAGCCTTGCGCGGGCTGATGTCGATCATCGAGCCAGCGATTCTCGTCGTTTTACCGCTGCGGTCGCGCACCACCGTGCCGCGGATTTTGAGCCACCGCCAGTTGCCACCGCCCGCTCTGACCCGGGCATCCGCCGCGAGGGTCTCGGGTCCACCGTCCTGCAAGGCGAGGGTGACGGCGCGGATGAAAGCCTCTTTTTCTTCGGGATGGATCGTCTCGTAGGGTGCGAGAAAAAGGTTGGGAGCCTGTTCTTTTCCACATTCGAGAAATTCGAGGATGCGCCGGGAGTAGTAGATTTTACTCCTGCCAGGCTGCCAGTCCCAGATTCCTTCGTTCGAGGCGCGGAGGGCTAGCTCGAGACGTTCGAGCTTCAAACGATTTCGATCTTTTGGGTGATTTCCCTCCTCGCTCATCCTCCGTACAGGTTGCCCGTTTTTCAGCCGTTCGCAATCGGATTTCACTCGGAGTAAGAACCGGAAACTCCCCGATGCCTACTTCTTGTCTTTGGCCCGTTGGAATCTCGCGCTGCGGGCGGATTCTTCGGTAGTGGCCGCGGGTGCGGGAAGCTCGGGGGCTACCGGCTGGGGAATTTGGATCCGTTCGGGCTTCGGGATTTTGACTCGTGGAGTCTTCGGCACCCGGTGCGGCATGGCGAGTTGGGGGATTTTCCAGCCCGTCCGGGTGAGCAACGCTTCCGCTAGAACGAGGAGCACCAAGGCGATGCCTAACGGCAGGCGCAGCGAAGTTTCCGCGACGAATGGCGGCCTGAGCCAAGCCTTGGAAATGTCGAGCAACTCGCGCCCGCCGGTCTGAAGCGACACCGACCGCAGTTCGGCAAGGCGCTCCGGCTCGAACGCCCACTCGACCGAGGATCCCACGCTCAACGGGCCGAATGGCAGCGCATTCTCGCCGACCTGCACAGCTCCGCGGACGATGCTGCCTTCTTCGAGATCGCGGGTGAGGAAAAAATGCCCGGGCGCGATCCGCCGCCACGGAAGATCGAGCGTGGCTCCGGCGGTGTCATCCCGCAGCCGGACCTTGGGCGGCATGGCGGTGAGCTTCTGCGACCACAACTCGGGATCATATAACAGATCCAGCGTCAGCTGGGTGCCGTCTAACCGGTGGCGCAGGGCTATGCCCGGCGGGGCGTCGTCTCCCATCAGGAAGCGGCCCATGGTTTGCAGGAAATCACCGTAACCCGGCCAGTTCCGCGCCGTTTCGGAGAAATTGCCACCCAATGGAAACGAAACCGCCGCGCTGCGTCCGAGACCACGGCGGGCATGAGCCACCAGCGGTGCAAGATATTCATCCGTGGAAACTAACGAAACGGTCGCATCCTCGCGGGCGTAGGAAAGATTGTAACCGTCCACCTGCTTGAACCAGTCCAGCGGCTTCGGTGAAATTTCCGCCCAGCGACCGGTCGGCTGCACTCCCACTGGCTCCTCGACGAATGCCGAGCGGGCAATGGTCACCGTTTCCTGGGCGAAAATTCTGGGTATATCCATCGGCTGGTCGGAGAAGAACATCCGACCGTTTCCAAGCTTCGCGACATCGACTAACAACGCAGCGTCCACATCCTTGTCCGTGCCTAGCCCGATGACGGAAATCGTCGCGCCATTGTCGGTCATCTCCTTGATCAGGGTTCGATAGGCGCCGGGTTCTTCGGAATCACTGGCATCGGAAAACAGGATGACATGACGCGTGCCAGCGGGAGATTTTTTAAGTTCATCCCACGCGGCCTTGAGTCCTTCGTAAACGTAGATACCGCCGCCGGAGGAGCGGATTTTCATCACGCGGTTAGAGAGTTCCGCCTTCTTGGTTTCGATGCGGGTCAGTGGGATCGTCTTGGTCGGCTCGCTGTCCACGGCGAAGACGGTGATCTGGTCCATGGGGCCTAGCAGTTCGATGGCATTCGCGGCACCCGTGTTCGCGAGGTCGATCTTGGTTTTCCCACCGCCGACGCCGACGCTCATCGAGCCGGAGCGGTCGATCACGATGGCCAGTGCGACGGCGAGTTTCCGGTGCTCGGATTTCAACTCCATCGAGATCGGCAACAGTGGATCGATGGGGGATTGGAAAAATCCTCCTGAGCCGAACGACTGCTGGCCGCCGGCCATGAGAAAACCACCGCCTTGCTCGCGGACGAAGAAATCCAGCGACTTCATGAAATCGGCGGGGATTTCGTGGGCCGGGACGTTGTTGAAAATCACGGCCCGTGCGCCGGCGAGCAGGCCGGGTTTGAGCTGGGCGGGATCCATCACGGTTTCTACCGTGAAATCCAGCGCGGCGAGTGCCTTGGCCACCGGATCGTCCTGATAGCGGGTGGCCAACACGATGCGTGGGCCGCCGGTGATTTCGATCCAGCGCGTGGCGCGGTTGTTACCGGGATGCGCGTCGGATTCCGGACGGATCTCTGCCTGATACTCGAAGCCGCCGCCGCGGGTGATCCGGTCGGTGAACTCGACGGTGGCCCGGCCGTTCACGAGTGTCACGGGTGACTCGGTGAGCGTCTGGCCGTTCCGGCGGAGGATGAGCGGGAAGGTCGCGTCCGTGGCTCCCCGCACGATGATGGAGATGAGAAACGGCTCGCCCACCTGGACGCGCTCGGGAAAGCCGATGCGGGCGATGCGCGCGTCGTTTTCCGTCTCCTCGCGGATCAGCCGATGGTCTAACAGGATGCCGCGCGCCTGCATCTGCGCGGCTGCCTCTTGCAGCGGCTCGGTCGAGTATCCATCGGTGAATAACAGAACTCGCGATGGCCGTTTCTCATCCGTCTGCGCGGCGATGGATTGCAGGGCGAGCGAGGTCTTCGTCAGCCTGCGGGAGCCGGTGAAGGAGGACCCGTCCGCGCCGAGTTCCGCGACTTCGCTGGCGTAGTTGATGAAATGAAGCGTGTCGTGGCGGCTAGGTTTGTGTTTTTCCAACAGATCCCGCCACTCGGGCAGCCCCTTGTCGATGAGGTCCTCCGTGGAGTCAGATCGGTCGAGCAGCACGTAGAGATCGAGTGAGTTCTGTTGGTGCTGGATGATCGGCTCAGCGAGTGCGATCACCGCGAGTAGCAAAAGAACCGCCCGAAGCGGCGAGTGCAGCTTCAGCCCGCGCCAGAACCACCCGACCAGCGCAAGGGCGGGAATAAGGAGGAAATATTCCGGGGAGGTGAAAGTCATGAGGATTGCTCCGGTTCGGAGAGAATATGAATCAGTTCATCATACGCGGAGGCTCCACCTTCCTTCATGCACCAAGCCGCCACTCTTTCGAGATCGACCCTGTCCTTTTGGCGGCGGCAGACAAGCGCCGCCTGCTTGAGTCCGGCGCGGGACTTCCAGTGAATGTAAGCGGCCAGACGGTCTTTGACGCAGTCGGTTGGAGAGAGTAGTCGGAGAGTCCTGCCTTCCACGAGAATTTCGTCAGGCGTTACCGGATACTCGTCGCCGAGTTCAACCGGACCGCTGGGAAACTCCAAGTAAAGATGCCCACACTCGGGGTGTTTGAAATACCTCGATTTGTCCGGTAAGAACCCGATTTTTTCGAGAATTTTGGGAATGGCGGAACGATCATAGTGATCCGGAACCATATCGAGATCCCCGGACGTGTAGAGCCCTTCGGTATAGATTGAAACCACTGCGCCGCCGACGAGAACCGAACGAACACCCGCGCCTTCGAGGTGCCATGCGACATAGCGCCAAAGCTCCTCCTCCCGACAGTTGGTGAAATCCGGAGGTTTCATGGTCTCGGTTCTGGCGACTTGACATCTCGGTCATATGACCGAAAATTCCGGTCATGAAATTGACATTTCTTGCGGATTTGCTTGGGAGTTTGGCGGCAGAGGCGGCGCTGCTGCATCTTTTCCACCACGGCGAATCTTACGGACGGGCAGTCTCCGCAGATTTTGGAGTATCGCTCGATTCTGTCCAGAAGCAGCTCGATAAGCTCGAACGCACCGGAATTCTGATTTCCAAATGGCAGGGTCGAACTTTGGTTTATAACTGGAATCCTAAATCGCGGGCTGCGAGTCGGCTCAAGGACCTGGTATCGGTCGCCTATGACGGAATATCTCCTGAAATCAGTAGCAT
>JBOFET010000015.1:0-2244 GCA_051648225.1 Luteolibacter sp.
GCATCGAATCGATCACCGGGTTTCAGACCGCGGCGTTTGGCAAACACCTCGCCTAACAAGGCCCCGTCGTCGCGCCGCTGCCACTCGGATTCGCCGCCCTCGATGATTTCGATTTCGGGGGCGAATTTCCGCAACAAATCGTCTGGCACGCCGCGGAAGGTGATGACATCGAGCGATGCGCCGCAGTTGTTCACCACGATTTGCACCGGGATCACCTCGCGCACGCCGGCGATCCGGCGGATCTCGTCGGCGTAGTGTTCCGGCAGCCGACTGGCGGACGGGCAGAAGCGGTTTTCCCGATAGACGACGAGGGTGGTGTCGGCTGCCGAGGCTTCCGTGGATTTGGCAAGTGAGCGCTGGAGTGTCTCCACCGCCGTGAAGAGAAACATGCCGGAGGCGACACCGAAAATGGTCAGCAGCGAGCGCACCCGGTGGCGGGTGAGCTGGATCCAGGCGAGCTTGAGGAGATTGACTGCGGCGTTCATGGTTGGTCTAGCAGTTGGCCTTTTTCAAGATGCAGCGTGCGATCGGCGGCGGCGGCGGCTTTTCCGTCGTGGGTGACCATGACGATGGTTTTGTGGTAGTCCTTTGAAAGTTGGCGGAGCAGATCCAGAATGCGTACGGCGGATTCCCGGTCGAGATCACCTGTCGGCTCGTCGGCGACTAACAGCGGCGGATCAGCCACCACGGCGCGGGCGATGGCGACGCGTTGTTCCTGACCGCCGGAGAGTTCGGACGGAGTGTGATGCATGCGGTCGGATAGGCCGACCAGCGACAGCGCGGTTTCGACGCGGGCGTGGCGCTCTTTTTTTGAAATCGGTGAGAGCAGCAAGGGCAACTCCACATTCTCAAAGGCGGTGAGCACCGGCACGAGGTGATAGAGCTGGAAAATATAGCCCACATGGTTGGCCCGCCACTTGGTGAGATCGCGGCGGGAGAGTTTGGAGATATCAATTCCGGCGATGACGAGCGAACCGCTGGTGGGCGAGTCGATGCCTGATAGAAGATTGAGCAGAGTCGTCTTCCCGGAGCCGGACGGTCCCATGAGCGCGAGGAATTCTCCCTTAGGCACATCGAGGTCGAGGGCTTCGAGCGGAGTGACCACGGTGCTGCCCTTGTAATAGTTTTTGGAAACGCCGCGGCATTGGATCATGGATTCGCTCATGGTTTGGAAAGGATGGGGTTGACGCGCTGGCCGGACTTGAGATTTCCCGGCGAGAGGACGACCCATTCGCCGGGCCGGAGTCCCTCGCTCACACGCAGGAAGCCGTCGCGGGTTTCAGTGGTTTTCTGGATTTCGCGCTTGCTGACGCGCTTGGATTCGGGATCGCACACCCACGCGCTGGTGCCGCTGGCGGCGGTTTGGGGAATCCAGGTGGAGACGGCTTGCGGTGAGGTGGAGACGGATGAAGCCCCACCCATGAATTCCACCCGGCAGAGCATTTCGGGGCGGAGCTGATCGACGGGATCGGTGATGCTGACCTTTGCCTGGAGCGTGTTCCGCTGGAGGTCCGCCTCGCCGGTGATGCGCGTCACCACCCCTTCGAAGACCTTGTCGGGAAGCAGGCTGCAACGGACCCGGGCAGCTTGGCCGATTTGCAAGCCTGCGGCGTCAGCCAGGGGGACATCCACTCTCACTTGAAGCTTCGTGGGCTGATAGAGAATCGCGATGGTGGAGCTTTCCATGTCGTTGTCCTGAAGCATTTTCTTCTGACCCGGTGCGGCAAGCAGGCGGAGCACCCGTCCATCGGCGGGCGCGGTGATGACCGTGCGGGCGAGAGCGAGTTTCGCTTTTTCCACCTCGATGGCAGCGGCGCGGATTTCGTTTTCCCTGACCTGGGTTTCGAGTTCGAGCTGCGCGATTTCGGCCTCGGCTTCCGCGCTGGAAGCGGCGGCGACACGGATTTGCGACTCTTCGCGGGCGACCCGCAATCTCGCGGAAACGATTTCCTGTTCCGGAATGGCGCGGGATGTGAGGCCCTCGAAGCGGGCGAGCCGGTCCATCGCTTCGTCCCGCAAGGTCTCCGCAGACTTGGCCATGGCTTGCGCTCCTTCGAGCTTCTTGCGGGCGGACTTGATCGCACCGAGATGGGCAGCGCGGGCGGATCGGAGGGTGTGGTGATTTTGCTCGGCGGTGGCTAACGAAAGCCGGGCATCTTCCGAAATCAGAGTGGCGAGGGTTTCGCCTTTTTTCACCGACTGGCCCTCAAGGACGCTGACCGTATCGACGACACCATCGACCAG
>JBOFET010000016.1:0-6419 GCA_051648225.1 Luteolibacter sp.
TGTCACCGGCAGTGGCTTTGCATTGCAGGAAACGAGGCCCATCACCGAAGAGATTGAAGTGAGGGAAAATTTCCGCCCGCGCCAGATAGGCGGGAACAGCCTCCTCAAGATCACCGCCGAAATCCTCCCAGCCGTAAAGATCGGCAGGTGCGCCGAGTGCGGCCTGGGTAATGCAGACGAGCAAGCGGATGAGCGAAATGCGTTCGTGCGGGACAGCGTCGAGATCGGCGATGTCCGCAGCGCGGCGGAAGAGTTCTTCGAGACCGACGGATGAATGATGCCCGTCGAGCCAGCGCACGGGAATCCAGGGGTGGGTGATGAGATTGAAATCAGTCATGGGAGTGTCATTAGAACCAGTCATCGCACGGATCGAGGGTTGGGGTGAAGGATGCGGCGACATTGCGGCTGTGGCTCAGGCCGGTGTCGTCGCGGTATTCGAGCAGATAGGGCGGCGCGGCGTCCGAGCCGATGAGTTCGCAGGTGGCATCGGCGTGAATGACGGCGAGCACGGCGTCCTGGATGTTTTTCCCGAGCCATGTTGGTTGGTTCGCCATGGCGTGATGTACGAGGTAGCGCGGGACGCGGACGGCATTCTGACGCAGGGCGAGGGCGAGCGGATAGTTGAACGGGCCGTGGTGGAAGGGAAGGCGCTCGCCATTGAGAAACTCGATGTGGCCAGCGTCCGGCGCACGGCGCAGAAGGATGAGGAACGCAGTGGGAGTGTCGTTCCAGCGGGTCTTCGCGCCGTCCTTGTCGTTCTCGGTGGGCGAATGGAACACGTCGCTGAGTTCGGCGGTGCTGAGCATTTTTTGCGTGAGCTTTTCCAGAGCATCCCGGAAAGCGGCGGCACCGCTTGGCAGTGGCATCGGCAGGCAACTCGCTTCCTCGACGAGGGGGCGGATGTCCTGCGGCAAAGTGATAGTGTGATCGGCGAGCGCCAAGAGAACACGCTCCGCCTGGAACAACGAAAACGGCGGATAGACGAAAGCGGAGGGACCGAGCGCGGCTTTGAGAGTTTTCTCATCGGCGTTCCAATCGACCGACGGCACGAGCACCACGCAGCGCGGGTTTTCAAATCCAACAGGGCGTTGATGCGGGCGCGGGTGGCGATGGAGGCGACCGAGGCGCTGGAGAATGAGATCGATGGGCGCGAGGTCGGTGACGAGCAGGTCGGCATCGATATCGACGGATTGCTCGATGACTTGGGTGGCGACGAGGATGCAGCCTTGAGGGCGGGATGCGCCGTTTTTGCCGAGACTGTCCATCCATGTGGCTTCGTTTTCATCGCGCTTGAATTGCGGGAAACGGCTGTGAAGCAAGCCGAAGGTGATCCCGCGATCCCGGCAGCGGGACTTGATCTGGCGATAGGTTTCCTGGGCGAGGGCGACGGTGTTCCGAATGACAACCACACAGGCACCTGCCTCCGCAGCATCGGCGAGGTTCTGCCAGATTCCGGTGGAGTCGCTTGGCACGCGCTCTATCAAGATGCGGCTGGACGGGAGATCAGCTCCATCGACAGGGATGGCTTGCGAGTGACTGCTCCCTTTGGCGACCTTGGTGATGAGCGGATAGGCGGAGGAAATTTCCGGTTCGTCTGCTCCGGCGGCGAGGACGAGGGATTTCCTGCGGGCCGCCGCGAGCGTGGCGGATAAGACAATCACCGAGCAACCGACTTCCAGCAGCCACTTCACGGTCCGGTCCACCAAGGCGGAGGTGTAGGGATCGTAGGAATGGACTTCGTCGATGATGACGATTTTTCCGGAAAGCGCAAACAGCCGGAGGGCGGAATGCTTCACCGGAAGACAGGACATGATCGCCTGATCGATAGTGCCGGTGCCGAAACCTGCGAGAAGCGCCTTGCGACCGGAGGCATACCAGTCCGAGAGATCGGAGGCACCGGCGACATCGCCGGCAGTGGGTGAAATTGCAAGAATGCGCTCGGGATTCATCCAAGCATTGCCATGGACGAGGGCATGATGGGATGGATCTACCACCACGTTTTCAAGAAAGTCAGAGACGCGGTCGCGGATGCGGTTGCTGGTGAGCTGGGTCGGTAGGGCGAAATAGAGTCCGCGCTCCCCGCCTTCCGTCCAGCGCCGGTAACTCGCGGCGAGCGCGGCCTCAGTTTTTCCGACGCCCATGGGAGCCTCCACGATGTAGAGACCGGGCGAATCCATCGCGGCGATCAACGCTTGCTGGAGCGGGCGCGGATTCTCCACGCCAGGAAAAAGCGCGCCAAATGCCCGCCCGGAGTGAACCTCGCGGCAGTGCCAGCCTAGGTCTTTGAGCGATCTTGCCGCCAAGGCCCGGACACTGACGGGACTTTCACGGTCCGCCAGCGGGCCACTTGCAGGGAGAGGAAACCAGCCGGTGTCAGAGCCGATCCAATCGGCGAAGGTGATGAAACCGGTGAGCCAGTGGACGAGAGGACCTTTTGGGATATCCACCGAGGGGAGTTTCCCGAAAACGGTTTCAAGTTCAGTTAGGAGTTCCGCACGGAGAACGGCTGGCCAGATGAGACCGGCTTCCCTGATTTTTCCGATATAGCCACACGAACTCGGATACTTTCCATGGTGACCACCGGCGGCAAGCACCCAGTCGAACGGTCGCCTTCCATGAAGTGAACCAAGATGGGCCTGGCTGACTTTGGCATGATTGCTTTCGTAGAATGAAGAGCCCCTGTGATCAGGAAATTCCCAATGCGGATAAGCCTTTAACTGGAATCCAGGAGTGATTTTCCCAATGTCATGAGCTGCGGCAAGTGTGGCTGCACCTGATGGAGCCAGATACTCGCAGGCCCGGGGAAGCAATCCGCACACGGCCTCCGCCACCGCGCCGACGATGAGGCAGTGGTCGCGGACGCTGAGTGCGGGCAGGCCGGTGACCGGGTCGGTTTTGGCCCAACAGTCGGAAAGTTTGATCTGGAGATCTGGCATGGAGGGGGGGTGGATCGTCGAAACTAAAACCTAGTGATCCATACATTCAGTAACGGCTAGAGGGGCGTCGAGAGGAATCGTTTGAATGGGTAAAATTGTTAAATGGAGGGCATCATTCTTCCGAATGGCTGACCTCTTCAATGATTCTGCTGTCCATGATTCTGCTCCCCCTCGTCCCTCCACCAATCTCGAAGTGGGGAGGATTTCATGAACATCCTCGACGAGCGCCGGATTCTTCGAAAGATCCAGCGCAGCGATAGCGGCCTTCTCACCCCGCCAAAAAGCCAAGCCTATTCAAGACGAAGACTCCTCCATGAATCGCTCATTCATCACGTCTGCCGAAGTCTAGCCGCTGCCGATGTCTGTCTTTGATCCACAATCGATTTGAAAATGATCCGAGTCCTCACTGCCACTGGATTCCTCCTCAGCCTGGCACTCTCTCCGCTGTGTGCCGCCGATGTCCGGGCGGAAATGAATCGCGCGGACGAGCTTGGGAAAAAGGCCCCTTCACTCGTCACTCGCAACGAGCTTCGCACCTACTGGTCGCCGGACGACGCGGTTCTGATCTATCGGGTAAATACCGGGCCGGGCGAACATCAGTTCTTCAAAGTGGACCCCGTGTCCGGTGAAAAAGTCCCCGCCTTCGACCATGCACAACTCGCCACCTCGCTCGGCAAGGCCGCCAACCAAAAGACCGGGAAAAACAACCTGCTGCTGGAGCATCTGGAGCCTGCCGCAGACGGACGCTCCGTTAGTTTCCACGCCTTTGGGAAATCCTGGCATTACTCTCTCGCCGAAAGCCAGCTTTCCCCATCCGATCAGCCGCCGCGCCCGGCGGAGTTGCTCCCCCCCGAGGAAGCCCTGCGCGGCACCCGCAGGAACGGCGGTGCTACCCCGCTGGTGATAGAAAACGCCACCCCCGGGGAGGTCGAAATTTTTTGGGTGGACGGCGAGGGCCAGCGCAAATCCTACGGCAAGCTTCCCTCCGGTCAGAGCGCCACCCAGCAGACTTATGCCGGCCACGTCTGGCTGATCACTGCTGCGGACGGCACGCCCCTCGCTGGGGTGGAAACGCCACCCATCCCCTCACTCGCCCGCATCACGGAACGGGTGAAACCCGCGCCACGCCCTCCGGAAAATCTATCGCCCGATGGAAATTGGCGTGCGCTCATCCTCAACCACAACGTCGTCATCGAGCCCGTCGCCAGCGGGGCCTCCATCACCCTCACCACCAGCGGATCGGAAAACGACAGTTTCACCCGGCCGCTGATCTGGTCCCCGGACTCCAAGAAACTCGTCGCTTTCCGCACGAAGAAAGTCGCTCCCCGCACGATCCATCTCGTCGAATCCTCACCGCCGGGCCAACTCCACCCGAAGCTGAAAACCATCGAATACGCCAAGCCCGGCGATGCCATTCCACAGCCGTTTCCCCGCTTGATCGATGTGGAAAACCGCCGGGAAATCGCCGTGGACCAGACGTTGTTCGAAAATCCGTGGGAGATTTCCCACCTGGCGTGGACCCCGGACTCCTCCGAGTTTTCGTTCGTTTACAACCAGCGCGGCCATCAGGTGATGCGCCTCGTCGGCGTCCGTGGAGACTCGGGAGCAGTCCGCACGATCTTCGAGGACACCAGCGACACCTTCATCGACTACTCCCAGAAATTCTTCATTCACCGCCTGCCGGGTAGTCGTGAGATCCTCTGGGCTTCCGAGCGCACCGGCTACAACCACCTCTACCTGCTAGATGCCGTCTCCGGTGAGATCAAGAAGCCCGTCACCCGCGGCCCGCGCAACCTGCGCGAAGTCATCGAAGTGGACGAAACCAACCGCGAGGTTCTGCTCAGGATCTGCGGCGTGAGCGAGCAGGATCCCTATCACTCCCATTTCATCCGGGTGAGCTTCGACGGCAGCCGGTTCACGCGGCTCACGACAGGTGACGGCGACCACTCCATTCAATTTTCTCCCGACCGGAAATACATCATCGACACTTGGTCCCGCGTCGATCAGCCGCCGGTCACCGAATTGCGCCGCGCGGATGACGGAAAACTCGTCGCCGAACTGGAACGCGCGGACGACTCCGCCCTGCTCAAAACTGGCTGGAACCGCCCCGAGCGTTTCACCGCGAAGGGCCGCGATGGCACCACCGACATCCACGGCATCCTCATCCGCCCGACGGATTTCAAGCCCTCGAAAAAATACCCCGTCGTCGAGCAAATCTATGCCGGACCACACGGTTACTCCGTCCCGAAATCCTATTCCCCCTGGTCGGAAACGAACGCCATGGCCGAGCTCGGAATCATCGTCGTCATCATCGACGGCATGGGCACGAACTGGCGCAGCAAGATGTTTCACGACATCTGTTGGAAAAATCTAGCGGACGGAGGTTTCCCCGACCGCATCCCATGGATCAAATCCGCCGCCGGGTCCCGCCCGTGGATGGATCTCACCCGCGTGGGCATCTACGGCGGCAGCGCCGGGGGGCAAAACGCACTCGCCGCGCTGCTCCATCATGGGGATTTCTATCAAGTCGCCGTCGCGGACTGCGGCTGCCATGACAACCGCATGGACAAGCTCTGGTGGAACGAGGCGTGGATGGGCTGGCCGGTGGACGAGAGCTACGAACGCAACTCCAACGTCACCCATGCCGCGAAATTGAAGGGAAAACTCCTGCTCATCGCCGGCGAGCTGGACACCAACGTCGATCCCGCTTCGACCGCCCAAGTGGTCGCTGCGCTGCAGAGGGCGGACAAGGATTTCGAATACCTCCCCATCATCAACGCCGGCCACGGCGCTGCAGAGACCCCCTACGGAAAACGCCGCCGCGCGGAGTTCCTCATGCGGCATCTGGGGGTGGATTGATCCCAGGACCGCGAGTCTCCGAACTCGCCGCGGAAGGAACGCCAAAGAAAATCGCTCGCAAGCCACTTCACTTTGGCCACCCTTCATCCTCCAAGTCCGCCCGATACCCAGGTAATTCTACTTCTCCGCTCGCTTTCACCTCGACGTCTGAGATGCAACCGATTCTTGGACCGTTTGTTGTTTGGTTAAGAGAGTGGATTTTGGCCTCGAATTGGGCCGGGGTCTGGTAGCCGAGCGAGGAGTGTTTCCGGTGGTGGTGATAGTAGGATTCGATGTAGTCGAAGATCTCGGTGCGGGCGTCGTTTTCGTCGCTGAAGCAGCCGTCCTGGAGCATTTCGCTTTTGAGCGTGCCTATGAAGGATTCGGTCCAGGCGTTGTGATAGGGATTGGCGCGGGCGGACATGCTTTGGCGCATGCCCGCTTGGCTCAGGATTTGGCGATAGGCACCGCTGCCGTATTGGCTGCCGCGGTCGCTGTGGAAGATGAGATCCGGGACGGTGTCGCGCGAGCCGAGAGCTTGTTTGAGCGCGTCGCTGACGAGCTCGGTGCGCAGGTGGTCGGCCAAGGCCCAGCCGACGATTTTGCGCGAGCACAGATCGATAACGACGGCCAGATAGATCCAGC
>JBOFET010000017.1:0-2785 GCA_051648225.1 Luteolibacter sp.
CGCCCCGGTGTCACCGGAACCACTCACGGCAACGATCATCCGATCATGTGGTGCCAGGAGTTCGACGGTGGGCGCAGCGCTTACCTTGCGCCCGGCCACGCGAATGCGACCTACTCGGACCCGATTTTCCGTGGCCTCATGATCAACGCGATCGAATGGGCTGCAGGACTCTTGCAAGGCGACAGTGAGGCGACCATTGACGGCAATTACGAAAAGGTCGTGCTGGATCCCGCAGTAAGCAACCCGATGTCCATCGACATTGATTCGACCGGCAAGGTTTACCTCGTGGAGCGCAAAGGCGCCGTGAAAGTCCACGACCAAGTCACCGGCCAAACGCGCGTGATCGGCAATCTCAGCACCTACAGCGGAGGCGAATATGGATTGCTCGGCATCACGCTTGCTCCGGATTTCAACACCTCCCGCCACCTCTACATCCTCTGGTCCCCCGCGACCGGAAATAACACCCGACTCTCCCGCTTCACCCTGAATGGAGCGGGCGATCTCAACCTCGCAAGCGAAGTTTCCATCATCGAATATTTCACGAACCGCTCGGCGGGTCACCACCAGTCCGGCTCCGTCGCCTTTACCCCGGAAGGAAACATTGTCATGTCGCTAGGCGACAACACGTGGGCCAGCCAATTCAGTCCCCGGAATGACACGAGCATCGCCAATGATGCTCGCAAGGGTTCACCCAACTCCAACGACCTCCGTGGTGGAATCGTGAGAATCCGCCCGGACGTCGGCGGTGGGCCGCCTGCCCATCCCAACTACACGATCCCGAGCGGCAATCTGTTTCCCCCAGGCACCCCGCTAGGCCGCCCGGAGGTTTATACCAAGGGTTCACGCAACTGCTTCCGCCTTTGCGTGGATCCCTACACCGGCTGGGTTTACTACGGAGATGTAGGGCCGGATCGCAGCGGCCTGAGCTCGACCTTGCCGTTTGAAGGCAGCCGCGGTCACGATGAGTTCAACCAAGTGAAAGCGCCCGGTTGGTTCGGGTGGCCCTATTTCCTCGGCGATAATAAAGCCTACCGCGACGGGGCTGGAAATCCTTGGACCATGGAGACGCTGCGAGCCGATCTGGCCAATTATTTCACTCTCAGCTCCTTCACTAGCTCTGGCGCACAGGCGGGAGACCCCAATTTACTGCCCAGTCCCACTCCGGCTTGGATCTGGTACGCCAGTGGTAGTACCAGCGCACCGCCCCAGTTCTCCGAGCTGAACTCGGGTGGAGGCCGCTGCGCGATGGCAGGTGCGGTCTATGCTCACGCCCAAGGGAAAAATTTCCCACGCTACTATGATCGCTCGGTTTTCCTCATGGAGTGGTCGCGGAACCGCATCTACGACGTTCGCACCCGCCCGGATGGTTCGATTCTGGAGATCACCCGCTTCGCCCCTCATCTGACTTTTGATCGCCCGCTAGAAATGAAGTTTGGCCCGGACGGTGCGATGTATGTCATTGAATGGGGCACGGAATTCGGCACCTCGGAATCCGCCGGGGCGAAAATCGTTAAAATCCAATACACTCAGGGAGCCGCGACCCCGACCGCCGTGGCCTCTAGCAATGTCACCTCGGGGAGTCTTCCTCTCACCGTCAACTTCAGCTCGGCAGGCACCTTTGATCCCGATGCGCAACTCCTCACCTACGCGTGGGACTTCAATGGAGATCAAATCATCGACTCCAACTTACCCAATCCCACCCACACCTTCACCACCGCCGGCACCTACAACGTCCAGCTCACCGTCACCGATGAAGACCAACTTTTCGCCCGCGCGAATCTCACCATTTCTGCGGGAAACAATGCACCGGTCCTCGGTTTCGACTATCCGGCGAATTTCTCATTCTTCGATTGGGGCGATCGAGTCAACTTCTCGGTCTGGGTCACCGACGCCGAGGACGGTTCAACCGCTTCAGGCTCTATCCCAGCGTCCTCCGTCATGTTTGAAGGTTCACTCGGGCACGATGACCACCAGCACAACGAACTCCAACTCAGCTCGCTAACCGGTTCCGTCACAGTCCCGCGGGATGATTCACACGGCTTCGATGAGGATCTTGGCTATGTCTTCGACACCTTCTACACCGACTTGGGTGCGCCGGGCGTTCAGCCCATCCAGGGAACCGCCAAGATCGTTCTCCAACCAAAAGTCACCCAAGCAGAAACCCGTGACGGCCAGTCCGGCACCACTACCACGCCCACCTCGGACCCTGTCGGGGGCAAAGAGGACATCACCGGTATCGACCATGGCGATCATATCTTCTTCGGCGGGCTGAACCTAACGGGAATCCAATCCATCCACTTCCGCGTCTTTGCCCAGGGACTCGGTGGTGATGTTGAAATTCGTGCGGGTTCTCCGACCGGAAGTCTGATCGGCACTGCCACCGTGACCGACACCGGTTCCGCCTACCGCGATTTCACCGCGACTGACCTGCAAAACGTCCCCCTCGGCTCCACGGATTTGTATTTCGTTTTCACCCGTGCGCCCGGAGCCACCAACCTGTTCCGCCTGAACTGGATCAACTTCCGTGGCACCGGAGCTACCTCTTTCCCGGATCGCCCGCATCTCGCCAATGTCGCCATGACCGCTCCTAACACCGTTCGTCTCGACTTCAACCAAACGATGGATCTGAGCGGTCTTGAAACCTTGGCAAACTACACCATCGACAAGGGAGCGACGATCACCTCTGTCTCGCCTTTGCCAAATCAAAGCGGAGTCATCCTCACGCTCAGTGGTCTCACTCAGGCAGACTATCATACGTTGGATCTCACCGGAATCATGGACCTTG
>JBOFET010000018.1:0-17019 GCA_051648225.1 Luteolibacter sp.
GGTGCTCTTTTCTCGGCTATAGCGAAGGGAGAAATGACTTCGTCCGCGCTCCTGCATTATTGTCCCGATCTGCTGCACTACTCCCGCCGCGCAAGCCGCGAGGTGAGGGTGGGAAATGTGGGCGTCGGCGGGGCTAATCCGATCCGCGTGCAGTCGATGATCACCTCCGACACCCGCGACACTCCGGCCTGCGTCGCGGAAGTGCTCGGGCTGGCGGAGGCGGGCTGCGAGATCGTGCGGATCACCGCGCAAACGAAAGTTTACGCAGCGAATCTGGAAAACATCGCCCGCGAGGTGCGGGCTGCCGGGTGTGAGGTGCCGTTAGTCGCAGACATCCATTTTAAGCCGGACGCCGCGCTGGAAGCCGCGAAGTGGGTGGAAAAAGTCCGGGTGAATCCGGGGAACTACGCGGATAAGAAGAAATTCGAAATCCGCGAGTATAGCGACGCGCAGTATGGCGAGGAGCTGGAGCGGATCCGCGAGGAATTCACGCCGCTGGTGATGCTTTGCAAGGATCTCGGCCGGGCGATGCGGATCGGGACGAATCATGGATCGCTCTCCGACCGCATCATGAACCGCTACGGCGATACGCCGCTCGGGATGTGTGAGAGTGCGCTTGAATTCGCCCGGTTGGCGCGGGAGAACGACTATCATGATTTCATTTTCTCGATGAAGGCGAGCAACCCGAAGGTGATGATCGAGGCGTATCGCCTACTCGTCGCCCGGCTCGCCGCAGAAGGCCCGGACTGGAACTATCCGATCCACCTCGGCGTGACCGAAGCGGGAGATGGCGAGGATGGAAGGATCAAGAGTGCCATCGGCATCGGTTCGCTGTTAGCGGATGGCATCGGCGACACGATACGCGTCTCGCTCACGGAGGATGCGATTTACGAAATCCCCGTGGCCCAAGCGCTAGCAGCGCCCTTCAACGAGCGCAGCAACGTTGAAGGTGAAGGTGGCTGCGGCGTCCCGCCGCAGGCCGTGTTTGAGGCGTCCCGCCGCAAGTCCTTCTCCGAAGACGCCCAATCCACCCGCATCGACTGGGACACTGTCGAAAAATCCTCCGCCACCTTCCTCCCTCACTGGAAACAAGACGGAGCCACCTACGCCGTCACCTTCCGCCTCGCCGACTCGCTTCCCGCCGAATTCATCACCCGCTATCAGAATCACCGCGAGCAACTCCAGCAGGAGCTCGAATCCCTCACACGCTCCGGCGATTCCCGCAGCGCGTTGGATAAAATCACTGCCCTGCGAAAACAAATCACGGAACTGCAATCCGACTGGATCGACCCCGAGCTGGATCGCGGCCACGGAGCCTGCCTTTTCAAAGACGCATCACTCGCCCAGCTGGTGGCGGACGCGATGGCCCACTTCGATGGAAAACGCTACGAACTGCTGGCCTGGTGTGTGATGCCTAACCACGTGCACGCCGTTCTGACGCCAGCGGAAGGCGAGCTGTTGGAAAAAATCCTGCATTCGTGGAAAAGCTTCACCGCACATGAAATCAACCACCGACTGGGGACCAACGGGGCTGTCTGGCAGAAGGAGAGCTACGATCATTTGGTGAGGGATGGGGAGGATCTGAAGAATCAGGTTGGGTATGTGATGAGGAATCCGGTGAAGGCGGGGTTGGGGGATTGGGTGTGGGTTGGGTGTGTTTATGAGGAGCTTGCTGCGGGACGCAGCAAACACGGCCTGCGGCGAGACGCCGCAGCTACCCTCGCGCCTGCGGCGCTGGGTGAAGATTTTACTCCCTCCTACGATCCGTTTTCTTATGAACGCCGGGTGAGTTCGGTGCTCACGATCATGGGACACGAGCTCGGCGGGGACAAAACCGTGCGCGTTTTCACGACTCAGGAACGTTGGAACTCGCTCGCCCACAAAATCGCGGGCATGGGCGATTTCAAACCGGAGATCATCTTCGAAAAATCCGGCGTGGTGGAAATCGATCCACGCGATGAGGCGGCGATTTCCGCGATCAATTCCGCGCCTGAGAGCCAACTCGTCACGGTCGCGGACGGGCTCGACTTGGAGGTCATTCACGCCTTCCGCCAGCTCGCGTTACGCGTCGATTCGCGGCATCCCATCCTGCTCAAGGACACGCTGCGTCCGCCGGTCGGCGAGACGGATTTCATCGCGGCGCTGCTTCCCGCCGCGCGAAACATCGGCTCGCTGCTGTGCGACGGCATCGGCGATGCGATCCTCATTCGGGGCGAAACTGCACCCGGTCAATCGCTCCGGCTCGCCTACAACATCCTGCAAGCCGCCGGCACGCGCATTTTCAAAACCGATTACGTCGCCTGCCCGAGCTGCGGCCGCACGCTCTTCAACCTCCAGCACACCACGCAGAAAATCCGCGCCGCCACCGGCCACCTCAAGGGCGTACGCATCGCGGTGATGGGCTGCATCGTCAACGGCCCGGGCGAGATGGCGGACGCTGATTTCGGCTACGTCGGCGGAGCACCCGGTAAGATCAACCTCTACGTGGGCAAGACCGCCGTGAAATTCAACATCCCGGAAGCCGAGGCCGTCGAGCGCCTCACCGACCTCATCCGCGAGCACGGAAAATGGGTGGACGCCCCCGAACCGGCTACGGTATAAATCGCAGCTCATGGCAAAATCCGATACGCTCACCCGCACCGACGAGCAGACCGAGCTCGACGTCCCGTGGAATGTCGTGGTCCACGACGACCCGGTGAACCTGATGCAGTATGTCACCTTCGTGCTCATGAAAATTTTCGGCTACACCCAGAAAAAAGCCGCCGCCCTGATGATGCAAGTCCACCAGCAAGGCCGCTCCATCGTCTGGTCCGGCGAGCGGGAAAAAGCCGAGTTCTACGTGCAGCAACTCCAAGCGCATCAATTGAAAACCACCCTCGAGAAAGCCAAATGAAAGCGATGCCCACGCTGGAGGGTGGCCTCCGCATCGACACCGAAAATGCCGCAGACTGGGAAGTGCTGCGCGCCATCGTGAGCGATGCGAATGGCAGCGGCATCGACCTTGCAAGCCGCCTCGGCGGGATGATCAGCGAGGAGGCAGGGGCACAGGATTGGGAGGATTTCGTCGTCCCGGACCTGCGGGAGGCGTTCCAAGACGAGCTCGCCGAGGTCGGCGCATCCATCGAATCCGCCATTTTCCAAGCCGAGGAAGGACCCGGCCCCATCTGGATCACCCGCGAGGATGTTTCCGCTTGGTACAGTGCGCTTAACCAGGCGCGGCTCGCCATCGAGGAGCATTGCTCCTTCGGTGACAGCGAGTCGATTTCTCCGGAAGGACTCACGCCGGCCCGGCGTGCCGCATTCATCCGGTCCCGTTTCTACGGTAAGATTCAGGTGATGCTGCTGGAACATGTGATGCGTTGAGAATCCGGGATGGTCATCGCGGCGGGGATGATGTTAGCCTCCGCCCGTGGTCAAGAAAACGCGCACGCTCTGGATGATCGGCGATGGGAAGCCAGGTCACGAAAATCAATCGCTCGGGCTTGCCGACGCCATCGCCAGGATCACTCCCTGCCAGGTTCACCGGATTTCCCTGGCGGAAGTTCGCGGCAGGATCGCTCACATCCGCAGCGCCGTGCAGGCGGGACTCGCCCTGCCGCCACCCGACCTCATCCTCGCTGCCGGCCACGCCACCCACGTGCCGTTGGTTCTCCTTTCGAGGAAATTCAAAGCCCCGAGCATTCTGCTCATGCGGCCCAGCCTGCCGATGCAGCTTTTCGATCTCTGCGTCACTCCGGAACACGATTTCAAGGCCGGCTATCAGCGGAAAAAACTTCTGCTCACCTGCGGTGCCCTCAACCGCGTGCCACCGCCTAGCGATGCGATCCGCAGTGGCCGGATGATCCTCATCGGCGGCCCGTCGAAGCTCCATGGCTGGGATGGTGAAGCCCTTCTAACCGCACTCGGAAAAATCACCGCTTCCGGCAGTTGGCAACTCACCGACTCGCGCCGCACGCCCGCCGGATTCACTGCGGAAATGCGCCAGCACCTGCCGCATCTCGGAATTTTCCCCCACGAGGAAACTGGCCCTCACTGGCTCCCCAGCAAGCTCGCCGCCGCCGAGGAAGTCTGGGTCACGGAAGACTCGGTTTCCATGGTTTACGAGTCCCTCAGCTCGGGAGCCAAGGTCGGCCTGCTCGCCGTGCCCCGCCTCAAGTCCGGCACCCGCGTGCTCAAGGGAATCGAAAAACTCATCGACGGCGGATTCATCACCCGCTTCGCCGATTGGGAAAAATCCCCCCAACTCGCTGCCCCGCCCGAAACCCTGCGCGAGGCGGATCGCTGCGCCGCCGTTATCGTCGAGAGATTCGGTTTGGCGGGCTGAATCCACTCTCCCGTCACCCTCTCGCACAGCCGCTCGAACGTGCGAACCCTGCGCACGAATGCTCAAACTGTTCCTCGGTATGGGTCGAAAAATCCACAACTCGGAAATCCATAAGGAGTCGCGACATTTCTGTCGCGACCATCTCACCTCATCGGCTCAAACCTTTTCACGAATCATTTTAAGATCTCCAAAGTCGATATTACCTCGAAAAAGAAAAATCCGGGGGCAATGACCCCATTTAGTCAGGCGTAAAGCGTTCGAACTTAAAATCCTCCGTTCCTCTCAGGAATACACTTCGCCAACGCCCCAGGCCAGTGCCACTCCAAAAATCAGTTACCTTCACCGCTCCATACTTGTCACCATCCAGCACATGTTCCGCTCGTCGATCATAAGATATGCCACCAGTAGAAAAGTAGATAGGCTCAAATCGCATACTGTCTGGACCGGTGTCAAATCCGCGGGCGAGGATGAGAATTGCATCGGCGAAATCCAAGCCCTGTTCGATTCGACTGTCGCTCACATAGCGCACTTCGTAAACCTCTCGACCCCGCACATGACCCAGAACACGAAAGGACGCATACCAGCCACTAATCTCTGCCCAAGTGTAAGAATCGGATTCGTTGAGCTTTCGATTTACATTTAACTTCGGCATGTGCCGCAGAAAGTATCGAAGGGGCTCTTTGCTAGCAGGGATCGAAAAAATCGGAGAATGCTCCGCCTGTCTCGCATCCGGCACAGCCTCATATGGTCCGCCGGAATCGGCAAGCGCCAGGGTTCCCGACAAACAGACTGCGATATAGAGGATAGTGCTCATGATTTTTGTGGAACGTCGAAAGCACGCACCGCCACTAGCAGGGGCGCGTGTGAAGACGGGAAAAGGGTCTCATGTTACAGGTGATGTTGACGACCGAGCGGCTAGTGTCGCGATTGCTGGGTATCTTGTTCTGGCTCTTGAATTTCTGTGTAAGGCGGCCTGTCCTGAATGATCTCGCGAGGAAACTTACCATTCTCAATAAATCGAACAAAGTGCCGACATGATTCTTGAGCTAAAAGATCCATGCGACCAGCAAGCCCATCGTCGAACCATAAATCCAACAACTGAATACCATTCGATGCGGTGAAGCTCGCAACCGCAAAATCTCCCATCGCATTCTTTTTGGAGTATGAAACAGCCCCCGATGGAGTCCCTTTAAGAATCTGGTGAGTGGAGGACCAGACGCCTACATATTGGGTCCAAGAAAATAACTTAGCCCAGTCCACTTGTTGATAGTCGAGCTTAAGAGTAATGCCGCCGCGCTTCCAAGATCCTGAGTTCCAAAATGCCTCCCATCCCCGTAGTAACTCAACGGAGCGATCAAGGATAAGATGTGATCGAAACTTATTATGAGGTGGGATAGGAACCTCGATCGCATCACCTCGTCTCTGATGGACACAAATCTCAATCGATGCTTTGATTAGAGGCGTGATCACTAATGGATGCGCGGGAATCCGAGAGTGAACCTCAGTTCCCCAGGGGGATTCGAAATAGGGTTTGATACAGAATGGTCGCGACATCTTATTTTTGCCAGAACAGGATTTGTTCATAGGGTATCGTTTGGTAATATCCGAAAAAACCTCATGGCGAGAATGACCTGCGAATCAACGATTTGACAAGGGATTCGATAGGTAAGGTGCGACTATCGAAACAGGTTCGAGGTGGACGGTAGCAGAGGATTGGCACGGAGGCTGGCCTTGCCTCTTAAGGATATTCCGTCTCCCGGGTTCAACTGCAGGCGATCCACTCCATCGTTTTCCTTGCGAGCCGGTCGAAGGCCTGGACGCTGAGTTCCAGGTGATCCTCCCGCGTGTCCTCGATTTTGTTATGGCTGATGCCGTGCAGGCTCTGGACGAACATCATCACGGTGGGGATGCCGGCGCGGGAGACTTCGGCCGCGTCGTGCAGCGGGCCGGACGGCATGCGGTGGGAGACGCCGCAGGTTTCGAGAATCGCCGCATCGCAGAAGCCGAGCAGGGTTTCATTGAAGGGCACCGGTTCGATCTGCCAGATGCGTTCCCAGGTGACGGTGACGCTTCCATCCGCCGCGAAGCGCTCGCTGGCAACACGCGCCTCGGCGAGCATGAGGGCGAGTGAAGCGGCGTCGAGATGGCGTTGGTCGAGCGTGATCCGGCATTCCTCGACGACGCTGGTGACGATGCCCGGTCGGGTGATGCACGAGCCGATGGTGCAGACTCCGCCGTGGCGGCGGGTGATTTCGTAGATTTCCGGAGCCATCTTCGCTGCTGCTAGAAACGCGTCTTTGCGGCGGTTCATCGGCGTGCTGCCGGAGTGCGCGGCTTGGCCGTAAAAGGTGATGGCGTGCCGCTCCACTCCGCAGGTTCCGAGCACGGCTGCCAGAGGGATGTCCCTGTCGAGCAGCACGGGGCCCTGCTCGATGTGTAGTTCCAGGTAGGCGGCGGCGTTTTCCGCCTCGGTGCCCGCCTGTTTCACGTTTTCGAAATCGATGCCATGGATGGCGATCGCTGCCGGTAGAGCGATGCCGTCGCGGTCCTTGAGGATCCGCGCCTCGTCCAGATCGAGGTTTCCTGAAAACGCGGAGGAGCCGAACAGGCTTTTGCCGAAGCGCGCGCCTTCCTCGTCCGCCCAGTCCACGAGCGGGACGGTGACGGGTGGCTTGCCATGAAACTCGGCGTGGATCCGCCGGAGGATTTCCACGCCGGCCATGATGTTCAGGCAGCCGTCGAGCCAGCCGCCGTTGTGCACCGAGTCGATGTGGCCGCCGATGAGCAGGGATTTTTCCGACTCGCCCTTGAGCGTGAACCACAGGTTCCCGGCGGCGTCGGTGTGGGACTCGACCGGGAGCCCGACCATTTTCGCCTTGAGCCATTCCCGCGCGGTCGCCCATGGCGGTGTGAAGGCCACGCGCTGCGCACCGTTTTCATCACCGGTCAGAGCGCGGAGTTCCTTGAGCTCGGCCACCGTGCGTTTCGGATCGAGGAAATCCCTTGAGTCGTTCATCATGCGAACCTTGGGCGTTGCAGATTTCGTGCAAGTC
Organism: Luteolibacter sp.; assembly: GCA_051648225.1. Lineage (GTDB taxonomy): Bacteria > Verrucomicrobiota > Verrucomicrobiia > Verrucomicrobiales > Akkermansiaceae > Luteolibacter. The sequence continues at coordinate 7,378 of JBOFET010000018.1, forward strand.
CTGGCTCAATTCCTGCATCTTTGGGATTGCTATTGTCTGCCAGAGGAATCACAACCTGCCGACGGAAATAATAAGCATTTCCGTATTATTTAATGAATACCCGTCGTTTTGTAAGTGGTTCGTCGATCCTCCTCGCGGGGTGGCTCGGAGCAACGTTTCTCAACGAGGTGCCTTCCCAAAGGTATCCGAAACTCGACAAGACGCCGCCGACTGCCGCGATTCCGATCTCCGAGGAAAAGGTGATGCTCGCTGCCGTGTCGGACGTTCGCTGACGCTTCCGCAGAAATTGACGCCATGGCTGAGAAAGCGATCATCTGCGACACGAAACCGCTGGCCCTCGAAGTGGAGGCCGGCACCCATTGGTGGTGTTCCTGCGGGCGTTCCGCACATCCGCCGTTCTGCGACGGCTCGCACAAAAACCTGCCGGCTCAGTAGGTCTTCATCCACTCGACGAGATCCGCCACGTCCTGCGCGGACATGCCGAGTTGGTCGGCATTGAGCATGAGCGAGCGGTCCATGTCCTTGCGGCTGGCGATTTGCTTCTTGGGGATTTTTTGGGTGAATCCACCGGTGGAGGTGATGACGACCGGGTTTCCATCCGCGATGATGCGGCCGTCAATCCGCTTTCCGTCCTTGAGCCGGATCGCAGTGCCTTCGAAGCCGTGGGAAATGTCGAACGACGGGTCGACGATGCCGCGGGCGACGACTTCCGGGGGCTGGCGGCTGCCGAAGCCCTTGAGATCGGGTCCGTATTCCGGACCGGCGGGGCCGATCTTATGGCAAATGATGCAGCGGCCGGCGACGACCTTGCCCCGGGCGGCATCGCCCTTGAGCGCCATCACGTCGGCGACGGTGTACTGGGCGCTCTTCGGCTTTTCCGGCACGGTGACCTCGGTGAGTGCCACGGGTTTTTCGATGAGTCCGCGTTTTTCCAGCTCTGGCATGAGATTGAAGGACGCCCACTCGCCCTCGCTGCGGTTCACCAGCCACCAGACGGCTTGATCACGGACCGCGGAGCCTTTGGCGGCGAGGTCCATCAAGGCTGCAGCGGAATCCTTGGACTTGACGAAAGCGAGGGAGTCCACTGCGAGTTTGCGCTGGTCTGGAGTGAGATTTTCCGAGGCGGCGCGAGCTTTCAGGGAAGGAACGGCGGCTTCCGGCATGAGCCGCCAGGTGAGGCGGGCGAAGGTGTCTGACCATTCCATGGGCGCACCTGGCTTCAGCGCGTTCCACAATGCTGCGGTGTGGTGGCCGGCTCCGAGGCCGAGCGATTCCAAATAGGCGCGGTCCTTGCCGTCGTAGCGGGTGGCCACGTTCACGAGCACATCGCGGGCTTGCTCGAAGCTGCGGTAACGCATCGCCAGCGCGGCCTCGGCACGGATTTCTGGCGCGGGATCGGTGGAAAGCTTGAGGGCGTGGGGGAGATCGTCGATTTTCCCGTCCGTGCGACGGATCGCGCGGAAGGTGGTGAGGCGGGCGGCGGCATCGGAGCCTTGGATCAGGGAATCGAGCTTCGCGCGGCCTTGGTCGCCGAGGTAGGGCAGCAGCCAGATCGCGCGGGCGGCGACGAAGGGATTCGGGTCTTCGAGGACTTTCGCGACCGCTTGGTAGGCGGCCGGGCCGGTGGATTTCAATTTCTGGTAGCCGAGCGAGCGCACGTTGACCGCCGGGGACTTGAGGGCGAGCACGGCTCCGTCCACGGTCGTGGGTTCGATTTTCGGCATGGTGGGTTTGAATCCCTTCGGTGCGATCCGGTAGATGATGCCGGAGGCTGCTTCGTCCTGGGTGTCGTGGCCGCCGACGCGGGGGTCGGTCCAGTCGGAGACGTAGAGCGCGCCGTCTGGACCTACGCAGATGTCGGACGGGCGGAAAAGGAACCTGACTTTGTCTGTCTCGCTCATCGCGGCGTGTTTCTTCGCGCCGCCGGTGAAGTCGGCTCCGTCGAATTGTCCTTCCGGATTGGTGGTAAGGAAATCGGTGCGCTCCAACTTGAATCCCGCGCCGTCCATGGCGGGCTGGTAGCCGAAAATCACGTTCCGCGCGGCCTCGCAGGAGAGCAGCGTGCCGGTGAATTTCTCACCGAGCACGCCGTTTTCATAGAATGCGATGCCGGTGGGCGAGCCGCCGCCGTATACATCACCGGCAGGCATGATTCCCGGATCGTCTTGGCGCCAATGGGCGGTTGGCGTGTCCTGGCCCGGGCGTTGGTCGGCTTGCCAGGTGCGTTTGCCATCGGCAGAGAAGAAGCCAGCGTTACCGTGCTCCAGCACATGGCTGGTGCGACAAGCTGGCGGGTCGTCATTGTCGTTTTGGAAGACGTAGCCGCGCGAGTTGATCGTTTGCTCGAAGGAATTCCGGTATCCATTGCCGACGATTTCCGCGTGCGTGCCGTCCGGGTTCATTCTTACGGTGAAGCCGCCGATGTAGACGAATCCATCGCCGCTGGTTTCGCCGGACGCCGACTTGGTGTCGAAAGGCCACTCGCCGCCGCCGCTTTTGTAATAGGTGCTGCCGATAGGAAATTTTTTGCCAGACTTGTCGGTGAAAATGCCGCCTGTGTTGCCTTGGTTGAAATACCATTTTCCGTCCGGCCCAGCCGTGAGGGAATGCAGCGAGTGGTCGTGGTTCTTCCCGTTGAAGCCGGTGAGCAGGACTTCCCGGGTGTCGCCGGCCGCGGGGTCGAATTTCCCGTCGCGGTTGACATCGGTGAGCTTGAGCAAATGCGGCGGCTGGGAGACAATGACGACATTGTCGAAAACCGCGATGCCAAGCGGGGAAACCAACTCGGGATCCTGCCAGAAGACCTTGGAGCTGTCGGCTTTTCCATCGCCGTCGGTGTCTGCCAGGATGACGATCCGGTCGCCGCCGGGCTGCCGGTCGGTTTTCTTGCGGTAGTTCACGCCTTCCGCCACCCAGACGCGGCCGAGGTGGTCGATGTCGATGTTCGTCGGGTTGAAAAGCGCGGGCGATGCGGCCCAAGGCATGATTTCCAATCCTTCCGGAAGCACAAACGAATCGAGCGGCATCGCGGGCGGTTCATGGTTCGGAGACCACGCATGGGCGGCTGGCAGGGTCGCGAGGATGAGAAATCGATGAAAGAGTGTCATAAAATGGGTAACTAATACTTCCTGGATAATGAGCTACTATCATCCAAGCACCGGACCTGCTTTGACAACGCAGAGTTCGCTGTCTATCCAAGCCCATGCGATCGCTCATCAAGCACGTCCTCACACGCACTGAGTCCACCGATGAACTTCACGTCGCCGGCTGGGTCCGCACCCGCCGGGATTCCAAAGCGTTTTCCTTCCTCGAACTCAACGACGGCACCTGCCTCGGAAATCTGCAAATCGTCGCCGACGCCGGCATCCCCGGCTATGAGTCGATTTCCAAAATGAACACCGGCGCCTCCGTCGAGGTCCACGGGAAACTAATCCCCTCACCCGCCGCCGGTCAGGCATGGGAAATGCAGGCAAGCTTGTTGAAATTGTTAGGCGAAGTTCCCGAAGACTATCCGCTCCAGAAAAAAGGCCACAGCCAAGAATTCCTCCGCTCCATCGCCCACCTCCGCCCGCGCACGAATCTCTACGGCGCGGTCTTCCGCATGCGCAGCCGGATGGCATTCGCGATCCACAAGTTTTTCCAAGAGCGGGATTTCATCTACGTCCACACACCCATCATCACCGCCAGCGATTGCGAGGGTGCCGGGGAAATGTTCCGCGTCACCACCCTGCCGGACGACAAGATTGGAAAAGCTGAGGAAGACTTCTTCGGCAAGCGCGCCTACCTAACCGTCAGTGGCCAGCTTGAAGGGGAGACCTTCGCCTGCGCCCTTTCCAACATCTACACCTTCGGCCCCACCTTCCGGGCAGAAAACTCCAACACTTCGCGCCACGCCGCCGAGTTCTGGATGATCGAGCCGGAAGTCGCGTTCTGCGATCTGGAGGGAGACATGGATCTCGCCGAAGCCTTGGTGAAATACCTCGTCAAGGAAGCGCTGGAAAACAGCGAGGGCGACCTGGCGATTTTCGAAAAGTTCGTGGACAAGGGCCTGCGCGAGCGGCTCGAGTTTGTCGCCAGCCGCCCGTTCGAGCGCATCACCTACACCAAGGCGGTCGAGCTGCTGCTAGCAAGTGGCAAGACCTTCGAATACCCGGTGGAATACGGCCTCAACCTCCAGTCCGAACACGAACGCTGGCTCACGGAAGAGCATTTCAAACAACCGGTCACCGTCTTCAACTACCCAAAGGAAATCAAACCGTTCTACATGCGCCTCAATGACGACGGCAAGACCGTCACTGCCATGGACGTGCTCGTGCCCGGCATCGGCGAGATCATCGGCGGCAGCCAGCGCGAGGAGCGGCTCGACATTCTGTTGGAAAACTTCGCCAAGCACGGTCTCGATCCGGAAGCCTACGACTGGTATGTCGATCTGCGGAAATACGGCAGCGTCCCGCACGCGGGCTTTGGTCTGGGCTTCGAGCGCATGCTCATGTTCGTCACCGGCATGGCGAACATCCGCGACGTGATTCCCTTTGCGCGGACGCCCGGGCACTGCGAATTTTAACCGCTCATGATTCTCATCGAACAAAAGCCGCTCATCGCCCGCTACCGTCTCAAGGCGCGCGGCTTCATGAACTCCATCTCCAACAGACGCGACTTCGAAGGCGCACTCATCCACATCGACGGGGGCTACGGCTGCATCCATCCCTGGCCCGAGCTCGGCGATCCAACGTTAGAGAAATGCCTCGCCGATCTGGCAGGCGCGCGCCGCTGGCCCATCGTCCGCCGCGCGATCCGTTGCGCCGAGTATGACAAGGCCGCGCGGGAATTCGAAAACTCGCTCTTCGAGGAAATGGAAGTGCCCGTGAGCCACGCCACCCTCGCCAAGGCCGACATCGAGGAAATTACCCTCGCCGTCGAAGCCGGCTTCACCGCCATCAAACTCAAAACCGGCCGCGACCTCGCCGCGGAATCAAAGTTCCTCGAAGCGATGGCCACAGAGTTCCCCGCTCTCAAGTGGCGTCTTGATTTCAACGAATCCCTCACGCCGGAACAAGCCGCCGATTTTCTACTAGGACTTACCGAGAAGACCCGCGCCGCCATTGATTTTGTGGAAGATCCCTGCCCGTTTTCCGAAACCTCGTGGACCGAACTCCGCCGCAAAACCCGCATCAGTCTGGCTGTCGACCGCGAAGCCACACCGCTCTCCGCCGCCGCGCAGGTCATGGTCATCAAGCCCGCCGTCGATGAGCCATTCCTGCTCGGCGAGGCGGCGATCAGCCACAACCAGCGAGTTGTCATGACCAGCTACATGGACCACCCCGTCGGCCAGGCCTTCGCCGCTTGGGAGGCCGCGCGGTTGGAGTTGCAGTTCCCCGGTCTCGTCGGCATGTGCGGCTTGCAGACGCATCATTTGTTCGAACCCAACGAATTCACCGAAGCTCTCGGCCCGTGGTCACCGGAATTCAAAGTGCCCGACGGCCTCGGCCTCGGTTTCGACGATCTTCTCGCAGCCCAGCCATGGACGCGCCTTTACTAACGAGCCCGGAGTTTTGGAGCGAGCTCACCGGGCACGTGCTGTTCGAGACCTCCGGCAGCTCCGGCGTGCCCAAGTCGGTCGCCATTTCGAAACAAGCGCTGTTAGTTTCCGCTGCCGCCGTGAACCGGCATCTCGCAGTCACTCCGGCATCCTGTTGGGGCCTTGTCCTGCCACTCCACCACGTCGGCGGCTTCGGCGTGGCTGCCCGGGCTTATGAGGCGGGCTGCCAGTTGGGTAAATTCCGCCAGCGTTGGAAACCCAGTCCGTTCTGCGACTGGTTAGGATCTGCCGGAGTCACCCACACCTCGCTGGTCCCCACCCAAGTCCACGATTTGGTGAAGGCTGAACGAACCGCTCCGGCAAGTTTGCAAGCCATCGTCGTCGGCGGCGGCCACCTGGAACTCGCCACCGGCCAGGCCGCGCGCGATCTCGGCTGGCCGGTGCTTGCCAGCTACGGCATGACCGAGGCCTCCTCGCAGATCGCCACGCAGACTCTCGATTCGCTAAGTCAACCCTATCAATCCGCCCCCATTCCACTACTGCCTATCTGGGACGCCCGCGTTTCTGCCGAAGGGCTGCTAGAAGTTTCCGGCCCGGCGCTCTTTTCCGGCTACGTCATCGGCGGAAAATTCACTCCCCACGAAACGGAGTGGCACACAACCTCCGACCGCGTGCTCCTTGAAAACCACGCCATCACGCCCCTCGGCCGCGCCGACAGCCTCGTGAAAATCCTCGGCGAACTTGTCGATCCCGAGGCCATTGAGCGCGAGCTGATTTCTCTATCCGATGGCCACCTCGCCCCCAACACCTTCGCCGTCATCGCCCTTCCGGATGCGCGGGCCGGTCACACGCTTGTTCCGGTTTTCGAAATATCGGTTAGCCGACAAGTCATCGACACCACGCTGGCTCTCTACGGACAGCGAGCCCCCGGCTTCCGCAGGCTCCGCCCCGCTATTGTTGTCACGGACTTTCCGCGCAGTGAGTTAGGCAAGCTCCGCAGAAACGAGCTGGCAGCGATACTTCACCAGCCTTGAAAAAACCCGAGATCGTCCGTTCACCAGACCGCGGTTCAAACCAACGTCAGGCATGTTCGCTCGCGCGTATCCGTTTTACCATTTTGCGTCATTTCGCCTTGTGAACTGGGTCGACCCGGCCTACCGAATTAGCGCATGCGAAAGCCTCGACCGCCCGCCCGGAGCAAGTCGGACCAGAAGGTAAGCCAAACCCTGCCGCGGATCACGTTGCTGGTCCCGGCATGGAGTGAGTATGGTCGCGGGATCATCGAGGGGGTGTGGCAATATGCGCAGCAAAACGGCCCGTGGCTGCTCGAGATGCAACCGGGCGAACCCGACGGTAATACCGAAATCCCGCGCGGTTGGAGCGGCGATGGAATGATCGCCGCCGTGCAGACCCGCCGGCTTGCGACCAAACTGCGGACTCTGGGCGTGCCGGTGGTGAACGTGTCGGGTTCACGCCGCGAGGGGATCGATTTCCCCCGCGTGACGAGCGATGCGCATGCCGTGGTCCGGATGGCGGTGCTGGACTTGTGCCAGAAGGGTATCCAACACATCGCTTTCTGCGGCGAACCCCAGCGGCCGTTTCTCGACTTCTGGACCGAGGCTTTCCAGCAAGTCATGACGGAGCAGGGAATGGAGCCGATGATCTATCAGCCGTCGGCGCGGATCGGGCCGGAGGCCGGAGAAGAGGTGCGCCACAAGGACCGCTGCCGCTGGATCGGGACGCTGCCGAAGCCGGTGGGAATCATCGGTTGGGCGACCGGCATCTGCCGTCACCTGGCCATGGCCTGCACGGAGACCAGCGTGATGGTGCCCGAGGAAGTTGCCATCCTCAGCCTTGAAACGGAGGATCTGCTAGGCCGGATCGTGCATCCCCCGATCAGCGGTGTGGACATTCCGGTGCGCCAGATCGGTTACCAGGCGGCGGCCCAGCTCGACTGCTTGCTCCAAGGCAAAGCTGCGGATCCCCATGAAACCTGCCTGCCGCCACTCGGAGTGACGACCCGCCAATCGACCGATGTGGTGGCCTGTGCCGATCCACAGGTGCGGCAGGTCCTTCGGTTCATCCGCGACCACGCCCACGAGGGTATCGACGTGCGTGCGGTGCTGAAGGCCGTGCCCATGGCGCGTCGCTCCCTCGAGCGACGATTCCAGATGTTGATCGGCCGCAGCCCGGCTGATGAGATCCGGCGGGTGAAAATCAACAAAGTCCGGCATCTGCTGGACACCACCAGCCTGTCCATCCCGGACATCGCGGAGGCCTGCGGTTTCAACTATGTCGAACACATGATCCCGGTCTTCAAAAAGCACCACGGCAACACCCCGGCACGCTACCGCGCGGGCGTCCGACGGGGGATGTGACCGCAGTCTCCGGCATCTGGCGCAAATGATTCATTTGTTTGCGCATGAGCGCATTGCCGGAAGCGATTCTTTTTCTTATCCAATGGGCGTATCTCAAGTCTCCAACCGGATCCAAAACCCAGTGACCGCGAATTCCCAGCCTAAGAAATCCGCAAAGCCCCCGTGGCTGGGGCCGGAGCGTCGGCGTTGGCTAATCCTTGTGGTGCTATTCATCGCGATCATGCTCAACTATGTGGACCGCCAGATCGTCTCTGTGCTAAAGCCGACTTTGAAGGCTGAGTTCGGCCTGGATGACCGGGGCTTTGCGACGTTGCTCAACGTCTTCGTGTTCTTCTACGCCTGCGCCTATGCGCCGGCCGGTTGGCTGGTCGACCGCTTCGGCGCGGGGCGTGTCATGCTGCTCGGCATGGTCGGGTGGTCGGCCGCCTGCCTCGGGGCGGCGTTTTCACAAACCTTCGGGCAGCTCGCCTTTTTCCGTGGCATGCTCGGCATCGCGGAGCCAACCACGTTTCCCGCCCAACTGCGAGTGGTGACGATCTGGTTTCCGCCAAGCCTGCGGGCGACGGCGAACAGCATCTGCGCGTCCGGCGGGACGATCGGCGCCATTGTTTCAGCGCCGCTGATCGCCTGGCTCGCCCACAGTTACGGCTGGCACGCGGCATTCCTGGTGCCGGGGCTGTTAGGCTTCGCGCTGCTCATCGCGTGGCGGGTCATTTACCGCGATCCGCCGGCGGGATTTGTCCCGGAGGCCACGGCGGTATCTCCGGAAACCCCGGCGGCGTTCACTTGGCCACAGCTGTGGCGGACGCGGAGCTTGTGGGGAATCTTGTTAAGCCGCTTCGTGAGTGATCCGGTGTGGTATTTCTGCCTGTTCTGGTTGCCAGGCTATTTACAGGAACACTCGGGTCTCTCACTGGTTCAAATCGGCATGGTCGGCTGGATTCCGTTTCTTTTTGCGGATCTTGGCGGTGTGAGCAGCTCAATGGCATCCGATCGCCTCGTCCGCTGCGGGGTTGCGCCGTTGCGGGCTCGGAAGACAATTCTAGCAGGTGCGGCGATGCTGGCTCCGATTTGCGCGCTTACCCCGCATTTTCCGCAACCGGTCGCCACGCTTGCCATCTTCAGCGTCGTCGCTGCCGTTTGCCTCACCTGGCTTTTCAACCTCGGTGTCGTCGTGGCGGATGCATTTCCCGCAGCCAATGTCGGCAGCGTGTGGGGCATCGCCGGAGCCTTCGGTGCCACGGGGGCGATGGTCTTCAACGTGTTTGTCGGCCGCATGCTGGACACCTTCGGCTCCGCGCAGATTTTCATGGTGCTGGCAGTGCTGCATCCGATCGCAGCGGTCATTCTCACTTCGACGGTGAGGAAGGAAGAGCCGCGTTGAGAAATTCCTCTTGAGCTGAAAGCCCTGAGAAGCTCCATCTAGGGCCGGTTGAAATGACCGTGTATTCTATTTATTTTGAATGCGCAATTCTTCAGTTAACTACCCTCTTTCAAGTCCAGTAAAAGAAAACTTCCGGGGCAAAACTTTTGAGGCGATTGAGGCAGGCGAACTGTGCTGCCACTTGCCTTTCTCGAAGCCCGAGCGCTAGGGAAACGCTGATTTAATCCGACTCGCCTCCAAGCAAAAATCCGATAGCGTTTGTCATGGAGCACCAACAGGGATTTTCGGAATTCGAATTCGCAGGAAAACGCAAGGTCACACGGCGCGAGAAGTTCCTCGCG
>JBOFET010000019.1:0-1004 GCA_051648225.1 Luteolibacter sp.
ATACGCGCCGCCGCTGAATTTCCGGCAGCAGTCATAACAAGCGACGGCCCGCGTGATCGGCTTCACGCGGTGAATCACGGTGAAGCAGTTCGAGCAGATGTAGGCGTGGTTGCGCTTCATCTTGCGGCGTTTGAAGGGCAGGTTGTGGTAGGGCTGCTCACCGGCGATTCCGAGATCCACGCAAGCGGTCTGCCACTCCGACCCGTGCGGATCGATGCGGCGGCGGCCGCAGCGTTCATAAGCGACGAGGTGTGCGAGTTCGTGTTTCAGGGTGCGCCAGAGTTCCTCCGGCTCGCATTCCCTGAGCTTCGGGTTTAGCTCGATCGACCGGTCCGGCCACCATGCGCGGCCCGCCGTGGTTTGCATCCGCGAGTTCCACGAGACGCGGACTTTGCGTGCGAGTTCATTCAGACCGAGGGATTTCGAAGCTTCCACGCACCAGGCTGTTAGGCCGCCGTCATCGGTTGCGGGCTTTGTTTTCGGGGCTTCCGGCGGCTTCAAAACCCGGAGCCAGCTGCTCCAGCGAAACTCAAGTTGCGGTGTGCTCCGAGCCATTGGGAAAATCGGTATCAGCTTTCCCCATCGCTGGCAATAGGGCTTCGCGGAATTTCGCATCAGTTAGAGCATGACCACCGCATGAACCTGCGGTGGCGGTTGGAGTCTGGGCGGGCTTTTTAGTTCTCTCCCACTGGTGGAAATCGTGTGGAACTTTCCAATGGCAAAACCACTTTGGATGTCGATGTATTACGGGTCGCTGAGGTGTAGGTGCTTCGGTGATCAAACTCAAACCAACCTCAGCCCGAACTAACATAAAATCAAAATTGATCCACTCCTTTGCCATCGCCACCCTCGGCTTCGCGGCAGCCATTCCACTTTCTGCCAAGGAGCATGAGGCATCCACCATCACGAAGGCGCAGGTGAATGCCGCCCAGCAGGCGTGGTGCGATGCGCTGGTCGCCATCGGCAAGACTCACACGGAAGGTGGGGATGCCAAGGCACTCGCA
>JBOFET010000020.1:0-1515 GCA_051648225.1 Luteolibacter sp.
GATGCGAAAAAAGCCGAGAGAGGCGATAGCTACGTGACTGCCATGACGGAGGTGCTCGGAGTGATGGGCTGGTTTGATCCCGAGAACCAAGGCCTGCTCGAGGAATTTCAGACTTTGAAGAGCGCTGCATTGCGAGGGGAGCCTGGCAAGGAAGAGGAGATGGAGGCCAAGGCAAATGAAATCGCCGCCCGCGGGATGGAGCTCGAAAACATCGTCGGAATGGAACGGCGGCAATACTACCGACAGAAAGAACAGAAAGCGAAGACCAGCGCTACAAGAGCATGAGAAAACTCACTCGCGCAACATGCCCGCAGGCCCTGAATGATCACGGTGCAAGATGGACGACCGCCCTAGTGGCAAGGGGTTTTTGGAGAGATTGGCCCCAACACAATCTGCGAAAGTTGAATCACATCCTGCTCGATGAAGGCTTGAGAGACCAGACACAGGAGCATTGTTCGTATTGCGACATGACCCCAATTTGTCCGCCAGGAACGGAAACCATCGACCATTATCGCCCGAAGTCGGGGCCGGCCGGGCGCTTGGACTTGGCTTACGACTGGGCCAATCTTTTTTACTGCTGCAACTACTGTCAGGGAAAGAAGCTCGACCAGTTCGAGGATGCTTTACTGAAGCCGGATGAAGTGGGTTACGAGTTTGAAACCTATTTCCAATGGGAAGTTGCCACCGGAAGGCTGATGCCTAACGAAGTGGCGTCTCCGGACGACCGGTATCGAGCGGAACGAACCATCGAGATATTCAAGCTGAACGAGAAGCACCCACAGCTTCGCCAGAAGGAACGGAACAGTCTGCAAGGAGGTTCACGGGACGAGCTTGATGGCCATTCTTACCGGAATTTCCTCGAATTGGCGTTTGATTGATGATTTCCGCTGCTGCCGGTGATCACGTTTCCCCGCTTTTCCCAAGCCTTGCATGGAAATCCCGGAACCTTTAATTCCCTGACGAATGCAGGGCGGCACTCTCAAATCCCAACGCAACTCCTCCTGGTCCGTCACGCTGGTGAAGACCGCGCTGATCTGCGTGGGCTGCGTGGCCATTTTTCTTCCGGCGTGGCTGCCGGACCGGAATTCCGAACAACTGAGCCGGGGCACGGTCGAAGTGCTGCAAGCGCTTCTGCTCGCCGCCGCCGCTGCGGTGATGTTGGGCGGCTCCTCCTACGCCGGGCCTAACCGCCCGGTCTGCCGGGTGCTGACGATCGGTTTGTTGATCGCGCTGGTGGGCGAGATCAATGACTTCGTGACGGATATCCTCCGCTGGCAATTTCCTGCGCCGTGGATCGTCGGGGCGCTGTTGATCGTCGCGATCATCATGATTGCGCGGCATCGGTGGGTGATGCTGCACTTTTTCTCCACGCTGGGAAATCATGCGGGCTCGGGCGTCATCGGCTCGGCGCTGTTGATCATCTATCTGTTCAACCGCGTGATCGGCAGCTCGAAGTTCTGGCGGGCGACGCTGGGCGACGGCTTCCCGCCAGAGGTGCCGCGGATTTGCAAAAGC
>JBOFET010000021.1:0-1165 GCA_051648225.1 Luteolibacter sp.
ATCCTCCGACCCTGCCGCCTCCCATTTCTCGAACGGCTCGTTGTCAGACAGATCAGAATCCCAAAACGCCGTCTCATAATGCTGCATCGTATGCGAGCACCCAAAGAAATGGTTCCCCGGCCCCACTTCCGCAAAAGCCTCCACCGCCAGCTGATCGTCGTCGATCTTCACCCCGTCCAGATAGGCATGCAAAGACCCGCACAAATCCGCATCCAGCATGAACTTCTCATAGGACATGCTCAAAAGCCCATCCAGAAACCCCGCCGAGTGCAAAATGAAATTCGCCCCGCAGTGAATGGCGGCGAGCATGGACATCGTCCCCTCCATCGTCGCCTGCGCATCCGGCAGCTTTGAGGTCGTAAAGTTCCCCGAACAGCGCAACGGCAGGTTCAACCGCCGCGCCAACTGCCCGATGACCATCGACCCGATCGCAGGCTCCGGCGTCCCGAACGTTGGCGACCCCGAGCGCAAGCTCATCGAACTCAGGAAGTTCCCGAAAATCACCGGCGCCCCCTTGCGCTCCAGTTGGGTCAACGCACAGCCCGCCATCGTCTCGGCCAAGCTCTGCACGATCCCCCCCGCATTGGTCACCGGCCCCATCGCCCCGCCGAGGATGAACGGCACCACCACCGCCGCCTGATTGGCCCTCGCGTAAGCCCGCAAAGACCTCGTCATCGTCCCATCCCAGACAAGCGGCGAATTGACGTTCACAGTCCCCAAGATAACGCAATGATCGTTCACAAAACCGGACCCAAACAGCACTCGACACATCTCGATACTGTCCTCCGAACGCTCCTCCGCCGTCACCGACCCCATGAAGGGGCGATCCGACAAGGTCATATGCGCCAGCACCATATCCAGATGCCGCTTGTTCACCGCGATATCGGTAGGCTCGCAGATCGTCCCGCCCGAGTGATGAAACTCCGGGCTCGATTGCGCCAGCTTGATGAAATTCCGGAAATCCTCAATCGTCCCAAACCGCCGCCCCCGGTCCATATCCATCACGAACGGACTGCCATAGGCGGGCGAGAACACCACCGACCGTCCCCCACTCTCCACCGACTTCGCCGGGTTCCGCGCATGTTGCGTAAAGCTTGCCGGTGCCGACTTCAAAATCTCCCGCAGCATCCCCGGGGGGAACTTCACCAGCACCCCCCGAACATCT
>JBOFET010000022.1:0-3775 GCA_051648225.1 Luteolibacter sp.
CCGAGCGCTCGGACTCTCGGAATCGACCATTTCCCGTGCCTTGAAGGACGATCCGCGCATCAGTCGGGACACCCGCGAGCGCGTCGAAAAGCTCGCTGAAAAACTCGGCTACCGCCCGAACCCGCTCGTCAGTGCGCTGATGTCCGTCCGTAAAAAACGCGGCGGTAGCGAGGTTGGTACGGTCGCGCTCGTCACCGACTACCACGACGCGGGCGGCTGGCGTTCCAAAGACGTCTGCCTGTGGGAATACGCCGGCATCTGCCGCCGCGCGGACGAACTGGGCTACCGGGTGGAGGAATTCCCCATGAGCGACTTCGGATACGATGCCGCGAAGTTGGAAAAAGCCCTACTCACCCGCGGGATCCGCGGTGTCTTGTTAGGATTCTCACGTGATCGCAGCGAGCGGGCTGGGTTTGCCATCGGGAAATTCACGGTCGCCGGACTCAGCACTTACTTCCGGGAAGTCCCCGTGGACCGCGCGAATTTCCACGGCTTTTTCAACGTGCAACTGGCACTTGGAGAAATGCGTGCGGTCGGATGTCGGCGCACCGGATTGGTCGTCCCCGAGTTCAACAACCGGATCTCCGGCTATCTCTGGTCCGGAGGTGCGCTGGATTGGCAAACGCGCTTGGCCGAGTCCGACCGCTGTGCCCCGTTCATTCCTACTGCCGGAAATGAGGAGAAGGACTTCGCGAAATGGCTCGACCGCGAAAAACCTGACTCCTTGGTCGTTTATAAGTTTCCGGTGAAGACTTGGCTCGCAAGGTCCGGGCTGCGCATCCCCGAAGACCTGCGGCTCGCTTACCTCTATCGCACCCAGGCTGAGATGGAAACCTGGCCCGGCATCGACGGGAATCTCCAAGCCGTGGGTTCCGCCGCCTTCGATCTCGTCGTGGAAGGGCTGCACACCCACCGTCTTGGCGCACCCGCGCACCCCAAGGAAGTTCTCATCAAGGGCTTGTGGCGGGGAGACAGCGACCAAAGCTCTCCCCTGCATTCCCTAACAAAATAAAACCCCCCGCGCCAGGTAGAACTGGCGCGGGGGCGTGAGAACCTTTTCGCGTTACCGGAAATCAGGACGCCTTACCGAAGACTTCCACTTCGATGTAGTGGTTCATCTCGTTCGAGGTGCTGCCATTGCTGTAAAGCCGGACGAAGCGGCCCTTGGTGCCCTTACCATCGACCAGCAGGCCGAAGCGCGACTCCACGTAGGGCTTGTCGGTGCCCTTGCCGAGCTTGGCAGACTCGTCGTAATCGTTGTTGAAAATGGTGGTGACACCGGTTTTGAATTCCGGATCGTCGGAAATTTGAATGATCACATCGCTGTAAGCGCGCTTCTGCGAGTGGAAATGCCAGAGCCAGAGGGCGGCGATATCCGAGCTCTTTTCGAGGTCGATCTGCACCCATTGAAGCCCGTCGAGCAGCTCCACGAAGTAACCTTCGCCCGCTTGTTTGTCACCATCCGTGACGAGGGTCAGATCGCCGATGATCGGGTTATCATCGCTGCTGGTGACCTTTTTTCCCTTGGAGAGCAGGGTGGTGCCTTCCGGGACGAGGAATTCCGGGGCCTTGGTCGGCGCTTGCACGAGGTTCGGCACATCCATCGGCTTGGGGGTCCCTTCGATCAGTTCCGGTGGCAGCTCGGTGGTGAGTGGTGTGCCTCCAGCGGTGCCGCCCGAAGCGGCTGGAGCGGAGGAGGCCGAGTCGCCAGCGGCGGTTTCGGTTTTCTTACCGCAGCTGCTCAGGGCAAGGGCGGAGGACAGGCAGATGGCGGACAGGGCTAGTTTTGATTTCATACGGAGAGGTGTTCTGAGGTGAAGACGATGGGCTGCTTGGAGAGGGCGGAAGGATTCACCCAGTAGATCGGGGCCTCGCTTTCGAAGGCGTGGCGTGCGTCGCAGTTCAACTTGCCCTTGCCGCGGACGGCCCCGAAGAAGTTCTCCAAGTGCGGCTGGTGAGCTGGCTTGTTGAAGCCGCCGGGCAGCTCGAAGATCTCGGGAGCGGCGGACTCATACGAGGCCACGGCATCGGCGGACGGTGGTGGCTTCGGCGGCGCGGGTGCCAGCTTGAGGATGCCGCGCTTGATGAGGTCATCCCAGGGCGGGGCGCTCGCTTCCCGATAGATCGCGGAGTTGGAGGCGATTTCGGAAATCTTGATAGTCCCTTCACTTCCCATGAAGCTCTCCCAGAACCCACCGCCGGCGCTGGTGGTGGTGAGCACTTGGTAGAACGCGCGGACGCCGCCTTGCGGAGTGTCGAACTCGAAGATGCACATCACGTTGTCGAAGTGCTCGCGGTCCCTGAAGAAATCATTTCCGCCGGACGCATAAACCGACTTGGGTGCGACGCCGAGGAACCAGCCGAAGATGTCGATCTGGTGGGCTCCGAGGTCGGAGATCGGACCGCCGGAGAGTGCCCGGTAGGTGCGCCAGTTCATGAACTGCTGCATGTCCTTGTAGCCGTATTTTTCGAGGATCTCGGGCTTGATCGAGAGCTTTGGATTGAAGCCGATGTCTTGCGAGGAATTCACCGCGCGGTTCCACTGGGCGTTGATGTTGACGATCTGGCCGCAGATTTTGTGCTGGTTGATGAGCTTGTCCAAGGTGAAGCGGTAGCGTGGATTGCTGCGGCGCTGGTGGCCGATCTGGCAGAGTTTGCCGGACTTCTCCGCCGCACGGACGATGGCGCGCGCACCTTCGATGGTGTTGGACATCATTTTTTCGCAATACACGTTGAGGCCGGCTTCGAGGCATTTCACGGTGTGCGGCGAGTGCCAGAAGTCCGGGGTGCAGACGATGGCGACATCAAGCCCCTTCTCGGTCGCAAGCATTTCATCGATGTCGATGTAGCCCTTGGGCGTGTGGCCCTGCATGGCGCGGACCTTGGCCATTCCGCCTTTGAGGTTGTAGTCCCAGATGTCGCAGACCGCTTGGAAATGGAGGCCCGGGATGTTTGCCATGGCCTCGAACAAGACGCGGCCTTGCTTGCCCATGCCGACGAGGGCGATGTTGATTTTGTCGTTGGCAGCCGTTGCGTCTGCATTGGCGGCGCGGAGCACGGAGGGTGCGCCGAGCACGAGTCCGGCACCGACGCCGGCCACGGTTTTTGAGAGGAAGTCTCTCCGATTGATTGGGGATGGTTCTGAGTTCATGAGGTTACCATTTCTTGAGGATCGTGAAGCGGTTGTGACCGGCAAGCATCAGAGCCATGACAATGAGGACCATGTGAATGCCCAACCAAGATACTCCTTCATCCTGTTTGATTAAAATCAAGCCCCAGGTGAGGCTGACGTAGAGGAGGCCCAGCAGAAAGAGCGAGGTGCGGCTGGCGATGCCGAGGAGAATCGTGACCCCAAGGATGAGCAGCGTAGGGCCGAGAATCTTGTCATAAAGCGGAAGGGCGAACTTCAACATGAGCGGCTCGGCTTGGAACTTCGACATCAGTGCCTCTGGGACGCCGTTGTAGTTTTCGAGGGCGTAATTCTTCACCGACCCGGCCGCGGTGAGGCCGTATTCATTCGCGGCTCCGTCCACGTTGACGACTTTGTCCGCAGCTGTGGTGCCCGCGAATTTTTCGATGCCGGTCTGGATGGCACGCACGGCAAGCCAGATGCGGAGGAGCAGTGCCCCATAGACGAGGGCGAGGGTATTGGTGGTGCCGCAGGATTCAGGAGTCAGATTCAGTCGTTGTCAGTTAGTGGTGATTGATCAGAGGGGTGGAAATGCCTTTGTGGGTGCGCAGATGTCTGCTTTCCCTTGGATTGTCTAGCATTTTC
>JBOFET010000023.1:0-1962 GCA_051648225.1 Luteolibacter sp.
GACCGACGCTGTTTACGAAATCAATCGCTGCGGCAAGGGCGATGACACCCTCGATGTTAGGCGTGCCGGCCTCGAACTTGAAGGGCAGTTCGTTGTAGGTGGTTTTTTCAAAACTCACCTCTTTGATCATTTCACCGCCACCGCGCCAGGGCGGCAGGGAGTTGAGCACATCCGCCCGGCCCCAGAGGACGCCGATGCCAGTGGGGGCGTAGATTTTGTGGCCTGAAAACACCAGGAAATCAGCACCCAGCGCCTGCACGTCGATACGCGAATGGGCGACGGATTGCGCGGCGTCGATGAGCACCAGCGCGCCGACGCCTTTCGCGGCAGCCGTCATTTCTGCGATGGGATTCACAGTGCCGAAGGCGTTAGAAATCGAGGTGATCGCGAGAATTTTCGTGCGCTCGCCGAGCAAGAAACGAAACGCTGCTTGGTCGAGCACGCCGGTCTCGTCGCACGGGATGACTCTGAGGACGGCTCCGGTGCGCTCGCAGAGCATTTGCCAGGGGACGATGTTCGAGTGGTGCTCCAGAGTGGAAATGAGGATTTCATCACCTGCCCGGAGCCGACCGGATAGACCGAGCACGTTGGCCACCAGATTGATGCCGTCCGTGGTGCCGGAGGTGAAGATCACTTCGTCCGAAGTGGCGGCGTTCAGGTAGGAGGCGACGGTCTGCCGGGCGTTTTCGAAGGTCTCCGTGGCCAGCCGCGCGAGGTGGTGGGTCCCGCGGTGGATGTTCGCGTTGACGGCCTCGTAATAGTGGCGGGAAGCCAACAGCACGGCCATCGGTTTCTGAGTGGTGGCTGCGTTGTCCAAGTAAACCAGGGGCCGCCCTTGGATCGAGTGATCGAGGATGGGGAATTCGGGGATCAGCAAATCAGTCTGGAGCATAGGCACGTTTTCCAGCGTTGGTGGCGCTAGGACGGAAGGTTGGAACATGCCTACCCGTGCCGCAATGCCCGATTTTTCCGAGAAAAACATCTGCCCTTGCGGTGGGGAAGATGCGCGGCTTGAATCCCGCCCCCAAGAGCATGTATCTGCTGAAAAAAGTCATCCAGCTCCGCGAGCACGCCCATCCGGACCACGAAAAACCGTTTCTCGAACACCTGGAGGATCTGCGGACCATGATTACCCGGGTGGTGATCACGCTGTTGATTTCCATGGTCATCTGCTTCAGCTTCAACAAGCAGCTCATGGAGTTTTTCCGCCATCCGGTGGACCAGGTGCTGATCGCAAAACTGGAGGCGACCCTACCGACCGATGCCCCCCGCCCGCCGACGGTGGAATCCTGGGGAGCAGCCCGCAAGGTCGAGCACGCTGCCATGAACTTGAAGGAGGAGGAGCGCGGGCTTTTCTATCAATCGCTCGCAAGTGATGAACTCATGTTCCAGGCCAGGTCCATCAGCCTGCTGCGCGCGGCGCTCGTCCTGCCGGAGGAAAAACGCGATACCTTCGTCGCCTCGCTGGATGAGAGTGACGAGTTCAAACTCCAGCTCAAGGCCCTGATTCGCACCAAGCCGAACACTGACAGCGACTCCCAGGGCAATCTCAAGATGATGTCCGCGCTGAGGCCCACGGAGGGGTTCATGCTTTCGATGAAGCTCTCATTTGTCGCCGGCATCGTGCTCGCGTTCCCGCTGCTGCTGCTTTTCATCCTCCAGTTCGTCCTGCCCGGGATGCATGCCCACGAAAAGCGGGTGATGTGGCCGGCGATGGCGGTGGGCTTCGGGCTTTTTCTCACGGGGACCGCCTTCGCTTACTACTGGGTGCTGCCACGGGCGCTGCTGTTTTTCTATCAGTGGAGCGGCGACATGGGGATTTCCAACGACTGGCGGATCGGCGAATACATTTCCTTCGCCACCCAGTTCACGCTGTTGTTCGGCCTGTCCTTCGAGCTGCCAGTGGTGGTGATGGTTTTCGTCAAACTGGGCATGCTCAGCTATGAAACGATGTCCAGGACC
>JBOFET010000024.1:0-1596 GCA_051648225.1 Luteolibacter sp.
AGTTCCGACACCTCGGCGCAGACGATCCGGACCGGTTTCACGGGCGCGACGACCGCGCTGATGGAAATCGGTTCGGGCGCAACGATCACCGGAGGATCCGTGATCTTGGATTCCACTTTTGGAACCCGCGTCGCTTCCAATCTGGATCTTGTTGCAGACACGCTCACGCTTGGAAGCGGTCAAATCAGCGTGGTCCTAGAAGATGCTTCCGGCTTGTTGCCCGGGCTGGTGGTGGATCCTCATCTCGTTCTGGCAGGTGCCACCCGTGACGATGCCTTCGCTTCCAGCAATTTGACCCTGCGGAGCTACCGCAGCATCGATGTTTATGGCACCGGCGTCCTTGGTGGCGGTAATCTCAACCAACTTGTTTTGAGCGGTAGCGGCGTACGCGGTTTCGAGCAGGCTGGTGGAAACACCGTCATTCGTGCCGGGCAGGTTACCTTTGAAAACTCGATCAATGCGGTCTCCCTAGCCGCTCCGGCAGTCTCATCCGGCAGCCTCACGGTCGAGGCGGCGACCATCCGTCTTGGCGCGAATGCGATGGCGGTAAACGGTTACCAGAATCTCGGTCTCAATGCATCCGCCGGACTGGTGGTCGAAGGAAATGGAACATTCTCCACCAACGGCAATCTCAATGTCAGGACTCCGCTTGTTTCAGGAGAAGCAAGAACCACCTACGCCATCACCTCCACGAGGGCGATGGTGTTGGAACGCAGCGAAGGCGCCGGATTCTCAAGCGGTGCGCTTGGCGCAGGGTTGACTCTTCAAGGTGAGACGGTGAAGGCGAACACGGACATTCTCCTGCCCAGCGGCGAATTGGTCATCCGTGCAACATCCGGGAATCTTGAGATCGGAGGAAACCTCTCGACCGCAGGCACCAGCAAGAATTTCGGCGAGTTGATCCGCCATGCGGACGCCGGCAAAGTCACTCTGGAATCCCTGACGGGAGATGTGGTTCTGACAAACTCGGGTGTTGTTTCGGTCGCCGCTTCCCCTGGAGGAGGACGGGCCGGAGAACTCAGCATTCAAGCGACCCAAGGTGCATTCGTAAATGCAGGCTTCCTGAATGGCAGCGCCTCCTCCGGATTCTCCACCGGAGAGTTCGCGTTGGATACAGGTTTCGTGGACGCTTCTGGCAGCGGTTCGCTTGCTTCTGTGAATGCCGGACTGGACGCCGGAGGCTTCTTCGACTCACGCAGCTTCCGGGTTCGCAATGGGGACGTGGCCATCGATCATCTGATTCGCAGCCAGCGGTTCTCTCTGGCAGTCGATCAGGGCAGCCTTCTGGTCACGGGGAAAATCGACGCTTCCGGAAGCACGGGCGGAGCCATTTCGCTGGTTGCCCGGAACAACCTGACGCTCGCTGCCGGCTCGGAATTGAGCGTTGCCGCCCAACACTTCGACAGCGCGGGCAAGGGCGGCTCCGTGCTGCTTGAGGCTGGAACGCAACGCGATGGCATTGCGAATACCACGGCGCTGCTCGATCTCCAGGCGGGATCGTCCATCGATCTGTCAGTGGCCGAGTTCGTGCCGGGAGCCTACAATTTGGTCGGCTCCAGTGCGTCCCAAGGGAAATTCACCGGCACGCTCCACCTC
>JBOFET010000025.1:0-42035 GCA_051648225.1 Luteolibacter sp.
GCAAGGGCGGACCGGAGCAGTCCACGAGGTTGGTCGGAGGCTCCGATCGGTGGTAGCAGCGCACCTAACTGCGGATCGATGAAATCCAACAATTCCGCCGACCACTTGCGCGTGCGGATGTCGAGCAGGCCGGTGCCGGACGCGCTGCCCGCCTCGGTGGCACGCTCGCCGGTCAGCCAGTAGGCGATGAAATCCTGTGCCGTGAGCAGGCTGGTGGCGCGTTGAAAATGATAGGGTTCGTGTTGTTTCAGCCACAAGCATTCGGCGGCGGCGGATTCCACACCCGGGGCTTGGCCTGTTAGTTCGATCAGGCCGGGCGCACCACCGAACGCGCGGGCGATTTCATCCGCCTGGCGCTTCACGGAGATGTCACCTGCAAGTTTCGCAGGCCGGATGATGCGGTTGCTCTCATCCAGCAGGACCAGCCCGCGCTGGGGGCCGGCGATGCCGATGGCGGCGAGGCGGTCTTTCTGGCCAGCCAGCGCGGCGAGGCACTGGCGCACCGCCTGGTCCACGGCGGTGATCCACTGGGCGGGATTCTGCTCGCGGTAGCCGGCGGGCAGTCCCTCGATCCAGTCGTGCGCGACGGCGGCCTCGGCGCGGATCACGGCTGATTCCAAATCCAAAGCCACGGCGCGGGTGCCGGTGTGGCCTATTTCGATCCCCAGAAAATACATGTTGGTGTGCTGTCCGCAGGGCGGAGGGCGCGAGTTTCGCCACGGATGCCGCTTTGACAAGCCCTGCCGCATGGGAAAACCGGGCGCTCTGCGAAGTTTGACAAGCTTTGAAGATTTCGATAATCAAGCCCCATGAACGAAACGCCGCCGGACGCATGGTTTTACTCACATGAGGGAGAACGAATCGGGCCGGTGAGCTTCTCAGATCTGAGGATCAAGGCGATCGAGGCGGGGCTGAATCCGCGGCTCGACATGGTCTGGACCCACGGCATGCCCGAGTGGAAACCTGCCGGAGAGATCGAGGGTTTGTTCGAGCGGCGAGCGGCACCGGAGGTCGTGGAAGGCGAGGTTTCTCCCGACCCGTATCGTCCGCCGGAACATGATTCCTCGGGAGAAATCATCAACCCGGAAGGCGAATGGCCGGGGGCGCGGCGGCGGAGTTTCCTCGCGGCAAATCTGATTTTACCATTTCTGTGGGGTGCTGGATTCGCCTTCGCCACCCCGCTGCTAACGGCTCAGTTCGGCCAGGAAATCATGAAGGTCATGGCTCCGGCGTCGAATGTCGTGCCTCTCCTTGTCGGCCTCTATTTCAGCCTGATGCGCCTGGTCAACTTGGGCATGAGCAAATGGTGGTATCTGGGCCATTTCGTGCCGATTCTGAATTTCTGGGTCGGTTACCGCTGCTTCTGTTGTCCGGCCGGATACGCCTATCATAAAAAACTCGACGGTGTGGGCATCTTCCTCGCCATCCTGTATTGGCTGTTAGTCGTCTTTGTTCTGCTCGTCATCGCCGCAGTCATCGCGCTGTTCTTGGGTGCCCTTGGTCCTGATTTCAAGCAGCAGTTCGACGAAATTCTCCAACAGTCGATCAAGCTGCAAGAGTGATCCGTTATTCCAAACAAGCCGACGAGTGCCGCGAGGCCGGGCCGATGGAATGTTGGTGTCTGCACGGTGCCGTGGGCATGGCGGCCGACTGGCGCGGCTTCGCGAAAAACCTCGCCGCCACCGGTATCGGCTCGCGGGCGGTGGACTTGTGGCGCTTCCTCGATTGCTGCCCGATGCCGCTCACGGAATTTGGAAAAACCCTCAACGCCGAGGCCGGTGGCGAGGTCTTCCGCGGCAGCGGGCGAGCCTTGTTAGGCTACTCGATGGGCGGGCGGCTCGCCCTGCACGCGTTGTTGGAAAAGGACCACCCGTGGCAAGCGGCGGTCATCGTTTCCACGCATCCCGGTCTGGAAACAGGTCGCGCCGAGCGTCGTGCCGCCGATGCCGAGTGGGCCACGAAGGCGCTCACAGGCAGCTGGCAGGAATTCCTAACGACATGGAACGCGCAACCACTACTCGGCGCTCCGATACGCGATCTCCAGATCTCTAGCAACCTCGTCATGCGCCGCCGTGAGATCGCCCGCAGCTTCGTCGATTGGTCGCTCGGCGCGCAAGAACCGCTGTGGGACCGGCTGCGTGAAATTTCCATCCCAGTCCTCTGGATCGCAGGGGAAGACGACCCGAAGTTCCTCGCCCTCGCCGAGCGCGCCGTTTCACTGATGCCGCGCGCCCATCTCGCCATCGCCCTCGGAGCTGGTCACCGCGTGCCGTGGGAGGCGGAAGCGTGGTTCGCCGAGCGGGTCGCCGGGTTCCTCAAACTCGGTCGCATCTAGGAGTCCGCCTCTAGCAGCGGCTTGCGCCAGACGCTGGCCAGGTCCGGGCGTTGTTGGGAAAATACCTGCACGACGTGATCCGCAAAGCCCGCGCCCGCTTCGTTGTAGAGATTGAAAGCGGTGTCCAGGCCCAGCTCGCGGAGTTCCTTCACCTCATCGTCGAACTTGCCGGTGGCCGTGACCACGCCCTCGAAATTGTGCCGCTTGAGGGTCTTCGCAGCATGCACGTTGGCACCGTGCTTCGGCATCGCCAGCACGACGAGGTCGATGGTTTCCTTCACCTTCACCCGCTCCCAGAAGTCCGAGTCCGTCGCATCGGCTAACAAGACGTTGCGGTCCGCTTTCTGGTGGATCTGCACCGCCACGGGATCCCGGTCGAAGCCGATGACCCACCCCGGGAAACGCGCCTGGAGGTTTTTGTAAGCCACCAGTCCGACCCGGCCCATGCCGAAAATCGCGATGCGCTCGCCGTTGGTTTCGATCGGCAAATCGTCCGGGTGCTGGCCGGCGGTTTCGAAGCGTTTGAGGAAATCGCTGATCGGGTCGTAGAGCTCCTCCGCCCGCCGGCAGACGGGCGCGGCGATGAGAATACTGAGAGAAAGCGCCACCGCCATCGCTACTAACCACTCCGCAGGCAACCAGGTTTTTCCGACGGCCAACGCCACTAGAATGAGACCGAACTCGCTGTAGGTGGACAGCGTGATACCCGCCATCCACGACGTCCGCGCCCGCAGGTGGAAGCGCGTGAGAATCGCGAAAAACGCCAGCCCCTTGAGCGGCAGCAGCACGATCAAAAGCAGCGCCCAGAGCACTCCCTCCGCAGAGATGGATCCCTCCAGCCCGATTTGCAGGAAAAACCCGACTAGCAGAAGGTCCGTCAGTCCCATCAACGATTTACTCAGCTCCTTCGCCCGCGGATGCGAGCCGACCAGCACGCCGACGAAAAGCGCACCAAGATCCGCCTTCAAGCCGACTTGCTCGAAGCCCTTCGCACCGAGCACCAGCGCCAGAAAAAGCCCGCACAGCGCGATCATCTCGCCGTGACCCGAGCGTCCGATGAGCGCTCCTAACCATTTCCGCCCGAAAAGCAGCGCGGCTAAAAGCGCGATGGCCCACAGCGACGGCACCTTGCCCGTCGAAAATGTCAGGAACAACACCGCGAGGATGTCCTGCATGATCAGCATGCCGATCGCCACTCGCCCGTGGATGGCGCCGAGGTTGCCGCCGTCTTCCAGGCTTTTCACTGCGAAGACCGTGCTGGAAAAACTCAACGCGAAGGACAGCAGCAGCGCAGTCCGCCATTCCAGCCCCGCCGCGTGGCCGGCCAGGGTCCCCACGGCCAGCAGCACCGGCGCGAAGACCGCCACCATGGCCAGCGTGTGCAGCGAGGTGCCCGCCCAGATTTCCGGTCGGGCCAGCGTGCGCACCCGCAATTTCACGCCGATGCTGAAAAGCATCAACGTCACCCCGAGGTCCGCGATGGCCTTGAGCGCACTGCCCCCGGTCTGGCCGAATGCCTGCAAAACGAAGCCGGACACCAGAAATCCCACCAACGGCGGCAAGCGCAGTTGTTGCGCGAGCAAACCGAAGAAAAACGCAACCGCTAACAAAACAGCATCCATGATGGACCCACGTTAGCTGCTCGCGTGCCCCGGGTGGAGCTAATTTGTTCCGATCAATCCCGGGCCTTGAGCACGCCGACCATGTCGAGTTTTCCGATCATCCGGCTGACCAGAGCGAAGGACAAAGCAGAAGCGGTGAGCACCACGACGATGGCGATCGAGTAGGTGGACGAGTTGATGACGATGGGCAGGCGCACCGTCTCGGTGCTGAAGGACGACATGATGAACAGGGCGATCCCACGGCCGAAGAGCAGGCCGAAGGGGAGGGCTAACAACACCAGAATCGCCAGCTCGCTGACGAGTAAACCGCGCACTTCCGCGAGGCTGAAGCCTACGACGCGCAGCGTGGCCAGCTCGCGGCTGCGCTCCGACAGGGCGATGCGCGCGCTGTTATACACCACGCCGAAGGCGACGATGGTGGCGAGCACGAAGTAGAGATTCCGGATGATGCCGATGCTCTTGCCGGTGGTCTCGCGGAAGGCGGCGAGCTGGTCGCGCTTCACCATGACCACGGCTGCGGCGGGCGTGTCCTTGAGCGTGCGCATGAACTCGTCCCAGCGCTTGTGATCGAGTGCGAGATAGGCTCCGTTCACCGTGTCGCCCTCCTTCATCGCCCGCCGCAGGGCGGAAATGTCCATGTAGGCGGCGACTCCGGCGAAGTCGGTGACGAGGCCGCGGATCGGGATGCTAAGCACCGGACGCCGACCTTCCAGCACCTCGATTTCCACTTCGTCACCGATGCGTGCGCCGATGACTTTGGCGAGCATTTCCGACATCAGCAGGCCTTCCTCCGGCATGGAAACCGCGTGGCCATTGGCATCTAGCAGACGGTTCAGGCTTGCATCCGGAGCGATGCCGGTGACGGAGAGTTTCCGCTGGCGGTGGCCAAATTTCAGCCGCGCCTGCACGCTGCGGATCGGCTCCGCGCGGATCACGCCGGGCAGGTGCTCGAGATCGTGGAACGCGCGGCCGGAGCCTGGCTCGGTGAGGAAGACGGCGACGTCCTGCCGCTGCTGGCTGTTCCACTGGAAGGTGAGCAGGTAGTCGATGCTGTCTGCCATCGCGCCGGGCAGGACCATCAGGCCGGTGGCAAGCGCGAGTCCGGAGGAGGTGAAAACCGCCTGCCACGGCCGGCGCTCGATGTTGCGCAGGGCCATGCGGAAGGTGGGGCTGAAGAATTTCGTGAGTCCGATGCGCTCGAAGAGGGAGGGCTTGAAATCGGCGGGTGGCTCCGGCCGCATCGCCTCGGCGGGTGGCAGTTTCACCGCCTGCCAGACGACGGTCAGCACGCCCAGCACGGAGGCGCCCATGCTGATGAGCAGCGCCAGTCCAATGGCGCTGTAGTCCATGGTGAACACGAGCGAGGGAAACCGGAAGAACAGCGTGTACATGTCCACCAGCAGCGCGCCTAACAACCTGCCACCAGCTCCGCCGATGAGGGTGCCTAGCAGACCGATGACGAGCACGTATTTCATGTAATGCACGCCGACCTGCCGCGAGGAATATCCCAGCGCTTTCATTTGGGCGATTTGCTCCCGCTGCAATCTAACAATCCGGGCGAGCACCGCATTCACCATGAAGGCCGCCACGCTGAGGAAAATCAGGGGATAGGCGACGGACAACGAGGTGAGCACGCGCAGCTCGTCATCCAGCCGCTGGGCGGACGGCTGCTCCTTGCGCAGAAACGCGCCGCGTCCGCCGTAAGGCGTGAGGATGCGGTCGATTTCCTCGATGACCGGCTCGGAGGAAGCGCCGGGTGCGAGGTCGATGACCAGATCGTTGAAAGCGCCGTCCATGTTATAGGCCACGGCGAGTGCGCGGTAGTTCATCCAGATCACGCTGAAGCGCTTGTGGTCCGGCAGGGTCTCGCCGGCACGTGCCTCGAAGACGTATTCCGGAGAGAGGCCGATGCCGCAGATCTTCAGCGTCTCCCGGCGGCCGTTGATCACGGCGACGAGCGAGTCGCCGGGCTGCAGGCCGTTCGCGATGGCGAAGGATTCACCTAACACGACTTCGCGCCGATCGTCCGAGCGGGGGAGTCGGCCGGAGCGGAGGAACAGGCGGTTGAGCTTTTGCGGGCCACCGTCCTCGGGGAGGGAAATGATGTGGCCGGTGGCGGGTTCCGACAGGCCTGGCAGATCGAGCGTGACGGCCACCGTGACTCGCGGCTCGACGGTGGCGACGCCGGGCAGAGTCGCGATCTGCGAGGCGACGGAGAGCGGGGCACGTTTCAGCGAGCCGAAGATGTCCGCCATCGCATAGCGTTGATAGTAGGTGGCGCGGGTGGTCTCGAGCGTGAGGATCAGGCTGCGCGTCATGATCATCATCGCCAGCCCGCAGGCCATCACCAGACTGACGGCGAAGACCTGGCCCTTCATTTTGCCAAGGTCGCGCAGCAGCTTACGGTCAAGAGGAGAGATCATGAAAATTCAGACATCGCGCGTTTTTCAACCGCACTCGGCCGTCTCGTGGGGAACCTAGCGCGGGGAGGCGATTAATCGAGGTTTATACCCTGAAATTCTGATGACCGGTGATCGGGCGCTTCTTTCCACCCGAGTGACCGCCGGCCGCTCCCCCGGTCTTTCGTCTGGCGAAACTTTGCGCGTCATCACCACGTATGCTGTCGATCATGGCTTCAATTTCAGCACCCGGATTCGGTCGCCGGTCGTTCATCGGCGGAGTTTTTGCGGCGGCGGGCGGCGTCGCGCTTTCCCAGGAAACGAAGACTGAGAGTTGATAGGCACGCTGAAGCGTGAACTCTGGACAGTCGTTTGGAATCACCGGAAACCTGTCCGGAGTTCAAGCTTCAGCTTGTCTTCATTTGCATCAGTCATCCCAACCCGCTCCGAAGTTCAACAGCGGATATTCCTTCCATCGTCTCTCTACTTCTTCCCGTCCCAACCGCGTCAAATACTCCGCGGCGCTTGACCATTTCCACTCATCCCATTTTTTGACATATCCGTGTTTCACCGGATTGTGGTGGACGTAATGGATCGCTGCAATGTGATGGGCATCACCCGAAATCTTTCGTTCCAAGGTGTTGAACCAGACCTTCCTGCCACGCGTCTCATCCTCACCATTCCACTGGTATGAACTGCGTCCGTGCAGTTGCCCGATGGCTCGCAACAGCCCTGCCACTGATTCTGTCAGGACTACGGCATGATAGTGGTTGTGGAGGACTGCCCATGCGTCGATCCTCGTTGTCTGGCATCCGAGAACCTCTAGCAGTTCGGATGAAAATCGATCCATGCGTGCTTCATTTGCGCCGATCCATGGTTGGTGTTCGTAACAGGTGGAAGTGATGAGATAGAGTCCTTTGCCGCCGGGATGGTGCGGCGGGCTGTGCCTGGGACGGCGTTGGAGTTCGCGCTGTTTGAGGGTTTCCTGTCGCTGTTCAGGGGTCATATTGCGCCAGCGATACATGAGGTTGATCTATCAAGAAATCGGCGGAAGACAAGCTGAAGCTTGAACTCCGGACGGGTTTTCGGGGATTTCAACCATTCGCGGGAGTTCGCGCTTTAGCGTGCTCTTCGTGAAGACAAGCTGAAGCTTGAACTCTGGCTATTTGAACCGCGGGTCTTCCGGGTTGCCGCCGGAGAGGATGTAGGCGTAGAGGTCTAGCAGTTCGTCCGGGTTGAGGGCGTTGAGCAGGCCGGGCGGCATCATCGAGATGTCGTGCGGCTTGCGGTCGGCGATGTCGGCGTCGGCGAGAGTGGTTAGAGCGTTCGGGACGAAGGCGCTGGTCATGACGAAGAGCGTGTTGTTTTCCTCCACCACCACGCGGCCGACGAGGGTTTGGCCGTTTTTCAGGGTGATGAGCTCGCTCGGATACTGGTCGCTGATGACCTTGGACGGCTCGGTGATGTTCTCGGTGAGGTCGCGGATGGTGTAGCGGTTGCCGGATCCGGTTAGGTCCGGGCCGGTGTTGCCGCCCTGGCCGCCGAAGAGGTGGCAATTGCTGCAGAGCACGGAGGAGAACATGGCTTTGCCGTTCTCGAAGTTGCGCTTCTTAAGGCCGGCCTCGGCGAGCGCGACGATCTCGTCGGTGGTGTAGTTTTTACCCGGGCCTTTCGGTGAGACGACGGGGGTGGTGGCGACGGACGCCACGGTGGTGGCGAGTGTTTTGAGGGCGGCGCGCTCGGTCGTGTCGGGGACGCAGTTGGCGAGCGCGAGGTCGCGGATGGTGTCGATGAACTTGCGGAAGCTGTTGCCACCGTGCCACGAGGCGGTGGTGGGGAACCAGCCGAAGAAGATTTTGCGCAGCTCGGGAGTCCAGCCGGCGCGGCCTTCGCGGAGTGCGTTGGCGTAGGCGATGGCCTGGCGGTTAGGGCGGCTGCCTTGCATGCCGGCGACAGCTTTCGAATAACGGTCGTTGCGCGCGAGCACCGCATCGGTGGCGACGGTGATGTCGGAATCCCTCACGGTGGCGAGCAGCGGGACGAGCTTGCCGACGATGGTGGGCGAGTCGACGGAAACCAGCAACGACGCGAGCTCGCGGTTCACGAAGGCGTCGGCGTTCGGGAATAACGGCTCGAGACGTGCGGCGATTTTCTCACAGACTTCCGGGGCTGGCTTGCCCATGCGAGTGAGGACGAGCTGCCACGCGCGGAGGTAGGGGAGCTGGAGGTTTTTCGGCAGCTTCGCCAAATCGAGTCGGACGAGCGCGGCGATGATTTTCGGTTGCAGCGACTTGTCACCGACGCGGGTGAGGGCGATGAGCGCCTCGATGGACGCCTGCGGATCGGTCTCGGCGAGGGCATTTTCCTGCCATTTCGCGACTGGCTGCCGCTCGATCGCTGTGCGGGCGGCGAAGCGCAAGAAGCGGTCCTTGCTGGACAGGTTCGACCAAGCCTGGGCGAGCGCCTCCGGACGATCGGATTCTAGCAGATGCCGGAGTTTCGCCTCGGCGGTGGGTGGTGCGGGACGGACCGGGGCGGTCGGTTCGCCGCCGGTGTAGGTGACCCGATAGAGAGCGGCCTGACTGCGGCGGCCACCGGTCGTGAAATACATGGCGCCGTCTTTTTTGGCGATGATGACGTCGGTGAAGGGCATCGGCTTGCCAGCGACGAACTCTTCCTTCACGGACTTGAAACTGGCACCGTCCGGCTCGTTGTGGATGGCCCACATCGTGCCGAAGGTCCAGTCGAGGGCGAAGAAGGCGTGTTGATATTTCGCCGGGAATTTCGCACCCGTGCCGAAGACCGATCCGGAGGGTGAGCCGGGGCCGACGTCGACGGAGGCGGGCAGCGAATCGGCATAGTAAGCGGGCCAGCGGCCGGATCCGGAGCGCCAACCGTAGTCGCCGCCGCTGACGACGTGGTTGATGCGGGTGGGCATGTACCACGGGGTGCCCATGTCCCACTCCATGTCGGAGTCGTAGGAGAAGAGCTCGCCGTTTGCATCGAAAGACGCGTCATACTGGTTGCGGAAGCCGCCGGCGAAGAGTTGGATTTCCTTTCCTTCGGGGTCGGTTTTGCAGATGAAGCCGCCGGGGGCGAGGGTGCCCTTGGCGTGGCCGTTAGGGTCCCACATGCGTGGCGTGAGATGGTCCTCGCCGGTGGCGACCATGCGGTTGTGGGCGAGGTTTTTCGGGACGTCGGTATGGTTGCCGCTGACGAAGAAGATGGATTTCCCGTCAGGTGATAGAAGCAGGCTGTGGACGCCATGCTCGCCGCCGCCGTCGAGTGGGACGAGGTGCTCCGCCTTGTCGAACTGGTCGTCGCCGTCGGTATCCTTGAAGCGCCAGATGCCCTTGCCCTTGAGCTCGTTGTTCATCAGATAGAGGCTGTCGAAGGCGTAAAGCAGACCGTGCGCGCCGCCGACGATTTGTCCGTTAGGTCCTTGCGGCAGGGTCAGGGACTCGACCTTGGCGTGATCCTCGGAGCCGATGGCGGGGACGGTCACGCGGAAGACACCGCCGTATTGATCCGCGGCGAGCAGGCGACCTTGCGGGTCTTCGGTGAGGGCCACCCACGAGCCTTCCGTATCCTTGGGGACGCTGTAGAGGCGCTCTGCCTTGAAACCCGGCGGAACCTGGATCTGCGTGGTGTCGGGCAGGGAATCGTTGTCTTTCGTCTTCGCGACGAGCGCTTTTCCCCACGGTTCGTCGCCGTATTTTCCGACGACGACCGCAGGTTTGGAATCGGTGCTTCCGGTGGCGGATGCGAGCCAATCCGGACCGGTTTCGATTTGGATTTCCTCGCCGCCGCCGGTGGTGCGGAGCGTGAGAACGGCGAGCAGCCCGGCGATGGGGCCGCTGTTTCGGGCGTCGATGCGGATTTCGTTTTCACCGGGTTTGAGGAGGTCGGTGAGTTTCGCCCGGGTCGGCTCGGTCCAGTCGGAGTTTTCGGCGACTTGTTTTCCGTTGATGAAGGCGGTGGCGCCATTGTCGCAGGTGAAGTCGAGCCGGGCGGAGCGGACCTCGCCGGAGACGTTGAAGGTCTTGCGGAAGGTGGCCTTTTCGCCGTCTTTCGCGGCCTTGGTCGTCCAGATCCACTGCGGTTCGGCGTGGAGCGGCAGGGCGGACAGGGCGAGGCCGAGCGAGAGATAGAGCGATGCGGATTTCATGAATGGGTTATCGATGGGAAGGGGTTTAATTTCAGGCGACTGTGAAATCAAGAGCGCCTTACGCGAGGCGGGTCCGGGTCTTTTCAGATCGGGGGGCATTCAGTCCAAATCACTCGGATAGGTGATTGTATTGCAGTTGTCCCGGCACTTTCGAGGGGTGCGGCTGGGAGGCGATCCGCTGTCGGGTATTTGGAAAACCTGCAGATCACCACTTCAACTGCGAGGCCGGGAGGCGGACTTCGTTGCGGTGCGAGCTGACGATTTTTCCATCGGATAGATGGAGCACGCGGTCGGCCATTTCCGCCATGACGGCGTTGTGGGTGATGATGACGGTGAGCGTGCCGAGCTCGCGGTTGATGCGCTCGACTGCTTCTAACACGGCGATGCCGGTGGTGACGTCGAGCGCGCCGGTGGGCTCGTCGCAGAGCAGAACTTCCGGGCGCTTGGCGATGGCGCGGGCGATGGCAACACGCTGCTGCTCACCGCCGGAAAGCTGGGAAGGAAAATGGTCCATGCGTGCGGCGAGGCCGACCATTTCGAGCGCCTCCTCCGGCGTCATCGGATCGCGGGAAATGCCGGTGATGAGCGCGACATTTTCCCGAGCGGTGAGGCTGGGGATGAGATTGTAGAACTGGAAAACGAAGCCCACGCAATTCCGGCGGAAGAGGGTGAGCGTGTTTTCATCCGACCCGTCGAGCGGCCAGCCCTTGTAGATGAGGTCTCCGGAAGTGGGCACGTCGAGGCCGCCGAGGATGTTGAGCAGGGTGGATTTCCCGCTGCCAGACGCGCCGAGCAGGCAGATAAGTTCGCCGGCATTCAGCTCGATGTCCACGCCGTGCAGGGCGACCACATCCAGCTCGCCGGTGTGATAGACTTTCCTAACGCCACGCGCCTCGAAGACGACTCCAGTGGAAACCGGCGGTGGAGGGAGTGTGGAGTTCATCGGGCTGTGCGACGGTAGCAGACGAGGGCGGGTTCACAACTCTTGGTATGTAGTCCCGCTTTTAAGCGGTCTTCTCTTGATCCAAGACCGCCTGAGGGCGGGACTACGTGCGAAGAGGAATCGCCGCTTGAACAAACCGTGCACACGCGACAGTTTCCGCAGTCTTGTCCGCGACAGATTCCATCCCGCCCGTCAATCGCCGCGAAGCACCGTGGATGGCCGGGCTGCGGGCGGCGCGGGCGAATGCTCTGCCGGGCCTGATCGTGCAAGCGCTGATGTTTGCGGTGCTGATGGCCTACTATTTCTATCCGCCGATGCGGAGTTGGCTGGACGGACTGGCAGGGGTTAGAGCGCGCTGGGGCTATGGATACGCGTTGGTCAATTCGATCGTCGCCGGGGCGCTCATCCCGGAACTGTTGCGGATCTCCTTTTTCCAGCGGTGGGAATTCCGGAGAAACAACCTCGCGAACCTGTGTTTCACCGCGCCGTTTTATGGTTTCATGGGGCTCGCGGTGGACTTGTTCTATCGCCAGCAGGCCATCTGGTTCGGCGAGGCGGTGACGGTCGCCGTGGTGACGAAAAAAGTTCTGGTAGATCAGTTTCTCTACAATCCGTTGTTTGCATGCCCGGTCATGAACTGGCTCTACGACTGGAAAGCGCGGGGCTACCGGTTCCACGGCACGAGCGTGTTTTTCACGGCGGGCTACTACCGGGAGTTCGTCGTGCCGACTTTGTTTGCGACGTGGGGCGTCTGGATCCCGGTGATGGTGATCCTCTACTCGCTGCCCACGCTGCTGCAAATCCCGTTGTTCGGGCTGGCGCTTTCCCTGTGGGTGATGCTCTACACTTGGATGACCGAGCAACGGAAACCTTGATCTTCCGGAATTGCCCTTTGCGTTCAGGCGAACATTCGCTAGCTTCCGCGTAACTCCATGGAACTCGACTCGAAGCTCGCCATCCTCGCCGACGCCGCCAAATACGACGCGTCCTGCGCCAGCTCCGGGGCGGTTCGCGGAAATTCCCTCGGCGGCAAGGGCGTGGGCTCCACCGGAGGCTCCGGCATCTGCCACAGCTATGCGCCGGACGGACGCTGCATTTCCCTGCTCAAGGTGCTGCTCACGAACCTCTGCATTTACGACTGCCACTACTGCATCAACCGCCGGTCCAGCAACGTCCGCCGCGCGGCGTTCACGGCGGAGGAGGTGGTGAAACTCACGCTGGATTTCTACAAACGAAACTACATCGAAGGCCTATTCCTCAGCTCCGGCATCATCCGGAACGCGGATTACACGATGGAAATGGTCATCGACGTCGCCCGTACGCTGCGGGAGGTGCATGATTTCCGTGGCTACATCCATTTGAAAACGATCCCGGAAGCGTCCCCGGAGTTGATTGAAATCGCCGCGCGTTATGCAGACCGCATCAGCATCAATCTCGAGCTGCCGACACAAAAGTCGCTCGATGTGCTCGCTCCGGAAAAAAGCATTGTGAGGACCCAGCACGCGATGGGGCGCATCCGGAACAAACTGGATGAAGCGCACGAGCGCAGGAAAAACGGTGACAAGAAAGTCCGCCACGCCACCGGCCAGAGCACGCAGGTGATCGTCGGCGCGGACCAGTCCACGGACGCGGATTTCCTGGCGCGGTCGGACGATCTTTACGGGAACTACAAAATGCGCCGCGTGTATTATTCCGCCTTCAGCCCGATTCCCGAGCCGTCGAGCATCCTGCCGCTCAAGGCCCCGCCGCTGGTCCGCGAGCACCGGCTCTATCAGGCTGACTGGTTGATGCGGTTTTACGGATTCAAGACCTCCGAAATCCTCTCGCCCGAGACGCCGAACCTGGATCTGGAACTCGACCCGAAACTCGCGTGGGCGCTGCGCAACCGGCAGGATTTCCCGGTCGATATCCAAACTGCCAACCGCGAGACGTTGCTGCGCGTCCCGGGGCTGGGGGTGCGGAATGTGGAGCGCATCCTACAGATCCGCCGCTTCACCCGCATCCGTCTGGCGGACTTGGTGCGGCTGCGGGTTTCTCTATCCAAAGTGCAGCCGTTTCTAAAAACCGCGGACCACCATCCCGCCAGCTATCTGCTGGACTCGGACACGCTGCGTGCTCGTTTCCTGCCGAAGCCAGCGCAGCTTGAACTCTTCCCGGTCGATGAGATCCGTTGACCCCGGAACCGATTTTTCCTCGTGGCGGGAGGCCGCGCGGGGCTTGCTGGAGGAGGGAATTCCACCCGCCGACGTGCTGTGGGAAGCCCCGGGCGGGTTGTTTGCCTCATCGGTCCGCGAGGATCCGCCACCTTCGGCGCGGATGAAGGTGCCAGCGGCGTTTTTCGAGTTGGCGGAGTCGGTCGCCTGCCATCGCGAACCGTCGCGGTGGGTGTTGCTCTATCGGATCCTATGGCGTGTTGCCCGCGGAGGCGAGCGGAACTTGTTAGCCATCGCGAGTGATCCGGACATGGCGGTGGCGCGGACCCTTGAGAAGAACGTGCGGCGCGAGATTCACAAGATGCATGCGTTCGTGCGCTTCAAGTTGATCGACACGGATGAGGCGACCGGCCGCGAGCGCTACGTGGCGTGGTTCGAGCCGGATCATTTCATCGTCGAGGCCGGATCTCCGTTTTTTAAAAAACGCTTCGCCAACATGGACTGGAGCATTTTCACCCCGAAAGGCTGCGTGCACTGGAATGGGCAGGAACTCACCTTCACGCCCGGCATTCCGGAAAATCCGGTGGAAGATCCCGACGCGCTGGAAACGGCGTGGCGCACCTATTACCGCAGCATCTTCAACCCCGCGCGGCTCAAGGTGAAGGCGATGCAGACGGAGATGCCGAAGCGTTATTGGAAAAATCTGCCCGAGGCGGACCTCATCGACGAACTCATCGGCGAGAGTAAAAAACGCGTCGCCGGAATGTTAGCCGAAGAGCCGCGCCCTGTGAAACCGAGGCCGAAGAATGCTTACTTGGACAAGCTGCGGGACTTATCTGCGGAGGAGAATTCGAACACTTGAATCGGGCCACCCTGTTTCTGCAAGATGAGCAGCTCCATCAGACAATCACAGAGACTCAGTCCGGCGACGGCGAACCAGCAGGGTAGCCAAGGACAGAGCACCCAAGAAAGCTGAGGTGGGTTCGGGGACCACCTCGAAGCTGGAGCTATCAAGGGACACCCGGTGACTTGGGGCGCGGTCTGAGAATGCGTAAACGCTGAAGGATGAAATTTCCGCAGTTCCGAAGCTGATGCCGGTTCTCACTTCAGCGGTGTTGTTAGGATTTCCCAATCCAAGTGGAGCGCCTACCGCTGCGATGGAATTCGCACCAAAGGTCACAGTGCCGTTCAGCAGGCTCGAGGGTGACCCGAAAAACGTGTAAGCTGCGACGGTGCCGGAGCCAACCACCCCGGGAGTGGCACTGGTGAACGATTCCGAGGCGATGATGTCACGAAACCCGCCGGTAGTTCCCTGGCTGTCCACGTCCTGTAGAATGAACTCCGTTAGGACAACAGGCTGGGAGAAGGAAAAGTCCCACCGTTGGTAGTTTGCGACCGATCCCGAAAAACTGGATGCAGTGAATGTGATCGGGTTCGTGTTCTGGGCAGAACCCAGAATGAATCCGTTTGGATTGATGGTGGTTGCATTCGTGAAGCTCGGGCCTTGAGTTCCAGTCACGATCGAGGAGGACTCGGAAGTGCCGAAAAAGGATCCGGTGAAGGTGAGGGTGATCCCCTCCTTGGTGACCGTCCCTGTGGAACTGTTACTGGCACCGGCTGCGGTTTGGGACAGGAATCCCACTTGGGTGGAACTTGGGTTCGTCCAAGTATCGTCCAAAAATGAAAAGGTGGTGCTGGCGGCTGATGACGCGCAAATGGATGCGAAAATCGCAGGGACGAGGAAGTGGTGTGATTTCATGGGAGTGGATCAATGATAGGGTGCGTGTGCGCCTACTGTTAGCCGGAAGACAGGTAAGGTGTGGTTGTTTATCAACTTTCATCAAGCTTTTTTCCTCACGCCATCGCGTAAGGACGGGATTTCCCGCCACCTGCTAGCAGCGGCCACCAGCCGCTTTTTGATCCGCGCACCGGGAGGACTTGAAAAACGATGCCGGTCCGAGCTTTGCTTTGCGACCGGTCGCTCCAAGGGTAATTTACCCGCATGGAAACGTTTGACTCGTTAGACCTCGAACTGCGCGATGGCACGCCAGTCATTGCGCGGCCCTTGATTCCCGAGGACCGCCCCGCCCTCGCGGAAGCTTACCGGCGGCTGTCACCGGAAGCCCGCTACAACCGCTTCTGGACTCACACGGGCGAGGTGGTTGGAGAAAAAATGCTCGACCGGGTGCTCAACCAAGACCCCGAAACGCACATCACTTGGACCGTGCTTGATCCGTCCCGTGAATTCAGTCCGCTGGGAGGCGCGAGTTGGTGGCGTGACCGGGATCATCCAGACGAAGCGGAAATTTCCTTCATCGTGCTTGATGCGGACCAGGGCCGGGGCATCGGCACGTTGTTGCTCGCCATCATGTGGCTAACGGCTTTCCAGGCCGGGGTGGTGTCCGTGGTTGGCTACGTGCTAGCGGAAAATCGTCAGGCCGCCTGCTGGATGCGCGCTTGTGGGGCCACCGGCGAGTGGGATGGTTACAAGCTGGCCTATCGCTTCGATCTGAAGCGTCTCGACGCCCTGCCAGAGACGCGCGCCGCCGCCGAACTCGCCGGGTGGTTGGCTCGGTTAGCACCGAAATTGCTGGGGTGATCGAAGCGATGATTTGGCACCTCGTGGCGCATCAAACCGGGTGGCCTCCGGGTGATATTTTCACAAAGCTCCTCTAGACAAGGGGTGTCGCTTGGTCCGGAATGTCGGTGATGATCAGTATCGCAAGCCGAAGGTTTTTTTGCGCCATCGTGGTGGGTGTCTTGCCAGCCTGCGTTCCCGCGCCGCGCGGTGAGACTGCGGCGGCGGTGTCCTTGGAGAAATCGGGACTTCCGCATGCGGAGTTGCTGTTAAGACAAGCGCGGCGCTTGGACGAGGATTCCGATGCGGCGGCGGTGCTGCGGTTGCGCGCGGCGGAGATCGCTTGGGGAGAACTGGGCGACCGCAGCGGGGTGGTGAAGGATGTGAAATCCCTGCCAAAGGATGAGCAACATGCGCTAAGAATCCTCGCCCGCTCCGCCGAAGAGCTGGCTCCGACCTTCGTGGGCGTGGGACGCGAGCGACAGCGGAATTTCACTCATGCCGGACGCAGCTACCGCGTCGAGGCTGCACGCGATGCCAACCCGGGCGTTTACTCTCCCGCACGGCTGGAGTCGGTGAGACCTGCCCGGGAAGTGCCGCGCAAGTTGATGAAACAGTGGTTTGAGGAAGCCGGTGCGGGTGCGCCACTGTCTCCGAAGTGGTATCAACCCACGGAGAACGGGATCGATCGTTTCGTGCCGTCTCGCGGCTACATCGAGCCTCTCACGGCGGTGCTCGCCTTTTCAGGACCGTCCAAGCCGGGAACTCCACGCCTGGCGACGCTCACGGCCTATGACCCTACGACGGTGCAGCGGGTACGCCTTGGCAATGCCGAGTATCCACTCGCAGCGGATTTCACCGCGCCGCTCGTGGACCGCACGAAAGATATCAGCGAGTTGCAACTCGCGCTGGCCGGACTCTTTCGCCCGGACGCGGGCGACGCATCGCTGCTGATGCTCCAGCCGTTTGATTCAAAACGCATTCCCGTCGTCCTCGTCCACGGGCTCAACTCCCACCCGCGGATGTGGCGGAATGTGGTGAACGAACTCAACGCTGATCCCGAGCTGCGCGGGCGTTTCCAATTCTGGGTTTACTACTACCCGTCGGGCTGGCCTATCAGTTACTCGGCCATGCGATTGCGCGAGGAGCTGGCAGCCCTCAGCCGCGTCGTAGGTCCCCAGCGGGACATGGTCTTCGTAGGCCACAGCATGGGTGGGCTGCTCTCGCGGATGCAGGTCATTTCTCCGGGGCGCAAGCTCTGGGACACCATCCTCGGCGACGAAGCAGACTCGATCCATGCGACCATGCCAGCCGACCACATCATCAGGCGTTCGTTGATTTTTCAGGCGAACCCACAAATCGGGCGGGTCGTATTCGTATGCGTCCCGCATCGCGGCAGCGGCTTGGCGGACATGACGTTCGCCGGTACATTCAGCCGCCTCATCCGGGTCCCTGGGCGGGTCGTGACGGCGATCACCGATCTTCCCGAGGCCATCTTTAAAAATCGACCCATGACCGGGATTGCAGGCCTTTCTCCCGGCAACCCGCTTTTCGAAGTCTTGGAGAAAACGCCCATCAAGGTGCCGCATCATTCGATCATCGGCGACCGTGGCCGGGGCGATAGTCCCAACAGCTCGGATGGCGTGGTGCCATTCAGCAGCTCTCATCTAGCAAGCGCCGACTCGGAACTGATCGTGCCGGGACCTCACGGTTCCCACGACATCCCGGAGACGATCCAAGAGCTGGAGCGCATCCTCGAACTGCATCTCAAGTCCACCGGCAACGGCAAGAGCCGCCCGCGTTAGATCAAGTCGGGCAGGCGGCGGCCTCACTCATTTGCCCTTGGGACGCTTAAAAACCGCGACGCCTTTTGAGTTGATTTCCACAAGCTCCCATCCCTGTGCTCCATTCTCATTGAGGGTTGCTTCAAGAACCCTGGGCGTGGTGTTAACCGTGATCACCCGGTATTCCCAAACGATTTGCTTGGCCTCGAGTTCCGCAGAAAACAGGAAAATCATGGAACATCCCATGAGCGTCCGCACGATGGCGTTTTTACCAGCGGAACGGTTCGTCAGGGCGAAAATCGAGGAGGCTTTTTGATGTTTCATGATTGGATTGAAATGGAGAACGGCCCTTGGCTTGTCAAGGATCATTCTGCTCTGGCAGCCGTAGGAACTGAGCGGTGGTCAACCCGTTACTGGTTGCTGGAATCATCCATTCACTGCGAGATGCTAAGGGCGTGGAGCTATCTTTAGGGAGCGCCCACAGAAGGATCGGTGACTCGGAGCCGCAGGAAAATCCGATCCGTTCCGGGTGGCAATGGCAGCGTCGCGGTGGCGGGCTGGCCGAGGGCGCTGCCGGGATCCTGATTGATGCCGGTCGCTTGCCAGGCTGTCATTTCAGTGCTGGATTCCACTTGATAGACCAGCTCGGAGCGGAGCCGGGGATAGGTGAGGCTCACGCTGTTCTGACTGCGGGCCATGGTGGGAAGGACTTTCTCGGTCGCGTTGTTAGGATGAGAGCCTAGGGCGTATTCCATGAGGTTGTTATGGCCGTCTCCATCCGGGTCGTCGAGTGGGCCGCGCTGGTTTGCGGGTGACGGCTGGGGGCGGCCGTGAATCCAAATCGAGTAGTCCGACGGCGCGGTGGGATGGTAGAGCGCGGCGACCTCGGACTGGGTGAGGGCGCGGCGATAGACGCGGAAGTCATCCAGCTGGCCGTTCCATTCATTCCAGCCAGCGCTCATGCCACCGATGCGCATGAGGGGCGCTACGGTGCCGCTGTCACCGGTGTTGTATTCGGCGAACTGGGTCCCTTGATCATAGTAGAGACGGGTGCGCCAGGTGCCGTTGTCGTTGAAATTCACCAGAGTCGCCAAGTGCCACTGACCATCGTTGAGCGGCGGGCTGGTAGGGATGAAGGCCCCATATTGATTCCCCGTGACGGCTGAGAGCCGGGTATTAGGATCGACGATCCACGAGCGGTATTGGACCGCGCTGTTGTCGGGGTTTTCCTTGCTGAAGAGGATGTGATAGGCGGTGGTGGCAGTCGTGCGGAACCAGGTGCTGATCGTGAACGCCTCGCCGCGTGGATCGAAGTTCAGGTCCGATTGGTTAGCGGGAATGAAGTTGGCGAAGGCGCCGTTCGTGGCGACAGGGCCGTAGGCGGCACCGAAGCGGCCGCCACCGGTTCTTTGCGCGCTGGCGACGGTGGTGGTGTGGTTGTTCCCGGAGGGTGAGACGTCCCAGAGTTGATTTCCGTTCGCTTCGTCGAAGGTGAAATGGAGGATGAGATCAGGATCGGTGATGAATCCGCCGATGGGGGCGATGTTGATTTGAAAGGTGCGGGTGGCGGACCCGGAGTCATCGGTGACTCGGGCGGCGAATACCGCGCGGGCGGCGGCAGTGGGGGTTCCGGTGACTTGACCGTCGCTGCCGAGCTGGAGACCGGCGGGTAGGAAGCCTGAGTCGAGCGACCAGGTGCGACTGCCCACACCGCCGGAGGCGACGAGGTCTGCCGAGTAGGGCTGATTGATAGTGCCATCAAACAAGGTGGTGGGAGAAATCGTGACCGCCGCGTTCACCGCGAGCACGGCAGGAGCGGTGACAACGCTGTCGAGGGCGTTGGAAACGGTGCAGGTGTAGCTCCCGGCATCTGCGAGAGTGACGGAAGAAATTTGCAGCTCGGCGTTGTTCGTGCCGACGATGGTGGTTCCGCGGCGCCAGACGAAGGTAAACGGCCCGCTTCCGCTGACGACCACGCTCGGGTTCCAGGCATTTCCAACGGCCAGGGTCTGGCTAAGTGGTCCGCTCACGATGCCCGGCGGCTGCGGCGGTGGCAATGCGGAGGCTGCGAGAGGCACGCCATTTCCATCGCGACCGTCGAGCTGACTCAAATAGGCAAGCAGGTTGTTTTGATCCGTGGTGCCGAGGCTCTGAACGCTGCGGTGGGATTGAGCGAGTGTGATCTGGTCGGCATGGCCAACGAGCAGGATATTCACGCGCAGGTCATTGCTGGGACCACGCTGGATTTCGAGGGTGTTGGTGGCTCCGGGGTTGAGTGGGGCCTCTACCGAGTGCCAGCGCCAGCCGCTCGACTGCCAGTCATTGTTAGGAGACTGCTGGAGGGCGGTGAAATCCTGTGGCACGCCGTTGATGACGAGCACCGCGGTGCCGCTGTTGTATTGCCGCAGGTAGCGGAAGGCGATCCGGGCGGTGCCACCGCTGCCACCATCGACGTTATTGAAACGCACTCCGGCGGTGGTGCTCGCGCTCAGATAGGCAGCAGCACCTCCCAGATAGCCTCGCGTAAGACCGCCGCCGCCTTCGAGCGGGTTGTCGTTGTCCACTCCGGCGGACCCGATCATTTCCGCCTGTGCGCCGTATCTGAGGTCGCCGCCCACATAACTGAAGACCTCGCTCAAGCTGGCCGCTTGGCCGTGATGGAGATAGATCCGCGAGGCGTGCAGTCCGTGCAGAGTCGGGGTGTCGATGCCGGTGAGCACTTGTCCGAGCCGTGAGCCGCTCAGTAAAGACTGCGTGCCGACGTTGGCTAGAGCACTGTTCGTGAATGAACTCCCAGCATGACACGAAGCGCAGTTTTGTGCCGCGAAAACAGCCTGACCTGCTAGGGCGGCCGTGGTGAGAGTGCCGCTTGCATTTCGATTCGGACTGCGCGGTGTGTGCTCGGGAGTCAGTGAGGACACGTAAGCTGCGAGAGCATCCAGATCGGCACTGAGGCCGGTTTTCCCGCTGGCGGGACTGGGATGCAGCGTGGCGAACTGTTGCGGAGAAACGTCGAGGAAGCCCGTGCCACCGAAGGGACCGCGGATGTCGTGCTCGAAGTCCTGAATCTCATCGAAATTTCCACTCCAGTGCACCGCCCCGTGCCGCATGCCGCCGCGACCGCGCAGATCGGTAGTCCGGCGAAATCCCTCCGCACGCCCGGTGAAGTCCCACACGCGTCCGTCATGCCCGCCATCGACATGGCAAGTCGCGCAAGAGATATAACTATCCGCTCCCATGCGGGTGTCCGCCGCATTGTAGAAGATCCGCTTTCCTTGCAGCACTTCGGCGGGAAGCAGCTCGGCGCTCACAGTGCTGGTGGTGGCGATGACCGGCAAGGCGGTTCGGTTTTCCGCTAGAAAAGGCTGGGCGTTTAAAATCGTTAGGCTCCGGCCCATGAAATTCTGCGTGATGATGCGGTTGCTCGCCGCGTCGATCAGCACGCCCTGGGGTGCGAGGCCGGTGCCGATTTCTAACGTCAGCACGGCGGGCTGGGTGACCGTCGAGCCATTCACGCTCGGTTCGTTGAGCGGCGTGAGATTCCGGGCATCCATGCCCACCAGCGTGTTGTTGCCTTGCAGCGTGACGAGCAGGGTGTCACCGAGCGGCGTGTAGGCCACCGCCGTGGGACTGTCGCTGTTGTCGAAGTCGCGCCGTGCGTTGCGGACTTCCTGGTTGTTTGCTAGATCGAGGAAGGAAATGACGCTGCGCACCGTCGTTTCATGGGTGAGATCACCGACACCGAAGGCCTCGCCGCGCAAGGTGTTATCCTGCTTGCTTACCACTGCGGCGCGGGTGCCGTCTGGAGAAATCGCGATGCCGGCGAGGTAGTTAGGCACACCCGCCGCACGGTCGCCGCCGTCGAGGGTGTTCGCCAAAGCCAGCGGAAACCCCCGCGTGAAATCCAGCGCGGCGCTGAACTCCGCCACCTCTCCCTGCAACTCGGGAGAAATGAACCGGGTGACGAAGACCCGCCCGCCATCCGCACTGATGGCGATGGCGCGCGGCGTGTTCAGACCCGTGGCTGCTAGAGGAGCGGCAGCCGGGCTCGCCACCGGGTAGCGGTGCAGCCTGCCCGAAGTGTAAAGCGTCACATACATGAAAGCTCCATCCGGCGACGGCACGATTCCGAAAGGCCCATCGCCATACTCCAGCGCGATCGTCTGATGCAGCGTGCCATCGCCATTTAAGATGCGGATTTCATCACTCGCGAAACAGGTGATCCAGTAGCGGCCATCCGAGTCGCGGGCGATGCTGCGAGGATTCCCACCCACGGCATGCTCCGCGATTTTTGCACCGGTGGTGGCATCCGTCACCGTCACCGTGTTCGCGTCCGGGTTCACACTCCACACGCAGCGGAGGCCGGCATCATCGCCCACGGCCAAGGTCGCACTCTGCGTGGGCCGCGGCCCCGCTGGCGGCGGCGTGATGATGAGCAAGGCCAGCGAATTCGTCACCACGCTGCCGGTGCTGTCGCGCGTCTGCGCCAGCACCCGCGAGCGACCGGCATTGGCGAAAATGTGCTGCGCGGTGGCCGATGCACTCCACGCGCTCCACGTCCCATCGAAGTTGAACCGATACTCCAGAGCGCCCGTCCCCACTGCCGCGGCGGTCACCGTGACAGGCTGGTTAGGCGCGGGCTGATAGTTCGAAGCGGTGAAACTCGTCCACACCGGCGGTGCCACCGCAGTGATCCCGCCGCCGGTCGAAAACCGATAGGAATACGGCTCGATGAAATTTCCCGCCGCATCCCGCCAGCCGACTTGCGTGCCGGCATCACTGAAGAAATCCACCTGATAGGTGGTATCCGCCGCCAGGCCATCCTGAGGAGTGAACGTGAGCACGCCGGAGAAATCATGGATCAGCGTTCCCGCCACGCCCGCACCCAAGACATCGCCTGCGCCTACCGGACGCACCGCGAAGTCGATCCCATTTCGCGGAGCGCCGCGTGAGCCGTGTTCGAAAATCAGAAAACTCAGCGGCGCATGGCGTGGGTAGTCCGTGCGGCCCGTCTGCGGGATGTGGAAACTCACCCGCGGCGGTGTGGTGTCTGCCGCCTGCTGATGCACCCACACGCCCATCCCCTGAGCCTGATAGTTTGCCTGCCCCAGCGTGCCGCCGGGATAGCCGCCGGTGAGCCAGAGATTTCCCAGCGCGAGCGACATCTGCGAAGTATCCACCCCCGAGGGCGCGGCAGGCTGCCCGCCCGGCACCGGTGGCACGTTTTCATTGAGCGTGAGCACGATGGGATTCGCATCGCCCGCCACGAGGCGGTTCATGTCGATCTTCCGGTTATGAATGAAGCCGAAGTGATCTTGAAAAACCGGATACGGCGCATTCGTCATCCCCGGCACGGTCAGATTCGCCGCCAGCGTCACCGCATCCTCACCGCCCGGCACGGACGCGGAGGTGATGTCCGCCGCCATCACCACATTCGAGCCGGAGCCGATGACATAGAGCGCCGTGCCATCGCTATAAAAAGTCGGCCAATACGCCGTGAAGCCCGAGCTGAGAGAAGCCACGAACTGAGGCGTGACGCTGCGTGTGTTAGGATCGTCGAAGTTGTGATATTGCATCCGGTAAACTACCACCCCATCGCTGCCCGCGCCGCCGCTGCGGGCATAGATCAGCAGATCGCCGAAAAACATCGGGTGCCAGTCCCCACCGCCGAAGGACCCCACGTGGTCGAAGCTGGCCAGCGTGCGATACTGGGTGCCGCCGCCGGGAGGAACCCACGTCTGCTCGATGGTGAAGGCGCTGTCCGGCGATCCATACCAGGGGAAACTCGCCATCCACGGCCCAGCCTGCGCCGCACGATTGAAGCCAAACCCATGCGAGCCATCACCCGGGTAGCCGCTGCCACTCATCCCGCCACGCACCACCGCACCACCGAAGCTGCCCACCCCGATCACG
Organism: Luteolibacter sp.; assembly: GCA_051648225.1. GTDB lineage: Bacteria > Verrucomicrobiota > Verrucomicrobiia > Verrucomicrobiales > Akkermansiaceae > Luteolibacter. Next base: position 23,896 of record JBOFET010000025.1, read on the forward strand.
TTCGGCACCAGCATCGTCCCCGTCTGTGCCGTGCCGTGCGCATTCCACCCATAGTTGCCGAAATACCAAGAATCGTTCGCATACCCCAGCCCGAAGTCGGACGGTAGCCGCCGCACGGGTGAGCTGGGATTGCCGATGTCATACACCCGCAGCTGCCAGTCCGAGCCCGCCCGCGATCCCGGCTGCTCCCCGCCCACGATGATCCAGCCGTTGAGATAGTTGATCGAAGTCGTCCGCCCGATCGGTTCCGATCCGTTACTGATCGGGTGGCTGAGCAGCGTGCCGGGCGCCTCACTGCGAGGCTGGTTGAGAAATCCCGTGGTGGTCACCTGCGCCGGTGCCGTGACAGTCCCTAGCAGGCAGACGAGAGCAAGCGGCCATGAAAAAAGTGGGTTCATCGGGCAGATAGGTTTTTTTCGCAAACCCCTCTTACCACGCTGCCAAAACCGTCGCGAGTCGAAAAACACCGCCCGCACCCGCTCGGCCCGTGGAAGAATCCATTTGCCCGCACCGAGATTCACGGTATTTCTACAGGGTCACTATCCACTCAATCATGAAACCAATCATCATCACCGCCCTCGCCACCACGCTCACCCTTGTCTCCGCTTTCGGCCACCCGAAGGACTTCGATTTCAAGGACCCGAAGGGAGTCAACAACGCCACCTTCAAGCTGGACGCCCCCTTGGAGACCATCACCGGATCGGCTAACGGCGTGTCGGGCATCCTCACCGTCAACGCCGAGGACCCCGAGGCCACCAAGGGGAAAATCATCATCGATGCCAAGTCCCTGCACGTTGAGAATCCCGTGATGAAGGAGCACCTCCACGGTAAGGAATGGATCGACAGCGCCGCTCATGGCGAGATTTCATTCACCGTCACCGGCCTCAAGAATCTCAAGCAAAGCGGCAACGTCGTCGAAGCCACCGTGGAAGGAGACTTTCTGTTAAAGGGAGTGAAAAAAACCATCAGCGCGCCCGCCAAGATCACCTTGTTACCCGACAAGCTCGCCGACCGCACCAGCGGTAAGATGAAGGGCGACCTCCTTGTCGTGCGCAGCACCTTCACGATCAAACGCAGCGATTTCAAAATCAACACCGAGGCCCCCACCGACAAGGTCGCGGACGAGATCGAGATCTCGCTCGCCATCGCAGGTGCCGCTCCCGAGAAATAACCCGCCCCGCTTGCCCCGCCCACCACGCCTGCCATGAAATCCGTCCCCGTGCTGCTAGGACTGCTCGTCATCATCGCCGGAGGCTCGTGGTGGGCGCTCCAAGGCGCCCACACCGGGTGGACCAAGACCTCCGTGGCCATCGAGAAGATCGATGAAATCACCGAGATCCCCTACGTGGAGTATGAGAAGCGCCTCGTGCCCGGCATCGAGTTCCCCGTCGCCTTCGGCGGCGTGGGAGCCGCCCTGCTAGCGTTAGGCTGGTGGAGGAACTGCAAGCGCAAGGCCTGAGTCCTGGCCCGCCCACTCACTCCGGCGCATCTTGAGAGACCTCGCCCCCGGCTGTTTTCGATTTCCAATCAATCGCATCGGAAAAAAACGCCAGCCCGAGCACCAGACCTTGGACCAAGCCACCCACCTGCGTGTAGATCTGCTCAAGCGGATGCAAGGCCGCATAGCCATAGAGAAAATAGGTGGATAGCATGCCCACGGTGATCAGCAGATAGAGCCTAGCACCCCACTGCTTCCGGTTCAGCAAGCCGATGTAGGAAACGATCAACGCCCCGAGCACGATCATCACCGCCGAGCAGAGACCCACCATGACGAGCCACGACACCTTACCATCCAAGAACTCCTCGAAAGGAACCGGCTGCTTCTCGTGAAACCGCACCAGCTCGGGCGGCATCCGCCCTTCCAGCGATAAAGTCAACGGAACCACCAGCAAGACCAGGGCAATGTCCGCGATGACGGCCCACTTCAATGCGGAAGCGGCCGGAGAGTTAGACCGTTTGCCAAAAATCATTGCCGAAACGCGAAGTAGCAAGGAGCGGCGGACTCCGATCCGCCGAAGCCCATGAGGTGTCGATGAGGAGAGATAAACCGCCATTCATCGGCGATCCATGGACCACGGCGATTCGGAGATCGCCGCTCCTTGTTTCGGCACCGCTGCATTGTCCAATCCGGATAACGGAAACAACTTTTGGCAAAGGGTCTAGATCCGTTGCTCTTCGAGATCATAAACGTCGAACCATACATAGACCGGCCGGTTCCGCGGGACATGCGCGGCGATGTAGCCTTCGAGAAACTCCTGAAGATTTGGCGGCATGTCGCACGGCCGGGTGTAGCGCATTTGGTTGTTCCACACGATCACGTCCTGAGCCGCCTTCACCTGCGAGTTTTCAACGATCCAAGCGGCGACTTCCGCGTCCGTCGCGCCGGATGCGACCTGTTCCTTGAAGGCATCCGCACCCAGCCCCGCGAAGTCGAGAAACATCCGGTCCAGCGGGCAGTCGAAGTGGTATTCCCCATTCGTTCCGGCCAGGACGGCACGGCATTTGTCCAAGGTGCGGGCGGCGATCACGTAGCCGCCCAGGCATTCCCGCGGACTGCGGGGGAAGCCGTGGGTGAGATCCGGGGCGAGGAGGGCGAGTTTTTCAGCAGAGTTCATGGAGTTGTGTTTGGTTTCTAAATTTCAGCACGCGCGGAACCTGCCGCAGACTCTCCGAGAAGCAACTTCCTCTTCTCAAGAGACCAAGGAGCGGATGGTGGTCACTGGATGAAAGAAGATGAACCGCCAAGACGCCAAGAGCGCCAAGCAGACTCGACATGGAGCCATTGAAATCCGTCCGGGATCCTCACCCACACCACCTATCTTCGATTTAACTTGGCGACCTTGGCGTCTTGGCGGTGAAAAATTCCTTACCCTCCCTCATGGAGTCGCCCCAGCGCCCCCTACGGTCGCTACGGTCGCTCCACCGTCACCGGCTTGCTGCCCGCCTCGTTTCCTGCCGCCAGGATGACATAGACCTTGAAGCTGGCCGCCGTGCCGGACTCGGAGAGCGAGAAATCCGTGCGGAAAACGCGCGGTGCGCCCGGAGGCAGAGTGGCCAGCACTTGCTCGTCCTCGCCATCGTATTCCGGGCCGGGCACGCCGCGTAGCTCGTAGCTCGCCAGATCCTCATCCGTGGACTCGGTGAAATTGATGACCGCCTCATTCGCCGCCGCATCATAGGTGGCGGTGGCGGTGACGGCGGCGGGAGTGCGCTCGCTGGTGGTGTAGATGACGGGCAGGGTCTTCACGAGCGGGCTGTCCGGCGGGAACAGGCCCTCCACGGCGGGGCGGTAGCCGGAGAGGAGGTTTTTCACGGCGTTTTGCAGGGCATTGCGCTTCTCGCGGGACAGCTTGAGGTCCAGCTCCGAGGTGGTGAGGGTGGCGTAGAGGGAGGTGAGGTCCTGGATGGCCTCGCGGTAGTCCTCGTCCGTGTAGTTTCCCGCCAGGGCGAAGGTGATGCCGGCGGACTTGAGGCGGCTCCAGAGATTGTCCAAATCCCTGAGCGGCTTGAGGAAAACCTCCTGCGAGGAAGTCTGCGCGGGGATGACCGGGATGGCCTTGAGGTAGGGCGAATCCACCGGCAGGATGCCACGCAGCCGCCGCCCGAGCTCCTGGGAGCGCCCGAGCAGGTCTTTTTTCGAATTCTCGACCCGCGCCCGGTCGATTTCCTTGCCATTGAGCCGGTTCTCCACGTCCTGCACGGCAGCGGCCAGGTTGTTCCGCGCCGTAAGCAACACCGCACGAGTGGTGCCATCCCGCGTGACCAAGCCCGTGCCAGCCAGCGGATCCGCATTCACCGCCGCCCAATGAGCGAGGAATTCATCAAGCGTAGGAAGGTAGGAGGATGGGCCGGAGATCATGGACGTGTGGGGTGGGATTTTGAGGAGGATGAGTGGGAAAACAGGCGATGCGAAGGAATATAAGCACTTGTAGGCTTAATTGACAAGGTAAATTGCTTTGCGAGCAAACAAAATTGACGCAAGGAGTAATTATGGAGCCGTTTAATGCGGTGATGGAACTATTTTGTGTGATGATGAAAACGTTTGGGGCAATAAATGAAAAATTTGGTAAAATGTTAAAGCGGCTTAGGTCAGTTTCGAAAGCGATCCCGGTGACTACCAAATACTAGAGACCGAATTCGGTCTGCTCGCCGTCGTTTTCGCGCTTGGCCTTTTTGAAATTGAGGTCCGGCTTGTGATCCGGGTGCTCGGCACGGGCCTTGCCGGAGAGCAAATCCTCGATGGTGAGGATCTGGAGGCGGGCGAATTTTTCCCCACTGGCGCTGGTGTAGAATCCTGCCTTGGCAGCCTCTGCGATCATGGGCTGGGTGGGTGGAGTGAGGGTGATGAAGAGGCCGATCTCCGCGTTGTTGTGGGTGACGGTGGTGATGAGGTCCTTGACCATGGCGAGGCCGACGTTGCTGCCGCCCTTGACGCTGACGAGGATCTTACGGACTCCGGCCTTGTCCACATCGTGGAAGAATTTCAGGCCGTCGATGCCGCCGTCCGCGCCTTTCTTTTTCCCCTGATAGGGCTGGGCGTCCACGAGGGAGACGGCCCACCATTGGAATTGATATTTGTCGCGTAAGGCGAGGTCGCGTGCGGCTTCGATGTCGCCGGGGGTGCCGATGACTTCGAATTTGCATCGCTCGCCGTAGCGGTCCTTGAGGCGCTTCTCGATCAGGGAAATGGCGAGGTGGGTGATGTCGATGCCGATCCAGTGGCGTTTGAGTTTCTGCGCGGCATCCACAGCGGTGCCACAGCCGCAGAAGGGATCGAGGATGACGTCGCCCTCATTACTGGAGGCGAGAAGGATGCGCTCTAGCAGCGCGAGGGGCTTCTGGGTGGGGTAGCCGAGGCGCTCTGCGGCTTGGGAATTGATGGGTGGGATGTCGGTCCAGACGGTATCAATCGGGCGTCCTTCTTGCTCATCGAGATACCGTTTCATTTGTGGCACGGATCCGGACTTTGTTTGAACAACTATCCCATCTTCATAAGCCTGCTGCATCCGCTCTCGGGTCCACCGCCAAACGCGGGTCACTCCCAGAAACTCATAGGTGAGATTGGGTCGATTGGGATTGGGGTTTATCAAGTTATCAAGGCGGTAAATTCGCCCATCTGGATCGCGATGAGAGTATTTCCCGGATGTTTTTTCATCGAGATTATTCGGATCGTATCTGATGTAGGGGCGGTTGAAAGTCGCTTGGTCGCCCTTCTGATACATGAGGATGGAATCGTGATTGTTGGGAAATCCTTTGAACGCCAATCCCTTCGCCATGGCCCGTTGCCAGATGATTTCGCTTTCGAACTTTAGCTTTCCGAAGACCCCGTCCAGCACGATCTTGAGGTAGTGCGAGGCGGTGGGATCGCAATGGAGATAGAGGGAGCCGGTGGGCTTGAGGACGCGGTGCATTTCCAGGAGGCGGTTGGCCATCATGGTGAGGTAGGCCATCATGTCGTTTTCTCCGAGGAAGCTGCGGAGGGCGCACATCATTTCCGCCACGGCGGTGTTGGGCTGGTGGATGAGTTCGTCGAACTCACGCTCGGCCTGCTCGCCCCAGTGCCAGCTGTCGAGAAAGGCGGTGATGGAGGCCTCGCTGTTGTGGCCCTTGGGGGACTTGAAGAGGAGGTTGTAGTCGCGCTTGGAGTTGAACGGAGGGTCGAGGTAGATGAGATCCACGGATTCCTTCGCGAGGGTGGAGCGGAGGACATGGAGATTATCGCCGTAAAAAAGCTGGTTCATGTTTCCAGAGGATGGGAGGGAAGATGGCGGGTGCGCAAGGCTGAGGATGAGATTGTTCGGCGGCGGAGCGGGAGGAGGCGGGGAAGATGGTCGCCGGGGTTGGAATATTTCTCAGACATGATGGATGCCTAGCAGGCGTGGAATGAATTTGGAATAAAAAGATGGGGTGCTGCTCCCATGAGCGAGGATGCGGTGTGAGACGCGCTGGTCCCGGAGTGATAGAAATTAAAACACAAACTATACTATACTAATGAAGACATTACCAAGCTTGATGGTTGTAGCCTCGATGGCGCTCGCCCCGTTCACCGCGCACGCTGCGGAGATGATGAAGGATAAAAAGGGCAAGGCTGAAATGGGGGCGGAGAAGATGGCCATGGATAAGATGGCGATGGTGGAGCTGGGTGGCTATTGCCCGGTGTGCTACATCGCCGCGGGTAAGGCGGTGAAGGGTAGTGCGGAATTCACCGCGGTGCATGAGGAGAAGACCTATCATTTCGTGAGCAAGGAGACGATGGAGATGTTCCAGAAAAACCCTAGCAAGTATCTGCCTGCTTATGATGGCTTGTGCGCCTATGGGATGTCTCTGGGGAAGAAGTTTCCATCTGACCCGACGGTTTTCAAAGTGGTGGAGGGGAAGGTCTATCTGAATAAGAATGCGGAGGTCGGCAAGTTGTTCGGAGAAGGGACGATGGCCCAGATCGCCAAGGCGGATGCGGAGTGGAAGAAGATGGGGATGGAGATGAAGAAGTGAGGAGGCGCGCGCACGAGGCTCAGTTCCCGAACTGGGCCTCGAAGCGGTAGAAGACTCCGCCTGGGGGTGGCGTGGTATCCGTGACGGTGACGCCGGTGGCGGTGCGGAGGAAGGTGACTCCGAGGGCGGCGGTGTCGGAGGTGCCGTTGTAGCGGTAGATTTCCGTGAAGGTGAGGAGATCGGTGGAGCGGCAGAGGATCCAGCGGGTGCCGGGGGCTGCCGCTCCGATGCCGAAGCGGAGGACGGGATGGCCGGAGGCGTTGAGGACGGGAGCGGTGATGTTCCGGGAACTCGCGGGATCTGAAACGAGGGGATCAGTGCCGAGGGCTTGCTCGGTGCCGTAGGGGGAGGCGTCGCCGTCGAAGTCGAGGGGCCAGAAGCGGGTGAGGTCGCTAGTGCCCTGGTATTCGGCAGCGCCGATGTCGGCGGTGGAGAGGCGGGGGAAGCCGCGCTGGTCGGTGGTCAGGGTGGTGGTGCCTGCGTCGATGGCAGGGCTGCCCGGTAGCGGTGGCATGGTCTGGGTGGGGCCGCCGTAGTTGCCAAGCGGGGCGAGGCGGGGGTCTCCGGAGAGGAGGTTTTTGGAGATCGAAAATAATTGGCCGCTGGTGACGTCGGGATCACGCGGTGCCGTATTGATGCTCACGATGCAGCGGTCAGCGAATACTGTTCGCCGCGCCTCGATACCCCCGCCATTGCTCAATGCGGTATTTCCAGTTACGGTGCTGTGGCGCATGAGATAAGGACCTCCGCTGCCTTCGAATGAAATGGCACCTCCGTATTGAGATGCGTAGTTGGCGGTGAAGGTCGAATTCTCGATTGTCACGGATTCGCCATTTACGGTAGAATCGTGTATTCCGCCGCCATAGAACGCTGAGTTTCCAGCAAGAGTGCTGCTCTCCAAAACAAGGATGCCGGAATTGGAAATTGCTCCGCCCCACGTTGCGGTATTTCCGAAAAAGTATGATTTGCTGATCTGTGCGTTGCCGTTCCTGACGTAGATCGCTCCTCCGTCTGCACCCAACGCCGTATTTGTGGAAAAGGTGGATGCATCCAGAATAAGTGTGCCATTGCAATGGATTGCTCCGCCAAGAAACGTAGCTGAGTTTCCAGTGAATGTGGATTTTTCGACTCTCAGGAAAGATTCAGGGCTGTTCAACCGGCCACTGAAATAGATCGCTCCACCTTCTAAAATTGAGGAGTTGCCGCTGAAGATGGAGTTACGAACGGTGACTTTCGCAGTATCGAAGCTGGAATAAATGGCACCTCCCTTGCCGTCGAAATTGTTGGGAGCATACCCCCCGACGAGATTGAGAGAATCGAAAATCAGCGCCCCATCCACGATTCGGAAGATCATCCTATCGTCCGCAGTGCGGCCATCTCCGGTCTTGTCGCCGGAGATCGTGATTTTTGCCGGGAGGGCGGATCCATCAATGGTGAGGGACTGGCCGATGAGGATTTCTCCAAGGGTGAGGCGGATGGTCTGGCCGGAGAGCGCGGGGGCGAAGGTGATGGTGGTATCGGCAGGAGAGTATTTCACGGCCTCGCGGAGGGAGACGCCGGTGCCACCGTCGAGGGAGCCGTCGTCTTCATCCGTGGTGGTGGTGACGGTGGTGCCGTGGGCGGCGAGGGGGAGGAGGAGAAGCGCGGCGAGGAGGTGGTGGAAGGGTGGGATCATGGGAGAGGATTCTACAGCTAAGAAAAGGATTACGGGCGGTGAGGCCGTGGTTCACTGGGGACCCAGAACAGCCTCGAAGCGGTAGAAGACACCGCCGGGGGGCGGCGTGGTATCGGTGACGGTGACGCCGGTGGCAGTGCGGAGGAAGGTCACGCCGGGGACGGCGGTGTCCGTGCTGCCGTCGTAGCGGTAGATTTCCGTGAAGAGGAGCAGATCGGTGGAACGGCAGAGGACCCAGCTCGTGCCGGGCGCGGCCGCACCGATGCCAAAGCTGAGGACGGGATGGCCGGAGGCGTTGAGGACGGGAGCGGTGATGTTCCGGGAGTTCGCGGGATCTGAAACGAGGGGGTCGGTGCCAAGGGCTTGCTCGGTGCCGTAGGGGGAGTTGTCGCCGTCGAAGTCGAGACGCCAGAAGCGGGTGAGGTCGCTGGGGCCTTGGTATTCCACCGCGCCGATGTCCGGCTGGGGGTCGCGCGAAAGGCCGCGCTGGTCGGTGGTGAGGGCGCTAGTGCCGCCCGCGTCGATGGCCGGGCTGCCGGGCAGCGGCGGCATTGTCAGGGTGGGGCAGCCGTAGTCGCCGAGCGGAGCGAGGCGGACGAGGAGAGGATTTACCGGCGGGGAGATCGCGCTGGAAGCGATGTTTCTGGAGCCGGAGAAGCTGCGGCTAATGTCTGCGGGCGTTTGCCCGATGTTTCCAGCGACGATGGAGTTGTTAAGGCTGAATGAATTGAAACTGAAGATGCCGCCGGTTGTGGTGGCAGAGTTATTGGAGACGGTGGTGTGCAGGAGTGACATTTGGCCGCTTTGTGCCTCCGAGTAGATGCCACCGCCGTAGGCACGAAGGGCGGAATTTCCAGCGACAGTGGAGTTGTTGACAGTTAGGGAGTTGCCCCCAAGAGTAAAATATAATCCGCCTCCGATTAAGGTGGCAGAGTTGTTGGAAATCGTAGTGCGCTCGACGTTGATTTTGTTCGAGAAGTGAAAGATACCACCGCCGTATGAGGCTGAGTTCCCGGAAAGAGTGGAGGTGGTGAGGTCGAGGTTGAGCCGGTTCCAGATGGCACCGCCATAGCTGGTAGCAGAATTTCCGGTGAAAAGAGTTTGTTCAATCTTGGCGCTTGCTTCCCTGCCGTAGAGCGCGCCTCCGTTAGTGGCGGTGTTGCTGGAGAAAATGGAGTTTTGAATAAGAAGTGAGGATTCTGGAGAATTCAAGAGACCAGAGAAGTAGATGGCTGCACCGGAGTCTGCATGATTCGACGTGAGAGTGGAATTCCGGAGGGTGAGCAAGGTGGTAATGCTGTTGACAAATATACCAGCTCCCTGGGTGGCGGCGCTGCCGGCGGGGCAGTATCCACCTGTGATGACGAGGGAATCGAGGAGGACAGTGCCGGTGGTGATGTTGAAGACGCGGGTGTCGTCGGCCGTTTTACCATCTCCGGTCTTGTCGCCGGAGAGGGTGATTTTTTCCGGGAGGGCGGAGCCGTCGATGGTGAGGGATTGGGAAATGAGGATCTCGCCGAGGGTGAGGCGGATAGTCTGGCCGGAGAGCGCGGGGGCGAAGGTGATGGTGCCGGGTGAGTATTTTACCGCCTCGCGGAGGGAGATGCCGGAGCCACCGACGAGGGAGCCGTCGTCTTCGTCCGTGGCGATGGTGACGATGGTGCCTTGGGCGGCGAGGGGGAGGAGGAAAAGCGCGGCGAGGAGGCGGCGAAAGGGTGGGATCATAGGAGAGGATTCTACAGTTGCGAAGAGGATGACGGGCGGTGAGGCCTTGGTTCACTGGGGACCTAGAACAGCTTGGAAGCGGTAGAAGGCTCCGCCTGGAAGCGGATTCGCATCGGTGACGGTGATTCGGATTTTTTCGCCGCCGGCGGGATCTGGGACTTGGGTGAAGGTGACGCCGGGTTTGGCGTATCCCCCGTACGGGGTGAACCGGTAGATCTCGCTCCAAGTGCCGGGTCTCAGATCGGGAGAGCGCATGAGATACCAGAAGGTGTGGGTGTCGGGGTCACGGATCGCGGTATTTTGGGAGGCGGTGAAGGTGAGAACGCGATGGCCCGCGGAATTGACAACGGGGACGCTGAGGGTGGCGGGGCTGGCGTTGTCCGGAATGAAGGGATTGGTGCCGTGGAGGTGCTCGATGCCGTGTGGGAGACCGTCACCGTCGGCATCGGTGTTCCAGATCTGTGGCATGACGCGATTGATGATGGAGGCGTCTTCGTAGGGGTAACGATCGCCTTGGTATTCGACGGCTCCAATGTCGGAGGCGGAGCCCCGGGGGTAGCCGCGCTGGTCGGTGGCGAGGAAGGAGGAGTCGAACGGGGGATCGATGGCGGGGCTGCCGATGAGAGGTGGCATGGTCTGGGTGGGACCGCCGTAGTTTCCGAGAGGGGCGAGGGAGAGGATGGGGGTGAGGAGATTCCCAATGTCCTGAACAAGGGAGCCTGAGAGTTGGGGAGCGGAGGGGGCGTTGTTTGCAGAAACGATGGTGTTGCGAAGATAGGCGCTTTCGCAGGCGATGCCGCCGCCGGAGACGGTGGCGATATTGGCAGCGATGGTGCAGTCCTCGGATTCCACCCGATCGAACCCGCGGATGCCGCCGCCGATAGCGCCCGCAGTGTTTTGGGCGACGGTGCTATTTCTCAGGGTGATGCCGCCGTTTTCGGCACAAATACCGCCACCGTCGAGGAGGGCGGAATTTCCCGAGACGGTGGAGGTCTCTAGGTAGAAGAAATATCCGGTTGAGAAAATGCCGCCGCCATTCTGAGCGGAGTTTCCGGCAATGGTGGAACGCTTGAGGTGGAGGGAGCCTCCGGACAGACAAATGGCACCGCCGTCCATGGAGGCGGAATTCCCGGTGAAAGTGGTGTCTTCGAAAACGGGCATGCCGCCGAAGGATTCAATGAAGATGGCACCTCCTTGCTGTGAGGAGTTCCCGGTGAAGGTGGAGGTCTGGATCTGGACGGGGTGGAGGGCGTAGATGGCGCCGCCGGCGACACTGGCGGAATTTCCGAGGAAATGGCAGCGTTTCACGGTGAGGTTGGCGGTCCCTCTGTTGGAGATGAGGCCGCCGCCCTGAGTCCCGCAGCCACCGGAAATAATGAGTGAATCGAGCACGATGGGGTCTGCGTCGGCGCGCAATACTCTATAGTCATCGGGGGTTTTTCCATTTCCGGTTCTGTCGCCGGATACCGTAATGCGCGCGGCGAGGGTGGAGCCGTCGATGGTAAGGGATTTGGAAACGAGGATCTCCCCGAGGGTGAGGCGGATCGCCCGGCCGGAGAGGGCGGAGGCGAAGGTGATCGTGGTTCCGACCGGTGAGTATTTCACCGCCTCGCGCAGGGAGATGCCGGCGCCGCCATTGAGTGAGCCATTATCTTCATCCGTTGCGGTGGTGACGATGGTGCCGTGGGCGGCGAGGGGGAGGAGGAGAAGCGCGGCGAGGAGGTGGTGGATTGGCTGAATCATGGGTGGAATGCCTTCCGGGTGTTGTAGGGTCTAGCGGTCCGGGAGCCTGCTGGGAAGGGGCTTTTCGCGAGATGTCGGAATTGTCACTTGCACGGAAGTTGACAGAAATTTTGCATTCCGGCAGGGGGGCTTTTTGCTATGGCTTGGGCATCATGAGTGCTGGATCGATTCAATTCGCCATTTCGTCGTTGGTTCGCCCGCTCTGGCGGGAGTGGGTGAGGAATTCCGGGGGGCGGATGTTTCTGACAGGGCTGGCGTTTCTGCTGGCGGCTTGTCCATGGGCCGCGGCGCAGCAGGATGCGAAGGGGCTGCGGGACCATAGGGTGATCGGGCGCTTCGAGGGGGCGGTGATCGTGGCGGGGGAGACGAAGAAGTTCGACGAGAGGGTGATTCAAACTGGGAAGCTGGGGGGGAATGAGGAGGCGCTGGGAGGGGAGAACTCGATGCGCCGGAGCGGAGCGGTGACGAGCTTGGTTTACGATGCTCCGAAGGAGAGCAGCGCGGTGGAGATCGCGGCGAACTACCGGGCGCGGCTGGAGGCGCTGGAATATAAGATGGTGTATGAGTGCGATACCTTCGGCAGCGGGGACTTCGGCCCGGTGAACCGGGTGGTGAAGTTGACCTTCGGCCAACCGGCGTGGGGGGCGTGGAGCTTCCGGGGCGGCTATGCGGGCAAGCCGCGGTATTTGCTGATGGAGAAGGGTGAGGGCGGCGGGCGCTCGACGGTGGCGCTGGTGGTCGGGGAGGCTGGAATCGCGGGCGACGCGCCGAGGTATGCGCTGCTGGTGGTGGATGAGGCGGCGATGAAGACGGATCAGATCACGGTGCCGACGCCGCAGGAGATGGTGGATGCCTTCAAGGCGAAGGGGAGTATGGCGTTGTATGGGATTTATTTTGATACGGGGGCGTCGGTCATGAAGTCGGAGTCGAAGCCGACGCTTGAGGTGATCGCGGAGTTGCTGGGACAGCAGTCGAAGCTGGAGCTGATCGTGGTGGGTCACACGGATAACGTGGGGGATTTTGCTGCGAATATGAAGCTGAGTCAGGCGCGGGCTGCGGCGGTGGTGGTGGCGCTGACTCGGGAGTATAAGGTGGCTGGGGGGCGCTTGAGGGCATTTGGCGCGGGGATGGCGGCTCCGGCGGCTCCGAATACGAGTGATAAGGAGCGGGCGAGGAATCGGCGGGTGGAGCTGGTGCCGCGTTGAGGGGGCGGTGTGTGCTCAGGGTTCGAACCTGGCTTCAAAGCGGTAGTAGGCTCCGCCGGGGGGCGGATTCCTATCGGTGATGGTGACGCCGGTGGCAGTGCGGAGGTAGGTGATGCCGGGGGCGGCGGTGTGGGTGCTGCCGTTGTAGCGGTAGATTTCGGTGAAGGTGAGGAGATCGGTGGAGCGGCTGAGGATTCGACGAACGTCGGTGTTGGTGGTGCCGATGCCGAAGGAGAGGATGGCATGGCCGGAGGCGTTGAAGGTGGGGGCGGTGAGGTTCCGGGTGTTGCTGCGGTCTGCAACGGAGGGGTTGGTGCCAAGTGCCCATTCCATACCATAGGGGGAGCCGTCACTGTCAGTGTCCACGTTCCAGCGTAGGGCGATCTCGGGTTTGTCTCCTTGGTATTCGACAGCACCGATGTCAGGAAGAGCGACGCGGGGAAGGCCGCGCTGGTCGGTGGGGGGGGAGGTGGTGGTGCCGCGGTCGATGGCGGGACTCTTGGCATTTGGCGGCATGGTCTGGGTGGGGCCGCCATAGTTGCCGAGGGGGGAGAGGTCTGGATAGGCGGTGAGGAGGATGTTTGACCCGGAGAAGCCGCCGGAGATGTCTGCGGGGGTATTTCCACTGAGAATGACGTTTTTCAACGAGGCACCTGTGCTGCTGTCGTCGATGTAGATGCCGCCAGCGCCGTATGAGGCTTTGTTGCCAACGATGGTGGAGTTTTCGACGGAAAGCTGGTTGGCGGTATTGCCGAATGCCCGGTAGTGGATGGCACCTGTGGTGTTGTTCGCGAAGGTGCAATTCTTGATGGTGAGTGCGCAGTAGAAAACACTCACGGCGGAAGATCCTTTTGCGACGGAGTTCCCAGTGATGGTGGAGTTCTGGAGTGTGATGGTATCTGTGAAGGTGGCGTTTTGTGTGTAAAGGACTCCTGCCGCAGATCCGGAGTTTCCGCTTAGAGTGCAACGGTCCACCAAGAGATTGAAAGGGGCGCTACGGCTGATAGTGATGCAGCCGGAGGATTCGCCGCTGCTGTTGGCATCGGAGAGGACTAGGGAGCGGAGGGTGAGGGAGCCGGTCGTGAGACGCAGAAGAAAAGTGTCATCGGAAGTTTTTCCGTTTCCGGTCTTGTCTCCGGAGAGTTTGAGGGGGGAAGGCAATGCTGAAGCGTCGATGGTGAGGGATTTGTCGATGGGGATTTCACCAAGGCTTAGGCGGATGGTCTTGCCGGAGAGGGCGGGCGCGAAGGTGATGGTGGTACTGGCGGGAGAGTATTTCACGGCTTCACGTAGTGAAATGCCCGTGCCTTTGCCGAGGCCACTGTCGTCTTCGTCGGTGGCGGTGGTGACGATGGTCGCGCTGGCGGCGAGGGGGAGCGGGAGGAAAATGGCGAGGATTTTCATGAGGTGAGCATAGGGATTGGGGTTTATTTAATCTACAATGAAAACATAAAGTAAATACATATGCAGTCGGCAAGGCTAAAATTGTGGCAATTGCACCAACCGGGTGTGGGAAGGGTGGGCGGAGGCGGATTTCCCTGAAATTTGCGGTTTGCAAGTCGGCGTTCCCGGCTTTGAATCCGGCGCAGCCCATGAGCCATCCTACCTTCCGCATTGCCATCGGAGCCGATCACGGCGCCGTCGATTTAAAAAACGCCATCGTCCAGCACCTCAAGGCGGCCGGGCATGAGGTGCAGGACTACGGGACGCAGACGACGGAGTCGGTGGACTACCCGGACTACGCAAATCAGGTCGCCCGCACGGTGGCGGACGGGACTTATGAATTCGGCATCCTCTGCTGCACGTCCGGAGTCGGCATGTGCATCGCCGCAAACCGCCACCGCCACGTGCGCGCGGCGAATGTGCGCACGGTGGAGGAGGCGGTGATCACCCGCTCGCACAATGACGCGAATGTGCTGTGCCTCGCGGGGAAAGATACGGATGCGGAAACGGGCATCGCGATGGCGGATGCGTTTCTGGCCACGGCCTTTTCCCAAGGCCGGCATGAGGCGCGGGTTTGTAAATCTTCCGGTAGCCGGATCGCCGAGACGGACCCGGCGATCTATGCGGCGATGACGGCGGAGGAGCACCGGCAGCGAAATAACATCGAGCTGATCGCTTCGGAAAATTTCACCTCCCCGGCGGTGATGGAGGCGCAGGGATCCGTGCTCACGAACAAGTATGCGGAGGGCTACCCCGGCAAGCGCTGGTACGGCGGATGTGAAAACGTGGATGTGGTGGAGCAGCTCGCGATCGACCGGGCGAAGGAGCTCTTCGGAGCGGAGCATGCGAACGTGCAGCCGCACTCCGGCTCGCAGGCGAATACGGCGGTCTATTTCTCGGTGCTCAAGCCGGGGGATAAGATTTTCACCATGGACCTGGCCCACGGCGGGCATCTCACGCACGGGCATAAGGCGAATTTCTCGGGCCGTTTTTACGACGTCACCCACTACGGTGTCTCGCCGGAAGACGAGCGCATCAACTACGAGGAACTCGAAAAAACCGCCCGCGAGCTCAAGCCCGCGCTGATCACGGTGGGGGCTTCCGCCTACTCGCGCATCATCGACTTCGAGCGGATGGGCAAGCTGGCGCGGGAGGTCGGTTGCTATCTGTTTGTGGACATGGCGCACATCGCCGGTCTCGTCGCGGCGGGGGTGCATCCGAGTCCGTTTCCGCATGCCGATTTCGTGACCTCCACGACGCATAAATCGCTGCGTGGCCCGCGCGGTGGGATCATTTTGTGCAAGGAAGAGTTTGCGAAAAAAATCGACTCGCAGGTATTCCCCGGCATCCAGGGCGGCCCGCTCATGCATGTCATCGCGGCCAAGGCGATCTGCTTCGGCGAGGCACTGAAGCCGGAGTTCAAGGAATACTCCGCGCAGGTCGTCAAGAATGCGCAGGCCATCGCCGCGCGCCTCACGCACCACGGCTTCCGCATCTGCTCCGGCGGCACGGATAACCACGTGATGCTCGTGGATCTCCGCAACAAAAACCTCAACGGCACGGACGCCTCCCACGCCCTCGATGAAGCCGGCATCACCGTGAACAAAAACGGCATCCCCTTCGACACCGGCAGCCCGATGAAACCCAGCGGCATCCGCATCGGCACGCCTGCGATCACCACCCGCGGGATGAAGGAAGCTCATGTCGAGCAAGTGGCGGATTTCATCCACGAAGCCTTGTCGGACTACACGAATACGACCAAGCTGCACGCAATCCGCGAGCGGGTGTTTGCATTCAATCGGGCATTCCCGCTGCCGTGGTAGAAGAAGTTGATGGTTGAGAGTTGAGAGGAAAACCTTCGGTCCAGCATCTGCTCTTCCCTTCACTCTCAACTAACGACTCTCAACTCTCAACTTCTCTTCATGAATCCCTTCCGCGAAGACCTTGTTTCCCGCTCGCGTGCCGAGCCATGCACGGTTGTCATCTTCGGAGCCACCGGTGATCTCACGCACCGCAAGCTGATCCCGGCGCTCTACAATCTGGCGGTCGATGGCGAGCTGCCGACTGGGGTGAAAATCATCGGCTTCGCCCGCCGGGAAAAGGCGAATGCTGAGTTCCGCACCGGGCTGGAAGAACTGAACCGAAAAGTTTCCCGCTCCGGTCACGATCCGAAAATCTGGGACAGTTTCATTCAAACGGTTTCCTACCACACTTCCGAGTTCAACGACCAAGCGGGCTACCGCAGCCTGGCGGATCGACTCGACGCCATCGACGCCGAGCACGGCGGCAAGGGCAACCGGCTTTTCTACATCGCCTCCGCCCCGGAGTTCTTCGATGAAATCCTCATTCAGCTGAAAAACGCCGGCCTCAACGAGTCGAAGCCCGGTTGCTGGTCGCGCGTCATCGTGGAGAAACCCTTCGGCACCGACCTCGCCACCGCCCGGCATCTCAACCAAGTCGTCAACGATACGTTTCAAGAGTCCGACACCTACCGGATCGACCACTACCTCGGCAAGGAGACCGCGCAGAATCTAATGGTGCTGCGCTTCGCCAACTCGATTTTCGAGCCGCTCTGGAACAGCAAATACATCAGCCACCTCCAGATCACCTGCTCCGAGAACCTCGGCATGGAAGGCGGCCGCGGTGGCTACTATGAGAAGTCCGGCGCGCTGCGGGACATGGTGCAGAACCACTTGCTCCAGCTCCTCAGCCTCGTCGCCATGGAGCCGCCCACCGATCTATCCGCCGATGGGGTGCGGGACGAGAAAGTGAAAGTCATCCGCTCGCTGCGCCAGTGGGACACCCCGGAAAAAGTCGCGCAAAACGTCATCCGCGCCCAATACACCGCCGGTCATGTCGATGGGAATGCCGTCCCCGGCTACCGTGAGGAGGACCGGGTATCCCCCGAGTCCAAGACCGAGGCCTACGTCGCCGTCCGCTTGCTCATCGACACCTGGCGCTGGAGCGGCGTGCCGTTTTACATCCGCATGGGCAAGCGCCTGCCCAAGAAATCCACCGAGATCTCCGTGCATTTTAAAGACGCGCCCTGCGTGCTCTTCAACGCCATCGCCGGTGGTGTCCCCGGCGGAAACGTGCTCGTCATCCGCATCCAACCGGACGAGGGAATCTCACTGCGCATGGTTTCAAAAATCCCCGGCACCAGTCTGCGGTTAGAGCCGGTGAAGATGGATTTCCACTACTCCACCAGTTTCGGCAAGGGCAGCCCGGAAGCCTACGAACGCCTCCTGCTGGACGCCATCGCTGGCGACGCCACGCTCTTCGCCCGCCGTGACGAGGTGGAGGAGGCGTGGAAATTCATCGATCACATTGAGCGCGCCTGGCACGAGTCGGACAACCCGCCGCCGATGGCCGAGTTCGTCGCCGGATCCTGGGGGCCACGCGAGGCAGACCAGCTTCTCCAACAAGACGGCAACCAGTGGCGGCGGCTTTGATTTGATCCGCAAGCTTGCCGACTGACTCACGCCGCGTTAGTTTGTGCGCGTGACTGATGAATCCATCGCCGCACAAGCCCGCGCCGCCGATCTCGCGAAGGTCCGGCGAGCCCGAGCCATGACCGCTTTCGAGAAATTTGAGGCCGGCGCATCGCTGTTCGAGGATGCATGTGCCTGGACTCTAGCGGGAATTGCTTATCAGAACCCCGGCTGGGACGCGGCGACCCAGCAGAAGGAACTTCGCCGAAGGATCAAACGGACATCGCAAATCGGCTCATGAAAGGCACCGACGCACTCATCGCTCTTGCCCGGGCATTGGAAGACGCAGGTTTGCCCTACATGATTGTGGGCTCTTACTCGTCTAACTTTTACGGGATTCCGCGGTCAACCAAGGACGCCGACCTC
>JBOFET010000026.1:0-15112 GCA_051648225.1 Luteolibacter sp.
ACGGGTACATCAACGGCGCGAGCACCGAGCCGCCCGTGAACACGATCACCGCCGCCAGGATCAGAAGAATCAACACCAGTGGCACCAACCACCACTTTTTCTCCTCGTGCAGGAAGGTGAGAAATTCTCGAAAAAGCCGCCACATGGATCGTCGTGATTTTACGTTAGGGTCTCGGGCCGCCGAACCGTCCGGGAGATGGCCGTCATGGGTTGGAAATCTCTCCCGGCGAGCCTACGCGCTCCCTCATTCGTGGCAAGGACTCCTTCGCTTCTCCAGGGCGGAGATTCCGGAACTCAAGATGGGAAAAATCCCGGATTCAATCGCGATTTCGCGGAAAATCATTTCTTGCCATCCATGAAACGGATGGGTAGAGCGTTTATGTCCACTACGCAAAACCGCTGGTGAACGCACTTTGTCTGGTCTTTTACGCCATGGTCTCAGGAAGTGTTGAATGTGATGGCGTTCTAAGAATCGAGAAAAAATGGACATCTACGTGGGCAACCTGCCCTACACCGCTACTGAAGAAGACGTTACTGGCCTCTTCGCCGCATACGGACCTGTCGAACGGGTCAAAATCATCACCGATCGCGAAACCGGCAGATCCAAAGGATTCGCCTTCGTGACCCTCGGCGACCAGAGCCAACTGAACGCTTCGATCGAGGCACTCAACGGCTACGACTACCAAGGCCGGGCGCTTCGAGTGAACGCATCCGAGCCGAAAGAATCCAAGCCCGGCGGATTCCGCCCGAGTGGCGGCGGCGGTGGCGGTGGCTACGGCGGTGAACGCCGCGGCGGCGGTGGTGGTGGCTACGGTGGCGGCGGCGGCGGAGATCGTCGCGGCGGCGGTGGTGGTGGCTACGGTGGCGGCGGCGGCGGAGATCGCCGTGGCGGCGGCGGTGGCTACAAAGGCGGTGGCGGCGGCTACAAAGGTGGCGGCGGTGGCGACGGCTGGTAAGCCTAGCGAAACCACTCACTGAATTTTCAACGGTGCCCGATCCTCTTCCCAGGGGATCGGGCGCTTCAGTTTCCAGCGGGCAGACCGCAGCTGGATTTACCCACTTGTTTCTGTTTCCATGGCAGGTCACTCTCCCGCCATGGAAAGTCACGAGTGGTTTGAAAATACCGACGCCGGAAAAGTCTTCTACCGGGCAAACTATCTCGGCACGCGGTGGACGATCATGACGACCCAGGAAAAGCGGAACCCGACGTGGACCGACCTCAAGCCGCCGCCGGAGGCAGTGTGGCGTGAGTTGCGCGACCTGGTCTGGAAAAAATACCAACGCAAACGTTGCCCGTGGGAACGGGTGGCGGATTTGGACAAGATCCTGGGCGACGAGCCGCTGCCGAGACCGGGGAACCACTAGGGCAGGAACTGCTCGACGGTGACGTTTTCCACTCCTAGAAGATCGCGCAGGCGGGTGCGCAGCGAGAGTTCCACCGTATCCAGCAGCCCGCTTCTTTCGGCTTCCCCGCGCATCTGCTCGCGCAGCTCGCGGAGGATCTGCGCCCGGTCCTCCGGCTGGATCTTGTTCAGCCAGCCGCTGTCCTCGCCGAGGGTGTCGAAGTCGAGCAGCTCCACGGACAACACCTCCGGCTTGGGAAAGCGGGCGACAGGCTTGCCGTTTTCCAAGCGCAACGAGACCCCCTCCTTGAGCCGGTAGCCGCCCTTCACGGTGTAATGGCCGCGGACGATGAGCTTCTTGGTGCCGAGTGGGACGTGATACATGGTCTCGGATTTCTCGATGGCGCGGGTAGCGCTCATCCGCATTTCAAGCAGCGAGAGTTCGGAAATCTCGGCGCTGCCCGTGATCTCCGCCCGGCCCTCGACGATGCGGGTCTCGGTGCGGGTGACGGCTGCGAGTGCTTTTTTTAGTCCGTCCTCGATGGTGGATCTCGTGGCGGTGAGGGCCCGTTCAATCGGACGCAAAACAAGAAAGTAAGCTCCGAAAAAGACGGCAGTCAGGGTCAGTGCAAGGCGCAGCGTTTTCCACATTTCCACTCGGTGTTGCATCGGGGCGACTCTACCGGACGCCTGCCTTGGCGTCGATTCCCTAAAAATCTACCTAAAGATCTAAACCACGTTTCTCTCCGGCACATATGGAATTACCCGGATCCGCGTGATCAGACTCCGGGCAACCCATTCCCCAAAAAACCATGAAATCCCCGACCTGCCACGCTTGGAGCAGACGTGTCATGCACCGTCTCGCCGCCACTACGTTTATTATTTCATCAACCGCGGTCCATGCCTTGCCGACGGCGGTCGATTCCTTTCTAACCGGAGGATCCGACTATGCCACCGGTCTTCAAAATCTCGTCGGTCAGGGGCCAACCGCGACCGGATTCACCGGGAGCTGGCTGCCAGCCTTCGGTGGAGCACAATCACCGGATGTGATTGAGAGCGGCTTGACCTTCTCGACCGTCCCCAGTGCGGGCGGCGGCATCGAATACCCCTTGGGAGGAGGAGGGCGTGCAGGGCGTCTGCTCACCATTCCTTATGGCGACGCGAGTTCGGGAGTGGTTTACTATGGAGCGATGGTCCAGCTCGATACCTTGGGAACGGGATATCGGGGACTTGAACTGCACACCGGCAGCTTCGACGACAATGGTTCTAACCGGAGATTGCAAATCGTCATCGGCGAGGGTGGAACGGGTGCGCCAGCAGATCATTTCGGCGTGCGCGTCAATGGCAATAACAGTGTCGGGTTCATCGGCGATCTTGGTCTCATCGATACGAATGTGAATTTCTTCATCGTGAAGATCGCGTTTTCCACCACTGCCAATGCCGACGTGGTTTCTATCTGGCGGAATCCTACAGATCTATCGAGTGAAGGCCTGTCAGGCTCTGCCAACTTTGTATCAACGGGTCTTGATTTCGCATTCGACCGCGTATCGGTGGCTCGCTTCACGGGCGGAGATGGCTTCAAAGCTGACGAATTCCGGATCGGGAACAGTTGGACGGATGTGACGACAGCTCCCAATCTAGCAGACACTGACAGTGATGGACTTCTGGATTCCTACGAGCAGGTCATCATCGATTTCAACCTAACCGACGCTGTGACGAATCTGTCTCATGTCAAGGGACCGGGAGACGCGCCTACCACTTCGGATTTTGACTCGGACGGGTCCACGGATGCGCAGGAATTCACGAGAGGCACGGTGCCCACGAATCCCGACACGGACGGTGACCAGCTCATGGACGGTCCAGAAACGAACACCGGCATCTATGTGAATGCATCGAATACCGGCACCAATCCGCTCGATACCGACAGTGACGATGACGGCCTCCAGGACGGGGTCGAGGTTACCGTTTATTCTACCAATCCACTGCTTTCTGACACGGACTCGGATGGTGAAAATGACAGTCTGGAAGTGGTTCAAGGCAGCAATCCGAATGATCCCACAAGCTTCGCCTTGGCATTGGGCATCGCCAATGTGGATGGAGTCCGCGATGACGCACTCTACAGCACCCCCCTCGCACTTCAGACGGTGAATACCGAGTTTGGCGACAATTTCAGCGAGTGGAATGCGGGCTATGCCTATGTGAATGCGGGAAAACTCTATCTCCTGTTCACCGGGAATCTGGAGAACAACTTCAACAAGCTCCAAATCTTCATCGATTCGAAATCCGGCGGGTCCAGCACCTTCACTTCCGCAGGAAATGACGGAGCGGGTGTCATGAATGGTATGAAATTCGACGAAGCATTCGCGCCTGATTACCATTTGATCGCGCGCCGTGGTTCGGGCAGGTTTGATTTGGACTTTGCGAATCTTGCCGTCCCGAATTTCAACTCTCACGGGAACGTGTTAGCCAATAGCGATTCAGGGAGCGGCTTCACCGGAACGGGTGTCGCCAATGCGTTTCCGATCCGCGTCGGGTATAACGGCGGAAACATTTTCGGGATCGTAGGTGGCACAGGTGCGGCGGATCCACTAGCGGCTGCCGAGGTGGACACTGGCTTGGAACTTTGCATCAATCTCGCAGATCTCGGAAGCCCGACGGGTCCCATCAAGGTGATGATACTCCAAACCAGCAACAATCATGATTTCGTTTCTAACCAGTCGCTGGGTGGATTGCCAGCTGGCTTTGGAAATCTGGGAGCACCTGCAAACAACAAGGATTTCAGCACTTATGCGGGAGACCAATTCTTCAGCGTGGGTCTTGAACCGGTGCAGTTCCTCGCAGGTAACAGTCAGTTCCGCTTCACCGCCCGAGGTCTCACGACCGGGGTGAACTACTTCGTCCAGGAGGGGATTCAGCTCAACGACTTCATGGATATCCCCGGGTCGGAATTCACGGCGGAAGGCCCTGTGAAAGTGGTGACACTTCCCGTCACCCCCGGAACGGTTCCAAGGGAATTCTTCCGCGTGAGAAGCGTGCCGTGATGAATGGCAGAAACCACTGACTCACGGGTCACGATCAATCGAGGGGTGGCGGCAGCGATGCCGTCACCCCGTTTTTGTGCCCGCAGCGTAAATTTCCTGAATCTCAAGTGTTTTGAGGATTGCCGGATAATTAGGATTTGCTTAGTTTTTCCCGAGCAGGTGTGGGAAAACGGTTCCCAGCGCCCGATTCAGGCTTTTCCCTCATTCTCTTGTGCCCAGATCTCTGAAAATCCTCATCGCCTGTGGTGGCACCGGTGGCCACTTGTTTCCCGGCATCGCCGTGGGAGAAGCCCTGCGCGCCCGGGGTCACGAGGTGCTGCTGTTGATCTCGGAGAAAAAGGTGGATTCCGAAGCCTCCGCAAAATATGAGCACTTGAATTTCAAGACTGTGCCCGCCGTGGCCAAGCCTCCGACGCTCTCGCTGCGGATGCTGCCGTTTTTGTGGAAACTGTGGGGTTCGATCAGCCAATGTAAGTCGATCATCCGGGAGTTCGGTGCGGACGCCGTGCTCGGCATGGGTGGATTCACTTCGCTGCCGCCAGTGTATGCCGGGCACAAACTGGGATTGAAGACGTTCATCCACGATTCAAACGCCCGCCCCGGTCGCTCGAATGTGATGACGAGCCGGTTTTGCACTCGCGTTTTTCTCGGTTTAGAAGCGGCGAAGGCGTTTTTCCCCAACCGCGAAACGGTCACCACCGGCACCCCGGTCCGCCCGGAAATCATGAATCTGCCGTCTCGCGAAGAAGCGGCGATGCTTTTCGGACTCGACCCAGCGCGGCCCACCATCGTCGTCACCGGTGGCAGCCAAGGCGCGAAGCGTTTGAACGAACTCTGCGCCCAAGCCGCCGCCAGCCTGCCGGTGGAGACGCAGGTGCTCCACATCGCCGGCGCGCTCGATTTCCAGCGGGTTTCCGAAATCACGCACGGCCGCGCGGGCTATAAGGTGCTCGGTTTCTGCGCTCAAATGGCTTCCGCCTACGCCATCGCGGATTTGATCATCGCGCGCTCCGGAGCGTCCAGTCTCACGGAAGTCGCCATCGCCGGGCTGCCCTCGATTCTGGTGCCTTATCCCTACGCCGCAGACGACCACCAGACACGCAATGCCGAAGTCTTCGAGTCCGCCGGAGCTGCCATGCTCGTCCAGGAGCACGACCTCACTGCGGAAAAACTCGCATCATCGGCCACTTCCATCCTGCAAGACTTGCCAACCTACAAGCGCATGGCAAAAGCGGCCCGCGCACTCGCCGTCCCGGACGCCGCGGACCGGGTGTGTGCCGCTATCGAAGCCACTCTCACGCCATCATGATCGAACTCAGCAAACGCCTCACCGACCGGAGCGCACCGCTCCACATCCATCTCATCGGCGTGGCCGGATCCGGCATGAGCGGGCTGGCGTTGCTGCTGTTAGGAATGGGCCATAAAGTGAGTGGATCGGACAAGGTGACCACGGCGGAAACCGAGCGGATGCAGGGAGTCGGCCTCATTTTTTCCTCTCCCCACACTGCCGCCGCCGTGAAGAAGGCGGACCTCGTCGTTTACTCCTCCGCGATCAAGCCGGAGAACTCCGCCTACGCCGCCGCCAAGAAGGCGAAAATCCAGCTCATCTGCCGCGCCCAGTGCCTCGCCGCCATTCTTCATACGAAAAAAGGCATCATCATCTCCGGCACCCATGGGAAAACGACGACCTCCTCGATGACCGCCCACGTTCTGCGCGAGGCCGGCCAGAAACCCAGCCACTATGTCGGCGCGGAAATCCCCATCCTCGGCGCGAATGCCAAATGGTCCGAAGACGGCGAATCGATGGTCGCAGAAGGCGATGAAAGCGACGGAACTCTTGCCCTCTACCGACCTGAGCACGCCGTGATTCTCAACATCGAGGCCGAGCACCTCGATTTCTATCGGGACATCGAGCACATCAAGGAAGTCTTCACCCAGCTCGCCGACCAGACGACCGGAAAACTCGTTTACTGCGCCGAGGATCCTGTCGCCACCGAAGTCGCCGCTGGCCGCGAAAACGCCGTTTCCTACGGCTGGGAGGATGCCGATTACACCGCCATCGACCTGCGCGATCTTAAAGGTTCTTCCGCATTTACCGTGAAGAAAAAGGGCGAAGTCCTGGGCGACGTCGAGCTCGGCATCCCGGGAAATCACAACGTGCTCAACGCGCTCGCCGCCATCGCCCTAGCGGATAGCTGCGGCGCGGAGTTCACACTCGTCGCCCGCGCACTCGCCACCTTCGCCGGGGCCAAGCGCCGCTTCGAAACCAAATATCTATCCGCGAACTATCGGATCATCGACGACTACGGCCACCATCCGTCCGAACTCGCTGCCACGCTCCAGACCGCCCGCTCGCTGAAGCCGAAGCGGCTCGTCGTTTTCTTCCAGCCGCACCGCTACACCCGGACCCAGGCGCTGGCCGATGATTTCGGAAAAGTCCTGCAAGCTGCCGATCTCGTCTTCATCACCGACGTTTACGCCGCCTCGGAAAAATCGATCAAAGGCATCTCCGGACAAACGCTGGTCGATGCGATGACCGTCCACGGCGACATTCCCGCCACCTATCTGCCAGACCTCGCCACCGCCCACCACACCATCGGCCATGCGCTCCAGCCCGGCGATCTGCTCATCACGCTCGGCGCTGGAAATGTGCACGAAGCGGGCACCCGCATCGCCGCAGACCTCAAGATCCTTGAGGAGATGCGCGCGCTCATGCCGCCCGGCGAGATTGACGGAAAACTCTACGAGCCGATGAGCCGTCACACGACTCTGTTAGTCGGCGGCCCGGCGCAATACTGGATCGAGCCGCACAGCTTTTACGGCTTTGCGTTCCTCGTCGATTACTGCCGCGAGCGCGGTATCCCGGTGCGTGTCGTCGGCCGCGGATCAAATTTGTTAGTCCGCGACGGCGGCATCCGCGGTGCGGTGATCCATCCCACTGGAGGCGTGTTTTCGGAAGTCTCGGTGGACGGCCGCGGCCACGTCACCGCCGGCGCAGGCGTGCGGTTGAAGAAACTCGCCAGTATCGCCGGCGGCAGCGGCATCGGTGGATTCGAGTGGATGGAAGGCATCCCCGGCAATGTCGGCGGCGCGCTGCGCATGAACGCCGGTGCCATGGGCATCGAGACCTTCGACCAGGTGGTGCGCGTCACCTTCCTCGACGAGGACGGCGTCATCCGCACCCGCGAGCGGGATGAGATCGTCGCCGCCTATCGGAACGTGGCCGAGCTCAGGCGGAATTTCGCGCTCCAGGCGGTTTTCAAAGGCAAGAATGACACGCCTGCTTACATCAAGGAGCGCTGGGACGCGTCCCGTGAAAAGCGCAAATCCTCGCAACCCATCGCCGCCTCCGCCGGCTGCACCTTCAGAAATCCCGAGGAAGTCCCGGCAGGCCGTGTGATCGACTCGATGGGCCTCAAGGGCACCACCTGCGGCCACGCGGCGATTTCCGAGGTGCACGGGAACTTCGTCGTGAACCAAGGCGGTGCGACTGCGTTGGAAATTCTAACGCTCATCGAGTTCATCCAGGAAAAAGCCCGTGACGAGCGCCAGGTGGAACTCGAAACGGAAATCAAGATCCTCGGCGACGAAGAACCCTCATTCTAACTTCACCACGAAAATGCTGAGCGGAAAAAAAATCGCAGTTCTGATGGGTGGTCCGGGATCGGAGCGCCAGGTCTCGCTCGCCTCGGGAGAGGCCGTGCTTCAGGCGTTGTTAGGCCTCGGCCTCGACGCGGTGCCTGTCGATGTCACCACCACCCGGATCGAACTTCCGGCAGGCACGGATCTCGCCTTCAACGTGATTCACGGCACTTTCGGCGAGGACGGGCAGCTCCAAGACGCGCTCGAAGCGCTCGGAGTCCCTTACACCGGAGCCGGATCCGCTAGCAGCAAGCTCGCGATCAACAAGTCGCTGGCGAAGGAAAAATTTCTAGCCGCAGGAGTCCCCACCGCGCGCTCCGAGACGGTTTCCCTCAGTCCCGGCGTGGTGCCCCGGCTCACTCTCAGAGCACCGCTCGTCATCAAGCCGCCGCTCGAGGGGTCCAGCGTCGGTATCCAGATTGTAAAGGTGCAGGATGACGTGCCGGCCGCGCTGCTGAAAGCGGCGGAGAAATACGGCGAGGTGCTCGTCGAGGAATTCATCGAGGGCCAGGAACTCACTGTCGGCATTCTCAACGATCTCACGCTGCCCATCGTCCACATTTCACCACCGGACGGGGTCTATGACATGGACAGCAAATACCCCTGGCTCAGCGGAGCGAAGGGCAGCGAGTACGTCTGTCCGGCGGATCTGGATTTGGAAACCACCATGGCAGTGCAGGCCGCCGCGCTTGCCGCACACCGCTCGCTGGGCGTGGAGGTTTATTCCCGGGTCGATGTCCTGTTGGATCCACAAAACCGGCCCTTCGTGCTGGAAGCCAACACCATTCCGGGTATGACGGAGACGAGCCTGCTGCCCAAGGCTGCCGCCGCCACCGGGATTTCTTTTCCGGATCTCTGTAAAACGATTGCCGAGATTTCCCTCAAACTCCGCTCCTAACATGTCAAAACGCCCCACCCGCAAAGTCAGCCGCCACCCGCGCTCCCAGGTGCTGGAGGTTCGCGTCATGTCGCCGCGCATCGCCTGGCTGCGGTTCCTCGGCGTGCTCGGCGGATTGACGAAATACGCGCTCGTGCTCGCCGCCGTCACCGGCATCGGCTGGGGAGTGTGGCAGGGGATCCAGCGGGCGTTTTACAAGAACCCGGATTTCCAACTGAAGATTCTCGATCTGAATGCCAACCCGGTCATCGACGAAGCCGGCCTTGCGGAAATGATCGGCATTTCCCCGCCGCCGAGCTTGTTCGACATCGACGCTGCCGCGCTCGCCGCGAAACTCAAAGCCATGCCGGGCATCGCCGAAGCCCGCACCGAACGTCACTTGCCCGGTACGCTGATGGTGCGCGTCGTCGCTCGCACTCCGAAGGCCTGGATCGCTTGCCCGGAGGCCGGTCTGTCGGACACGCGCCGCAGCGGCGGCATGCTGGTGGATCAGACCGGTGTCGCCTATCCTTGTCCCGAGTTGCAGCTGGAAACGGCGGAAAACCTCCCGATGATCCAGCTCTCACCGTCTGATGAATTTCCGATCACTGCCGGTCAGATGATCCGCCACCCGGAGTTCGTCCATTGCTGCCGCCTGCTGGATTCCGCAGCCGCAGCGGACCCGGATTCGTTGCAGTGGATCGACTCGGTGAGTCAGGTGAACGCCTGGTCGCTGATGCTCGTCACCCGCCAGGGTACGTCGTCCACCTTCGGGCTTGGAGATCACGAGCGGCAGATTCACAGTCTGCGCATGGCGATGGACCACTCGAACCAAAAAGGCTACGCCATCGCCACCATCAACCTCATCCCCAAGCACAACATCCCCATCACCCTGCGCACGGAATCACCCGCACCCCGCGCCATTCCCGTAGCCGAGCCAAGCCCCGAGGAAGTCCGCGAAGACCGGCGCACCCGCGATTTGAAAATCCTTCTCAACAGCAACTGACTTCTCTTCGCAATCCCACCGCTCATGGCACGTCGCACAAAAATTCACGTCGGACTCGAGATCGGCACCAGCAAGACCTGCATCGTCGTCGGCGAAGTGAAGGCGGATAGTGCGGTCAAGATTCTAGGCATCGGCGTGACGAAATCCGCCGGCGTCCGCAAGGGGGAGATCTATGATTTCTCCCAAGCCCGCGCCTGCCTCAAGGACGCACTGGCCAAGGCGGAGGATGCCAGCGACGTGGAAATCGGCAGCGTGTTCCTTGCTGTCACTGGCTCCCACATCCAAGGCATCAACCACCGCGGCACCTACCGCCTGCCTGATGGCGAGCCGACCGTCACCGCCGAGCACGTCGAGGAAGCGCGCACCATTGCCCGTGAGGTCCACATCCCGGCGGACCACGTCTATCTGCACCCGATCATCCGGAACTACCTGCTAGACGGTCTCGAGCACTCTAGCACGCCGGTCGGGCTTTTCGGAAAAACCGTGGAGGCGGATTTCCACATCGTGCACGGCATCGGCACCCGCATTCAGAACAGCATCAAGCTCGTCCGGGAAATGCCGCTGGAAGTGGATGACATCGTCTTTTCACCCATCGCCACCGCGCAGATGGCGCTCGACCGGGAGCAGCGGGAACGCGGTGCGCTCGTCATCGACATCGGCGGCGGCACCACCGACTACGCGCTCTATCTGAATGGAGCGATCGCCGCATCCGGCTGCATCCCCGTCGGTGGCGATCATGTCACCAACGACATTCACCTCGTCACTGGCCTGCCGTTTTCCAAAGCGGACCGCCTGAAAATCCTGGAAGGGGATGCCTCTTCGGATCCCGCGAAATCCGTGGGGATTGCCAAGCTCACCGACGACCGCGGATTCGCCGAGGTCGAGGTCGGCCGCAGCATTCTCAACGAAGTCATCCGCCAGCGCTTGGAGGAAACGCTGAAGCTGGTGCGGTCAAGGCTGCCCGCAGGTGCGGTCGAAGCGATCGGCGCGGGCATTTTCCTCACCGGCGGCACCAGTCTGATGCGCGGGTTCGACGGGCTGGCCTTCGACGTCTTTGGTCGCGACATTTACCGCCCCGAGCCGCCGGAAGTCAGTGGTGCGCATGCGAGTTTCAAGGATCCTCACTACGCCACCGCCATCGGACTGATCCGCTACGCCCAGATCCTCGAAACCGAACGGGCAGCACCGCCCGGCCTCTTTGGGAAGATCGGCCGCATGTTCTGGCCGTTCGGAAAATAACCATTTCAACTCTCCAATCTCAAATTTCAAATCCCACCTCCGCCATGATCCCTTACTCCCGCGATCCCCACCAAACCATCCCCACCTCGTCCGTGAAAATCGTCGGTCTCGGTGGAGCCGGCGCCAACATGCTCGAGCGGATCGCCCTCGACGGCATGGAAGGAGCCGAGTTGTTAGCACTCAATACCGACGTCCGCACGCTCACCACCTGCATCGCCCGCGAGAAGATCCAGCTCGGTGTGAATCTCACCAAGGGCCTCGGCTCCGGTGGAGACCCCGAGCTCGGCCACCAAGCCGCGCTCGAAGCGGAAGAGCAGATCCGCGCGTCGATCAAAGGCCGCCGCATCGTTTTCCTCTGCACCGGTCTCGGTGGTGGAACCGGCTCCGGCGCGGCACCCATCATCACCCGGATCGCCCGTGAAGAGGGGGCGTTCGTCGTAGTATTCGCCACCATGCCGTTTGCATTTGAAGGGAGACGCCGCCGGGAGCAGGCAGAGACTTCACTCAACGAACTCGCCGTTCTATCAAACGCACTCGTCACCTTCGACAACAACCGCATGGGCGAGCTCGTGCTTGCCAAACAAGGCATCCACGAAGCCTTCGGCGCGGCGGACCACATGATCTGTGAGTCGATCAAGGCGGTCATTCGCCTCGTCGTTAGACCCGGCCTGATCAACGTCGGCCTCGACGACCTGATGAGCGCACTGCGGACGAACCGCTCCCGCTGCCTCTTCGGCTCCGGCATCGCCGAGGGCAAGGACCGCGCGATCAAAGCCTTGAGAAACGCGCTCAACAGCCCGCTGCTCGACCAAGGCACGCTGCTCAAGGATGCACAAACCGTGCTCGTCCATCTCTCCGGCGGCGAGGATCTAACGCTGTTTGAAATCGAACTCCTCATGCAGCGCTTGCAGAAATTCGTCCCGGACCAGGCGCACGTGCTCTTCGGCGCGGCCATCGATCCGGCGATGGGGGACTCGCTTTCCATCACGCTGATCAGTGCGCTGCCAGAGGATTTCCTCGCCATGGCCCCGCGCGAATCTCTCAGCCACCGCTCGCACGAAAACCCGCTTCTCGACCCGACGTCCGACTTCACCGCGCCGCCGGTGAAAGTTGCCGCGTTCGAATCGCCGCCGGTCCGCGAGGTCGCCGTGGAGGAGAAACCCGAGCCCACTTTCACCCTGCCAGCCCGTGTCCCCGAACCTGTGCCCGCGCCCACGCCTGAGCCGGTGCGTGAAGCTCCGCTGGTTTCACCGCTTTCCAAATTCCGCAAAACGGTGGCGGAAGTCGCCGGGGTGAGTGCGCCTTCCTTGTTTGAAATCGAGCGGCCCTTCGCCGAGCCGGAAATCACCCCCAAGGCAGTCGCCCCGGAGCCCGATCTTTCCGCATTCACCTTCACCCAGCCGGTCGTCGCCGCTCCGCAGGAACCCAGTGCCCCGGAACAGGAAATCACGGCCGATTTTTCCGAAACACCGGAGGCCGCGCAGGAGGAAATCGCCGCTGAGGAAGTCTATACAAGCGACGAAGACGCGAAGCCTGAGCCAATCGAGGACATCGACGAGCCAGAACTGAAGACCCCGGTCTTCATCCCGGCCCCTCGGAAAAAGTCCTCGCTGCCCGCTCCGTGGGGGAAAGCCAAAGCCTCCGAACCACCCGTGAAGGCCGCCGTGTCCCAGGAAATCCGCGATTTCGAGGATCTTGAACCCATCGAGGAATTCTCCGCCCCGGCTCCAAGCGTTGATGCGGAGCCGCCGAAGCTCAAGTTAGGCATCAAAGGGACCGGTGCGCAGAATGAACTCTCGCTCGACTCCGCCCCACGCGGCCGCTTCGAAGGGGAGAGTCCCAACGTTTTCGAGGGTGAAGACCTCGACCTGCCACCCTTCTTGCGGAAGAAAAAATAACCGCCGATGAGGTCATTGGATCAGTTAGAAATTCCAGGTCGCGTCTCGCTCGTGGACGGTGAGGGAGGATTGCGGAAAATCGTCGTGGAGTCCTTGGACGCTGCTGCGGAAATCTATCTGCACGGAGCGCACGTCACCCGCTTTGAGAAAAAAGGTGAACCCCCGCTCCTGTTCATGAGCGAGGCAAGCGAATTTTCTCACCAAAAACCCATCCGTGGCGGAGTGCCGGTGATTTTTCCTTGGTTCGGCCTGCGCGAGGGACTGCCTGCCCATGGCCATGCCCGCACGGGGGAATGGGATTGGATCGAAACGTCGCTCTTGCCGGACGAATCCGTGAGCCTCCGGTTCCGGCTGCCACGCCACGAGGATTTCAACGTCGAGTATGTCATCATCGTCGGGAAGGAACTCACCCTCGAGTTGATCATTGATCATCTGGGTGAGAGTGCCGTCGAATTCGAAACCTGCCTGCACACCTATTTTCAAATCAGCGCAATCGAGGCGATTTCGATCAAGGGCCTCTCGAACTGCGGTTTTTTCGACAAATTGACCAACACTCGCGCGCTGGAGTCCGCCCCGGAACTCCGAATCGGCAGCGAAGTGGACCGTGTCTATCAAGACACCACGGCGACCGTCGAAATCCTCGATCCCGGCTACGAGCGCACGATCCGAATCGGGAAATCAGGATCCAACTCCACCGTCGTGTGGAACCCATGGATCGACAAGTCCAGCCGCATGCCCGACTTCGGCGACGAGGAATACCTCCGCATGGTCTGCGTGGAGTCCGGCAATGTCGGGCCTAACAAAATTATCCTTCCAGCCGGTGGACGATCCGTGATGAAGGTGGCAATCAGCAGCGAGAAGTTCGTTTAGCAGGGCTTCGTTTGGGATTGGCGGAAAACTTTACTCACCATGACCCGTCCATCCACTGAATACGGCGACCTTTCCGAGACCGAGAGGCGCGATCCAATCATGCGCATCGAGCAGGGTAGGCCGTTGCCGGACACCGCAAATTTCCACAACGAGAGCTGCAACAATTTCACGAATCTGGTGCGGTTGAACGTCGGCTGAACCAACTCTCATTCACCTGATGTCTGCCAAAGCCACTTGGAAAGTCAGCGCCGCCGTGATGGCGAGCCGGGTGCTGGGTCTCGCCCGGGAAATGATGTTCGCCGGACTCTTCGGCGGCAGCCGGTGGATGGATTGTTTCTATCTGGCCTTCAAGGTGCCGAACCTGCTGCGCGACCTGTTCGCGGAGGGTGCACTCTCGCAGGCGTTCGTCACGACGTTTTCAAAGAAACTCAAGTCCGAGGGCGAGGAATCCGCCTGGGTGCTGGCAAACAAGATGATGACGCTCGCCGCCGTTTTCATGAGTGGTGTGACTCTGTTGGGAATCATCGCGGCGCCGTGGATCGTGGATCTTCTCACCTCACTCTCACGCAGCGGAAACTCACCCCGGATCTACAATCCCGCCGAAATCGCACTCACGGTGACGATGGTGCGGGTGATGTATCCCTTCATCCTGCTAGTCTCGCTGGCGGCGCTGGTGATGGGGCTGTTGAACGCGAAAAACGTCTTCGGTATGCCCGCGCTTTCGTCGTGTTTCTTCAATCTCGGCTCGATGATCGGCGGTGCGTCCATCGGCTATTGGATGGATCCGAATTGGGGACCGCAGAGTCTGATCGGTTTCTCCATCGGCGTGGTGATCGGCGGGCTGGCGCAGTTAGTCTGTCAGTTCCCGGCGTTGAAATCGGTGGGTTACCGCTTCGTGGCGGATTTCAACTGGAGGGATTCCGGTGTCCGGCAGATTTTAAGACTCATGGGTCCGGCGGTGATCGCGGCTTCGGTCGTGCAGATCAACGTGGTGGTGAACGCGATGTTTGCCTACGGCGTGGGCGAAGGGGCCGTTAGCTGGCTGAGTTATGCCTTCCGCCTGATGCAGCTGCCCATCGGCGTCTTCGGCGTGGCGGTGGCGACGGTGACGCTGCCCGCTCTATCAAGAGCGGCGGTGGACGGGATTGGCGGGGATTTCCGGCCGACGCTGGCGAAAGGGCTGCGTTTGGTGGCGT
>JBOFET010000027.1:0-7384 GCA_051648225.1 Luteolibacter sp.
AACCTTCCGCCCGCAGGAGTCGGCAGAGAGCTTTTCGCATCCCGGGCTCGTCATCGACGATGTAGATGGTAGAGGGTTCGGGGCTCATGCTGCGTGGGGGTTTATCCGAGACAGGAATATGGTTTAACAGGAGGAAGCAGAGAATGGGATGAGTTAGTGGTGGTCGAGAACTCAATTCAAAGGCGAGGAGAAACGGGCTTCGATCTCCAAATCAAATGATTGATCCTCTACTACCTCAGCTCCCTCCTGTTCAAAGTTATTTCCGGAATCTCAATATGAAAAACCGCGCCCTGTTCGGGATGATTTTCGGCCCAAATGCGGCCGCCATGCGCGGCGACGATGGAACGGCTGATGGCAAGACCGAGTCCAAGACCGTCGGGTTTTGAAGTGTGAAACGGCTGGAAGATTTTTTCGACATTGGCAGGTAGTCCCGGGCCTTCATCTCTGACGGAGAGACGGACGGAGTCGCCGGATTTTGCGGTTGCTAGATGGATATGGCGTGTTGCGGGTGTTTGGAGAGCCATGGCGTCGGCTGCGTTGAGCAATAGGTTGAGCAGCACTTGCTGAAGTTGAATGCGGTCGCCAAGCACCTGCGGCAGCCCGGATGACATTGCGACTCTTGTGGTGAATCCGCGTGCTGCCAGATTGTGTTGAGCGAGAGCCAGAGTTTCATCGACAATGTCATTCAGGAAAATGGGCTTCGTATTCGACTGACCTCGCTTGAAGAGGGCGCGGAGTCGCTCGATCACTTGCCCGGCACGCATGTTCTCATTGACGATATCCGCGAGAATTTCCCGCACTTCTGCAAGGTCGGGAGGTGACTGGGCGAGCAGGCGCTGAGCGGCTTGGGCGTTACTGAGGATGATCGCCAGCGGTTGATAGATCTCGTGGGCTAGCGAGCCGGAGAGTTCATTCAAGGTGGTGACACGTGAGAGGTGGGCGAGTTCATCCCGATGCCGGGCCGCATCCTGTTCGGCCAGAATGCGGCTGGTGACGTCGATGGAAACCCCGCGCATGCGGAGCGGTTCACCGTCTGGGGTGAATTCGGTTTTCCCGCGCGCACTGATCCAGCGGGGCACGTCCTCGGAGGTTTTCACTCGGTAAACCGCTTGGAACGCGCCGCCGCCAGCAAGCGCCCGTGTGATCTGGGTGGATACTGTTTTCCGGTCGTCTTCGTGGAGGGTGTCGAGAACGCTCTGGAGGGTGATGACATGTGCGGGTGGGATTCCATAAATTTCGCGCCCACCCGGACTGAGCCAAATGCTGTTGCGAGGAATGTCCCATCTCCAGAGCGCCAGTTCACCGGCACCTGCGGCGAGGCGCATGCTCTCGGCGTTTTCACGAACCTCGGCGGCGAGACGTGCGGCGTGTAGCATGTCGCGGCTGAGTTCGAATTTCATCGCCGCGATCACAAAGAGGAATGAGAGAGTGATGAAATACGGAACCTGTGCCTTGCCGTGGTGGATGAGAATCCCGTTGATCACGCAAGACAGGACGAAGAGCACCACCCCGACAGCCATCACCGGCGTGCGCCGCTTCTCGCCAGTGTTATCACGTCGTTTTAGGCGAACGGCTGCGTCGATCACAAACACGAGGAGAAGAAGGCCGCTTGCATTGCCGAGGAACTCCCAAGGTGTTGGGATTCCCTTGGGGATCATGACGATTTCACCCCAAAAGACCGCTGGCTCCATCGCCGTGACCTCGCGGAAGTTGAAAGTCGGACCAGGGACGAAAGCCAGCAGCAGGATCACTAACCGCAATCCGATCAAGCTCCAGAGCAGCCACCAACGGCCGGTCCTGTAGTAGGACTGCACGAAGCCGACGATGCAGAGGACGATGACAAAGAAGGCGACATGGCCCCAGCGATGCACTTTAAGAAACTCGGGCGATTCCTGAGCGCGCATCATGGCGGACTCGATGCATGCCAATATCGCTACGGACATGGCCGTGCCTGCGAACCACAAACTGGCTTTCGATTCGCGGCTCCAGCACCACAGCAGCAGATGGACCAAAGCGAGAGTCACACAGGACGCGGCAGCAGCGGACCAGATGACGGTGATTAGGTTCATTGCTTACTGCGTCCGATATGAATTCCCATAATGCTGGGCAAAGAGTTGCTAGGCGGCGACACGGATGGCAACACGCATCTACCCGGAGCCATAGGCCCTGTGGAAGATGTCCCTATTCGAACCAGTGTGGCACCATGGTCCACGGGATCGAATGGAGCCTCGATGGGGTTTGCTCGAAGGACTATTCCCTGCCTGCTTCGATCTTTTTCATGCCAGCTTCAAGCTCCTTGATCTGCTCGGGCGTGAGCTGCGGGCGATCCACTTTGATCGTCAGCTTGTCGAGCTTGGCGGCGAGGGTGAAGGGAGGCTGATAGTCCGCGTCGTTCACGCCGGTGAGGGTGTCGGAGCCGATGTCGAAGGCCTCGTCCCATTGCAGGATCATTGGCAGGGTGTGAGGCATGGTCTCGGTGGCGACGACTTTTCCATCCACCTTGAGCGTGCCGGTGCCGGGGCGGCCGAGGCCGCTCATGTTGTTGAAAAGAAGCGTGCCGACACCGAGACCGTCATATTTGAAATCGAATTCGACCGTGTGCTTGCCGGGGGTGAGTGCGTCCTGGCCCTCCCATTTGATGCGCTTGAGGTTCACCAGATTCCACAGGAAAACCGGTTTGCCTTTGAGCAGATAGAATCCGTAGCCGGCAAAGCGCCCACCGGAGGTGAGGATCATGCCCTCGGCTCCGCCCTCGGGGACTTCGATGTCGGCGGTGATGGTGTAGGAGCTGTTGAGGATATTAGGGGAGTCGCCCTGCGGCAGGCCGACCATGGGGGTGGTGTAAACGAACTCGGTGCGGCCCGCGGTAATGTTAGGCCGTGGCGCGACGATGCGTGCGGCGACCGAGGCGTCCATCGGGAAGACCTGATACTTCCTGGCTTCCTCGATGAACAAGGCCTTCAACTCCTTCACTTTGTCAGGGAATTTTTCGGCGATGTTCTGCGACTGGCTGAAGTCCTTGCTGAGGTCGTAGAGTTCGAGAATCTGGTTGTTGAGCGGATCGGGGTTGGCGGCGCCGAAGGCTTCCCACGGCGCGCGGTTCATCTTGGTGCTGAGCAGCCAGCCTTCATGATAGAGCGCGTATTGGCCCATCATTTCGAAATACTGGGTCTTGTGCTGCGAAGCGGCTTTGGCGTTCTTTTCGTCGAAGGTGTAAACAAGGCTGGTGCCTTCGATGGGTGCTTGTTTGATGCCGTCCACGAGCTCTGGAGCCTTGAGTCCGGCGGATTCGAGAATGGTGGGGACGATGTCGATGACGTGGCAGAACTGCTCGCGGAGCGCGCCTGCGTCCTTGATCCGGGCGGGCCAGGAGACCGCCATGTTCTGGCGGATGCCGCCGAGCTTGGAGGCGTTTTGCTTGAACCCCGGGAAGGGTGCATCGAAAGCCAGAGACCAGCCTGCGGACATGTGATTGTAAGTCATCTCGGTGCCCCACACATCGTACCAATTGAGTTGCTGTTCAGCAGGGATCGCGTTCACTCCATTGAACCAAGCGACTTCATTAGGAGTGCCAAGCGGGCCGCCTTCCGCACTGGTACCGTTGTCGCCGTTGATGTAGATAATGAGGGTGTTGTCGAGCTTGCCCATGTCTTCGATGGATTGGATGACGCGCCCGATTTCCGAGTCGCTGTAAGCAGCATACGCGGCGAAGACCTCGACCTGTTTAATGAAGAGTTTCTTTTCGTCAGCCGTGAGTTGGTCCCATGGCTTAAGCATCGTCGCGGGCCAGGGTTCGAGCTGCGTGTTGGCCGGAATGACGCCGAGTTTCTTCTGGTTCTCGAAGATGCGCTCGCGGAGTTTTTCGTAGCCGTCATCAAAGAGATGCATATCGGCGATTTTCTGAACCCACTCCTTGCTCGGGTGATGCGGGGCATGCGTTGCACCGGGCGCATACTTCATGAAGAACGGCTTGCTCGGCATCGTCTGATGGATGCGGTTGAGATATTCGATCGCATCATCGGCCATGCCGGTGACGAGGTTCCACTCCGGCTTGCCGTCGAACGGATAGATCTGGGTCGAGTTGCGGAAAAGGTTCGGCTGCCACTGGTTCGCGTCGCCGCCATTGAAGCCATAGAAATATTCGAAGCCCATGCCATTGGGCCATTGGTCGAACGGTCCGACTTGGCTGGCGGCGAAGGCCGGGGTGTTGTGGTTCTTTCCGAACCATGCGGTGGAGTAGCCGTTGTCCTTGAGCATGCGGCCGATGGTCGCCTTGTCCTCGGGGATGATGCTGTTATAGCCGGGAAATCCGGTGGCCTGCTCGGAGATCACGCCGAAGCCGACCGAGTGGTGGTTGCGGCCGGTGATGAGCGCCGCCCGCGTGGGCGAGCAAAGTGCAGTAGAGTGGATGTTGTTATAACGCAGCCCGCTCTTGGCGATGCGGTCCATCGAAGGTGTTGGGATGACGCCGCCGAAAGTACTTGGCACGCCGAAGCCGGAGTCATCGGTAATGATGAGCAGCACGTTAGGCGCATCCTTGGGTGGGACGATGCGCGGTGCCCACCAGGGTTTCGAGTTCAGGGCGTCGTCCTTGATCACACCGCCGAATTTCGGATCGGGCGCGGGGAGCTGGTTGCCGGGGATGGTGGTGGTGGCGCTGGGTGAGCCGACGGTGCCGGTGGTTTGGACCTGAGCCGTGGCGGAAATCACGAGCACCAGGGCGGCGGACGTTAGAATCCCGTTGAAGAGGAGGTGGGAGGTTGGTTTCATGGTCTTTTTGGTAGGGTGGCTCCGGTGGGGGCGATGGAGGCGGCGGCATTCATCTTGAGGCTGAGATGTCCAGTGGTTTCCGAACAGGTTTCTTGAAAGAGAGACAATGTGTTAGAAGCTAACGTTGTAGCTCATGTAGAGTCCGGCCTCGGCGACATCATAAAGCACCGAGTCATTGTCATAGTCGGTATGGAGGTAGCGGTATCCGAGCTCGACGGAACTTTTCCCGTTGAGGTTGTAGCCGACAGTCGCCTGCAAGGTCCATGCTAATTCTGAGCCCACGCCGAATCCTCCGATGTCGCTTTTGCCGGCGAGATACCATTTTTCGTTGATGTTCCATTGGGCGCGGAAGCCGACGATGGGATCCACCCAGTCAAGGTCGGCGGACTTACTGGTGGGCAACGTGTTGAGCTTGCCGTTGATGGCTTTGGCGAGATTCTTCTCGGATTTTTGAACTTTGGCTTCCGCTGTGGCGATGTCTGCCTGGGCGGACGCATTGACGGTCGCGCGCAGCTTCGCGACTTCGAGTTCGGCAGTCGCAGCGGTGAGTTCGTCACGAACGATTTTGATATTGCGGGCGAAATCTCCCCCAGTGAGGTCCCGCTGCCGGATGCCGTTTTCCCTGAGGATCGAGTTCACACGCCTTTCGACATCCTCTTTTACCTGCGCATCCACATCAGCCTGGATGTCTGCTGCCAGATCCGCCTCGATGGCGGCCCTCTCAGTCGTTGCTGCAGCCCGGTAATTGGCGGCGACTGGTGCGGCGATTGCGGCGGCACGGGCCTCGCTGGTATTTACGATCTGCGCACTCGTTGAATTGCTGACGGTTTGGATTCCCGGCTGATTGAGCGAACCGCCGAGATCGATCTTGAAGCCGTTATAGCGCGCACCGGCATAGAGATCGACAAAACCCGAAGGGTTTTCATACACGCGGTAAGCGATTGAAAGCTCGCCAAGTAACTGTTTCAGCCCGAGGTTGGCACTGCCATAGAGGCTTCCCGGCGGATTTGCCGAAGTCCCGAGGTCCACATAAAACCCATCCGCGATCACGCCCCATTTCGCCCTGCGGGCTTCGAAGCGCAGCATGGCGAACATGTTGATATCAGGCAGAAGGTCGAGGAACGACTCATCCACTCCGACTTCGAATCCACCCACTCCGACATCTCCGTCGAGCCCCGGGAGCCAGCCATAGAGGGTGCTTTGAAAAACCCAGTCCGAGGACGGGGCTGGGGTGGGCGTCTCGATGACGGAACTTTCCACCGTGCCTGCGAACGAGGGGCTGA
The DNA here is from genome assembly GCA_051648225.1 of Luteolibacter sp. Classification (GTDB taxonomy): domain Bacteria; phylum Verrucomicrobiota; class Verrucomicrobiia; order Verrucomicrobiales; family Akkermansiaceae; genus Luteolibacter. Next base: position 6,054 of record JBOFET010000027.1, read on the forward strand.
TAGAGAGCGATAAAATAGCGAATGATCCGAAGATGGTGCTTCTCAGGTAGTTCATCGGTGAGTGCATTTTAAGTGATGGGAAATTGCTGCTGAAACCACATCAACCATCCCGGAACAACAGTGACCCAAGTCATTCGTCGGTTTCGAGGGTAAAGTGTATCCCATTTCCGCACTGAAAATGGCTTGAGTCCCGGAAGGCCGGGAGATAGCAAACGGAGGGTGAAGGGCATTTTAAATCCAACTGCTTTCCAAGTGGTCGTTAATCCGGAACAACTTTCGTCCGCGATTCGCAGTGCCAACTTCGAACCCTGTCAATTGAGTGTCGAACCGCTGCCGAGCTGGCTCGCGCGGCTGACCGGTTCTTCCTCCTGCCTCGATTTTGCAGAGATGGGTCCCGCAATGTTGTTCACCGGGGCGATGCCGGTGGACTGCTACACGTTGGTTTTTGTGACGCATTGTCCCGCTAAAGGTCACTCCTTCAATTTTGCGACCGAGCATCTCGACGGTTATATGGGTTTTTTCCCACCGGGGGGGCTGCTGGATGCTCGAACACCGCAAGGGTATGCTAACGCGACACTCACCGTGCCTGTGGAGCAATTCCACCAGGCGCTGGAAAGATGGTTTCCCGAGATTCCGGACACGCTGCTCAAGCAGGGAGCGGGTATGCGCATCGGTTCGGTGGAACAGCAGCGGTTACGGCTCCTGCTCTCGACCGCGCTGGAGGGCATCCGGGATCCGGCAAGCCCATTTTCGGACGAGTGGGTGCGCCGGGAGATGGAGGAGATGCTTTTAGAGTGCTTCCTCATCGCGCTGCGCAGCGGCACGGCCGGACTCGTCCCGCCGCCCAATTCGCGGGTCGCAGGACGCTTGAAGCATCTGCGGGAGGCGAGGGATTTCATCAAGTCTTCCGCCCAAGGGCCGATCCAGCTGGCCGATGTCAGTGCCGCACTTGGCATGTCGGCACGGGGCGTGGAGGTTCTTTTCCGCAGCTCGATGGGTGTAGGCCCTACCGCCTACATCCGGCACCAACGGCTTCACGCTGCCCGCCGCGCGCTTCTCACGGTACAGGCAGCCCCCGGCATCATCAAAGAGACCGCGTTGCAATGTGGCTTTTGGCACTTGGGGCACTTCTCTAAAAACTACCGCCAGATTTTCGGCGAGAGTCCTATGGAGACCCTCGCGACGAGAATCTCTTAGAACCTGTTTAAAGTCTTCTGAGGAGGAGCGAGATGAAGGCGAGACGGATCATGGCGAGGGATGAGGCGAGCTTTCGTTCACAGTTTTTCCAAAGCCGACGGCACTTCTCCAACCACGAGATGCTGCGCTCCACC
>JBOFET010000028.1:0-2769 GCA_051648225.1 Luteolibacter sp.
AGGCAGCGCGTGGAAAGAAACCACCTTCAACGACAGCACTTGGGCCTCCGGTGCTGCGCCACTCGGCTACACCGACAGCCACATCGTGACCATAGTGTCCTCTCCCGCCGCGCCTAACCGCTACATCACCACCTATTTCCGCCGCACATTCGATGTCGCAGGTGCCGCCGCCATCCAAGACCTGACTCTCAACATCCTCCGCGACGACGGCGTGGTCGTTTACATCAACGGCACTGAAGTCGCTCGCCAGAACATGCCGACTGGCCCCATTACCTACCTCACGAACTCTTCGTCCATCGTCGATAGCGGCAACGAGACCACCTACTTCGCCTCCACCGCCTCGCCGCTGCCGATCCTCGTGGAAGGCACGAACACCATCGCCGTTGAACTTCACCAGCGGGATGGAAATAGCAGCGACCTCGGCTTTGACCTCGAGCTGATCTCGCTCGCCCCACCCGGCACGCCGCCGACAGTCGCGCTCACTGCTCCACTGGAAAACGCCGCTTTCACCGCGCCCGCCAGCATTTCCCTCGCCGCAGACGCAGACGACACAGACGGCAACGTCGTGAAAGTCGAGTTCTTCAACGGAGCCACGAAACTCGGCGAGGACGACACTGAGCCATACACCTTCGACTGGTCCGGCGTCGTTCAAGGCAGCTACTCGCTCACCGCGAAGGCCACCGACAATTTTGCGCAAAGCACTACCAGCGCACCAGTCGCCATCACCGTCGGCCCGCCTAACACCCTCGCACCGACCGTCTCGATCACCGCCCCAGCGAACGACGCGAACTTCATCGCGCCCGCCAATTTTTCGATCACCGCCGATGCAGATGACAGCGATGGAAACGTCTTCAAAGTCGAGTTTTTCCAAGGCACGACCAAGCTCGGCGAGGACATGACCGAGCCGTATTCCTTCGATTGGACTAACATCCCCGTCGGCGACTACACCCTCACCGCGAAAGCCACAGACGACCTAACCGCCACCACCGTTTCCGCGCCGATCATCGTCCACGTCTTGCCGAACCAGCCGCCGACGATTTCTCAAATTTCTCCAACGGATCTCGCCAGCGTCCCCGCACCGAGCGCGAACCTCACCGTTTCCCTAGCTGATCCAGAAAGCCAGCCGCTCACCGTCACCTTCTACGGACGCCCGAAAACAGCGGCTCCGGGTTCAGACTTCACGCTCGTGACCATTCCAGACACGCAGTTCTACTCGCAAAACACGGGCGGCAATCGCTTCTCTCAGTTCACGGATCAGACGAGCTGGATCGTGAGTTCGAAAAACTCCCTCAACACCGCCTTCGTCGCCCACATGGGAGACATGGTGCAGAGCGGCGACAATGGCGGAAACGACTCTGAATGGGTGCGCGCGGATCAAGCGATGGATATCATCGAAAATCCCGCCACCACGCTGCTCACACACGGCATCCCGTGGGGCGGCGCACCGGGAAATCACGACTTCGGCACCGGCAGCGGCACCGGCACCACCACATTTTGGAACCAATTTTTCGGAACCTCGCGCTGGGCAGGTCGTCCATATTTCCAAGGAAATTTCAGCACCAACAACAATAACAACTACCAGTTTTTCAGTGCCGGGGGGATGGATTTCATGGTCATCAACCTCGCCTACAACTCGAACACCTCAGGAAATCAGTCCGTCATGGATTGGGCGGATGCGCTTATGAAGGCAAATCCTAACCGCCGCGCCATCGTCACCAGTCACTGGCTCATCGGCACCAGTTTCCCGCCCACAGAAGCCAGCTTCGGCGGCCATGGCCAAGCGGTGTATGACAACCTGAAGGACAACCCGAACTTCTTCCTCATGCTCTGCGGCCACATCCACGGAGAAGGACGCCGCGACGACGTCTTCGAAGGTCGCACCGTTCACACCGTGCTCCAAGACTATCAGTCCCGCTCAGGTTCCCCCGGCGGCTTCGGCGGTGGCGATGGCTGGCTGCGCTACTTCACCTTTTCCCCAGCGAACAACGCCATCTACGCGAAGACTTATCGCCCGGTGACTGGCACTTTTGAAACGGATGCTGATAGCGAATTCACCCTGCCTTACAACATGACCAGCTCCGCACCATGGACGGTCCTCGGCACGCAAAACCTCCCCAGCGGCAGCACTTCCGCCAGCGAGGCATTCACCGGTCTCGTCGCTGGCGAAGAATACGAATGGTATGCCGCCGTCACCGATGGCGTCACTCCGGTTAGCACACCCGTCCGTAGCTTCACCGCCGTCACAGCACCACTGCTGCCCACCGTGACCATCACCGCCACAGATGCCGCTGCTGGCGAGTTCGGTGCGGACCAAACTCTGGAATTCACGATCACTCGTTCAGGCTCGACCGCTGGTGCGCTTTCCGTGCAGTTCGCCCCTAGCGGAAATGCAAGCGCCGCCGACTACTCGGGCTACTCCGGCATCATGGAGAGCATCATTATTCCGATCGGTGAAGCGAGTTTCACCCTGCCGATCACTGTGCTAGCAGATACCATTTCAGAAGGATCTGAAACCCTCACGCTCACCCTGAACCCTGCTCCGAACTACGACATCGGAGCACCCTCCAGCGCAAGTTCAGTCATCGCGGATCAACCTGCCGAAGCATTCTACTTCACCCAAATCGCAGACCCTGCGCTACGTGCTCCCACAGCAAACGCAGACGGCGATCAAAACGCGAACATCGTCGAATACTTCATGGGAACGCTACCCGGCGATGCCAGCAGCAGCGGCGTTCTCACCATCCCGTCCACTGGAGAGAACACCTTCAA
>JBOFET010000029.1:0-1014 GCA_051648225.1 Luteolibacter sp.
AAGCTTGGAGTCGTCATCGCGCAGCTTGCGCAGCGGACGCTTCTCGGCGACCACCTTGCGCGCAAATGCCTCACCACCCGAGGCCGGACCTTCCACGATCTCCTCGATCAGACCGGCCTTGAGCGCTTCCGGCGCGCCGATCGGATCGCCGGTGACGATCATCTTGACCGCGAGTTCCGGACCGACCGCGCGCGGCAGGCGCTGGGTGCCGCCGGCGCCCGGCAGCAGGCCGAGCTTCACCTCGGGCAGGCCGAGCTTGGCGTCCTTGGTGGCGACGCGATAGTGGCAGGCCAGCGCGACCTCGAGGCCGCCGCCGAGCGCGGTGCCGTGGATCGCGGCAACGATCGGCTTCGGCGAGCTTTCCATCAGGCTCAGCACTTCGGCGAGGCCGGGCGGCTTCGGCGGCTTGCCGAATTCGGTGATGTCGGCGCCGGCGATGAAGGTACGGCCGCCGCAGGTCAGCACGATGCCCTGGACCTGCGCGTCATCGATCGCAGCCTTGACGCAATCGAAGATGCCACCGCGCACCGCGGCGCTGAGCGCATTCACCGGCGGACTGTTAACCGTGACGACGGCAATATTGTCATGACGTTCGAGCTTGACGACTTCACTCACCGGGACTCTCCCTGGATGCTTGTTCTTGAACTTGCGTTGAGTAGCTGAACGACTTGCGTCGAGCCGCTGCGATTAGACCAATTTCGCACTGCGAAATTTAATTCCACATCTTGACACGGAGGGTTATTTTGAAGCACGAGCCTTGTCAACGAGCATGACAAGGGCAGGACAAGGATCGGCATGAAGCGCGCCAGCAAGAAAGCAGCGACCGATCGCAATTTCGTCGTCGCGCTTTCCCGCGGACTGGACGTCCTGCGCGCATTTCAACCCAATGACGGCCTGCTCGGCAATCAGGAGATTGCTGCCCGCACCAAGTTACCGAAGCCAACCATCTCCCGGCTGACCTACACGCTGACCAAGCTGGGATACCTTACACCTGTACCGAAATTCGAGAAGTAT
>JBOFET010000030.1:0-3920 GCA_051648225.1 Luteolibacter sp.
TCCCGCCGATGTCTGGAATCCAGGTCTGGGCCTGCTTGACCATCTCCGGTGCGGCGGTGACTTGATCCGCTGCACCGAACAGCACCTTGGTGACATTCTGCATCATGAATGCGGAAATCCCGGTGGCCGCCGCCGCGCCTCCCATCAGCAGGAAGGCGAGGATGTAGCGCGGGATGTAGAGGTGGAAATTTTCCTTTAACACCCTCCCGATCAACTTGCGGCTGTTGTCATCGGCAAGTACGTTGCCCTTTGGTTTCAGACTCATGGGTGATATTGGCGGGCGATTCGAACGAGTGGCGAGGATGGTTTCCGGCCAACCTTTTGGCAAGGGGCGAGTTGCTGGCAAGCTGGCGGCGAATCCAAGCCGATGCCGGGGAATAAGCTCTTCGGGCGCAGTTTTAGGTTGTTCGTTGTGAGCCCGTCAGATTACTGATGGTGTCACCATCACAGACGTTTCAAAGGCTACCGCTCCCGGCGTTTCCTTCTCTGAATCCCGAACTCTGCGCCCCTGATTCATTCCCAATTTGAACGAGTCCCTCTCAGAATCCGAAAAAGCGTCGTCTTTCTGGCAAGCCATCGACGCGGTGCTCGTCATCAACCTCGACCACCGGATCGAGCGTTGGGAGGCTCTGCGGGTGGAGAGCGCGGGCCTGATTCCCGGGGAAAAACTCCACCGGGTGTCTGCGGTGCTGGGAAGCACGATTCCCGGCTTCGGCGAAGCTCCTTGGTTCGGGGGTGGGAACCGGGCGAAGACTTGGGGTGCCCGCGGGGGATGCGTGCTGGCCCATCGGCGGGCGCTTGAAATGGCCAGAAAAGCGGGCTGGGAGCGGGTCCTCATCCTCGAGGACGATGCGGTTTTTGACGAAGAATTTTCCAACCAATTGGCTTCGCTCGAAGCCGCGTTGTTCAAATCCAAGCTCGACTGGGACGTCTGCTACCTTGGTTTCACCGAGCCACACGGACCGTATGATACTTTGGTCCGCCTTTCCGAGGCCCGTCAGCTCGCCCGGATTTACGGGTGCAAGTGCACCCACGCCTACATCGTCACCGCGCCGCTCCGAGACTGGATCCTCGGGCAGCTTCCTGACGAATCGACGATCTGGAGCTGGCTTGCCGTCAACCGGGCGATCGACCGCTGGTACCTTTCCACCCTTGGAAAGCACTTCAAAGTCCTGGCAGTGGCACCGTCCATCATCCTGCAAAAGGACGATTTTTCCGATATTGTGGGCCGGGTGACCCATTATTTTTCCGAGAGTTCCAGCCGCAGTTCCATTCCCGTGGAGTCCGGGTCGCCCAGCTTCGCCTTCCGTTATTTCCTGCGCACCCAGCGGGCCCGATTCGGCGGTCTTTACAACCACCTGAGCGCTCTGCGGAAACGTTTCTCGGGGTTCTAGCTCTATTCCTTCCAGTAGTTTCCGATCCACGGACACGGCCGGATCGTTTTGTAGGTGCGCTTGTAAAATGGCACTCTTTCCGGGCTCCAGCGTCCCAGAATCGCATCCTCGATCTTTGGCTGACCGTGAAACGCCAGCACCTTCGTCCCGGCGGGGAGTTCCGGGACCACAAATGGCCGCAGATACCACGGTGGCAGGACCGTGAACTTGTAGCTCTGGCACCAGGCTTCCGGCCAGAACTTCAGTTTGCCCCATTTCTCGATCACCTTGGAGGAGAGGTATTCCTGGCTTGCCGTCGTGTATTTCGCGACCACTTCCCGGGCGTGGGTTTCGAAGTAAGTTTTCACAAATCCCAAGGTTCCGACCCGGAAGGAATAGGCCGTCGCCTGGCCCACATGGTCGCCTCGGGTGTTCCAATCCTTGATGATCACGAAATCGTCGCCGCTGGGGAATTCCACCATTTCGTCGAGCGCGCCGGTGATCACCACATCGAGGTCGAAGAACATCACCCGCTGGCCGCGGAGGCCGCCCAAATCATCGTCACAGAGGCCGACTTCCTTGCGGTAGCCGTGCTTTAAATCCGCCGGAGCGCAGCCCACCAACGGCAGCGGATGTACGATCACCTCATCTCGCAAGCCCTCGCTGATTTCCGTGAAGCAATGGAACCGAAGCTCATGCCGGTGCAGGTTGCGGGCGACCATCGCGTAGAGCCGGTTGACATCCGTCGCGTCGTATAGCCCGGCACCCCACTTGATACAAATGACGAGGGCGACCGGGGATTCTAATTCAGACTTCGACATTCAGGCGGGCCGCTTCGGGGGTTCAGTGCTTGGAAACCCGGGAAACTACCCACGGTCCGCCCCTTGGCAACCGCTTTCGCTGCGGGGCAAATCCCCTTGACGCTCCCATGGCCATGCGCCAAGCGAGGCCAGTGAAGATTTCATTCGGGAAAATCAACACCTTGAAGAAGCGGGTGATCGCCGGACTGAGCGGTCGGCGCAATGTCCACCTCCTGCATCTGAGGAAAACCGGAGGCACCGCGCTCAAGCACGCCCTGACTCCCTATCAGGTCCGCCCGGCGCACATGCTCTATTTCCACCCTCACCGCATCACTCTGCGGCAGATTCCGCGGGGGCATCAGATCCTGTTTGTGACCCGGGACCCGGTTTCCCGATTCGTCAGTGGGTTTCTCAGCCGCCTGCGCCAGGGGGCACCTTCCCACGATGTCCCGTGGCGGGGCGATGAGGAATGGGCGTTCTCCCGATTTCCCAGCCCGAATGCGCTGGCACTCGCGCTCGATCCCCGGCACCCGGCTCACGAAGATGCCCGCCGCGCGATGCACGCCATCAGCCACATCCGCTTCGGCTACTGGGAATGGTTTGGCGATGAGGCCGCGCTCGAGGCCCGGCAGGAGGATATCCTGTTCATCGGTCGTTTGGAAAACTTCGCGGCGGATTTCGAAGCACTCAAAAACCCCCTCAGCCTGCCACCGAGCCTGTCACTTCCCGCCGATGACCGAGGCTCGAACCGCAGCGGCTCCGCATCGGCCTTGGAGCCGGAAGCCGTGGTATGGATCCAGCGCTGGTATGCCCGCGACTACGACTTCCTGGATTTCTGTGAAAATTGGCGTGCCGCCCAGCAAGGTCCGGTCGCCAAGTCCGCTCAACGGCAAATTTAGCTCCAGCCCAGCCGTTGCCGGGTGATTTCCGCCAGCACTGGGGCCGTGCGGACCGGGCGACCGGGGAAAACGGACATCGCCCCCCGATCCTCGGCCATTTCCGAAATCAACCGCCGCTGCAAGAGCCCGAGCGATTCGAGATTTTGCAAATAACCCGGGATGTAGCAATTCGCGGGAAAGGGCGTGTGCACGGGTCGCACCGCCACCACCGGTTTTCCGGCTGCCACCGCTTCGGTCACCATGGAGACGCTGTCCTCCGTCACCCAGACCACCTCTGCGGCTCCCAGATAGGCGGGCAGTTTTTTCTCCGGCGCATGGCACCACCAGACCGCGTCGGCGAGCACGTCCGGGGGTAGAAGTTTTTGCAATCTGGCCTCCAAATCGAGGCCCGTGCGGCGGGAAGTCGTCACCAGCCAGCGGATGCCTTCCCGCTTCGCCAGCACCACCATCTCGTCCACAAGTCGCTCCCAATCTGCCGTTTGGAAATCATGACTGCGAGATGCGCCGCCGATCAGCAAGGTCCAAAGCCGCCCATCCGGTCGGCCAGCCCAGGTCGCAGCGGCATCGTTCACCTTCTGCGGGGTGATACTCGTCGGAATCACATCCATCCGGAGGTCGTTGGGCTCCGTTTCCAGCACTGACGGCGTGAAAACCGTGTGAAACCAAGCCGGCGGATACGGTTTCCGCTCGCCCAAGAAAACGAACGGCACCCGGAACTTCACCGCCAGACTCCGCGCGGCGAAAACACTGCGCCCACCGCTGGAAACAATCAGGTCCGGCGCAGGCCCCGCCGTCGGTTCCAGCCCGAGTGGGCCGTGAAGCATCCACGCGGGCAGCGCCCGGCCACT
>JBOFET010000031.1:0-8994 GCA_051648225.1 Luteolibacter sp.
CGATATCAGACAGGTGACATGCCGTGGGAAAAGGGCCAGCCTTCGCCTCCATTGCTTGAGCTTCTGGGTAGGTCCGTGGACTGGGGCGTGGGGCCCATACTGGTGCCAGGCTGCGGGTTCGGGCACGATGTGCGGGCGCTGGGAGTGCTGGGCGTGCCGGTGGTGGGGGTGGACTTGGCACCGACGGCGGTGGCGCGGGCGCGGGAGTTTCCGCAACTGGGGATGGAGAATTATGAGCTGGGGGATTTTCTCGATCCGGAGTGGCGGGTGGGGCGGGAGTTTTCGGCGATTTGGGAACACACCTGTTTTTGTGCGATTCATCCGGGGGAACGGAAGCGCTACGCGGAAGCGGCGGCGGGGTGTCTGGCGGAGGGTGGCTTGCTGGCGGGGGTGTTTTTTCTAACGCCTTATGATCCGGGTGAGGAGGCGGTGGGGCCTCCGTTTGGGACTTCGGTGGAGGAACTCGACGAGTGGTTTGCCCCGTGGTTCGAGCGGCTGGAGGGCTGGGTGCCGCAGGCGGCTTATCCGGGGCGGGCAGGGCGGGAATGGATCGGACTATTTCGTCGGCGGGCGAAGGCATGAGTTGCGCGGGAGACGGGATGCTTCTAGCGTGACGCCCACCACACAGATGAAATTTTCACGGATTTTGCCGATCTTGGCCTTGAGTTTTCTACCACTCGCGGGGCGTGAATATGTGAATGATCTGAAGGCCCCTGAGAGCCGGAAGGACTTGGAGGCGATCCAAAGTGCGGTGGAAAAGGCGCTGCCCAAGGCGCGGGCGGCGACGGTCTGCATCGAGATCAAGGATGGCTCGGGAACCGGGGTGATCATTTCCGAGGATGGCTTGGTGCTAACGGCGGCGCACGTGGCCACGGGGGTGAAAAAGAAAGTCACGGTCATCCTGGAAGATGGCACGAGGTTGAAGGCGGAGACGCTGGGGCTGGTGGCGGACAAGGATGCGGCGATGATCCGGATCCTGGACAAGGGGACCTATCCGTTCGTGGAAATGGACCGTGCGGACACCACACGGCTGGGCGACTGGGTGTTTTCAATGGGGCACTCGGGCGGCTTCGACAAGGAGCGCGGCTCGGTGGTGCGGCTCGGTCGGCTGGTGCGGATCGCGAGCTCGACGTTCCAGTCGGACTGCATGCTCATCGGCGGAGATTCGGGCGGGCCGTTGTTTGATCTAACGGGGAAGCTGGTCGGCATCCACTCGCGGGTGGGGCAGCAGTTGCAGGTGAACATGCATGTGCCGATGACGGAGTTCATCTCGAACTGGGATGCGATGAACCGGGGGGAATTCATCGGCGAAGGGCCGTATGCGGAAAAGCCGGAGAAGGGCAATGGTTTCCTCGGTCTCGCCACGGAGTCCCGGCCCGGTGGGGGACTGCGGGTGACGAAAGTCGGCGTCAAAAGTCCGGCGGAGGAGGCTAGCATCAAGGAGGGTGATGTTTTGCTGAAGCTCAACGGCACTGTGTTAGAAACACGTGAGCAGTTGCAGGAGCTGCTCAAGGAAATGTCCGCCGGTGACGAGCTGAATCTGGAAACGGAACGCGGCGGTAAAATCAAATCCCACACCCTCGAACTTGGTGAACGCTGATATTTTTCGATCCTTGGTTTTCGCGGTGTTGCTGCTTCCGGCAGCGGGCCAGCAGAGCTTGGAGTCCGCCTACCGGACCACGGGTACGGCGGTGGTGGCCGCCTTCGAGCCGCAGCGCAAGGTCTTGCAGACTTCGAGCGCGGTGATGTTAGACGGGCGTAAGGAAATCGGCTACGGCGTGGTGGTTTCCCCGGATGGTCACATCCTCGCCAAGGCGAGTGAGGTGGAGCCGGTGGACGGGCTTTCGGTGACGGTGGACGAAATGAATTACAAGGAAGTGAAAGTGCTGAAAGTGGACCCGCAGTGGGACGTGGCGCTCCTCAAGGTGGAGGCGACCGGACTGGTGCCGGTGGAGTGGGCTGCGACAAGCGCGGTGCCGCAGGGGACGTGGGTGGTGGCGAATGGCGCATCGACCCGGACGACGCGGCGGCTTCTGGCAGGAATCGTGAGTGCGAAGATTCGCGAAATTCCGGCATCCGGCGGGGCCGCGCTGGGTGTGGTGCTGAGCGTGAAGGGGAAGTCTCTGGAAGTGGAGGAGGTGAACGAAAAAAGCGGTGCCAAGGAGGCCGGTTTGCAAAAGGGCGATGTGATTCTAACCATCGAGGGGAAGAAGGTGAGAAAAGTGGAGGAAATCGGCGAGATTCTGAAAGACCGGAAGGCGGGGACCACGGTGAAAATGACTTACCGTCGCGACGGCAAGGAAGCCACTGCGGACGTCCGACTGGCGGCGCGTGGGGAGCTTTTTACCGATCAGATGAATCGCAATGACCAGATGAGCGGGGATTTTTCCCCCCGGCGCAGCGGTTTTCCGCGGGTGATGCAGCACGACATCCTGGGCAGCCGCCTGGTCCAGGGTGGCCCGCTGCTTGATCTCGACGGGCGCTGCCTCGGCATGAATATCGCCCGTGCGAACCGCGCGGAAAGCTTCGCGATCCCGATGGAGGATGTGAGGGAAATCGCCGCGCGCTTGATGAAGCAGGCGTCCGAGTGATCAGCGGCTGCCTGCGCGGTGGTTTTTGAAAATGGCGAGGGTGCGTTCTCGCTCGGTTTTGTGGTCAACGCAGGGCAGGGGATAGTCCGGGGCGAGTGGGCGTCCGTCCTTGGGTGCTTCGAGGAAACGCGAGGGGTGGATCTTTGCGAGTTCCGGGACCCAGCGTTTGATGTAGGTGCCTTGAGGATCAAATTTTGCGGTCTGGGACCAAGGATTCTGAATCCGGAAATAGGGGGCTGCATCCGCGCCGGTGCCGGCGGACCACTGCCAGCCTCCGTTGTTTGAGGCGATTTCTCCATCGACGAGGTTTTGCATGAACCAGGACTCACCGAGCTTCCAGTCGATGTGGAGGTCCTTGGTGAGAAACATGGCGGTGATCATGCGGACGCGGTTGTGCATGAAGCCGGTGGCGGTGAGTTCCCGCATCCCTGCATCGACGATTGGGAAACCGGTGCGGCCGGATTTCCACGCATCGAAGGTTGCTCCGGGTTCATCCCAAGGCAGCCCGCGCCAGTCGGGGTTGAATTCCTCGTCGAGCACGTTGGGGAAATGATGCAGGATGGAGAAATAGAACTCACGCCAGGCGAGTTCCTTGATGAAAATGTCGATACCGGCCTTTCCGGGCAGGTCGGCCATCTCGCGAGCCTTGATGGCTTCCCAGAAGACGGTGCGGATGGAAATGAGGCCGTATCGAAGGTCTTGGGAGATCCGGGAGGTGCCGTCTTCTGATGGGAAATCACGCTTGGCCGCATAGGATTGGATTTTCCCGGCGATGGCGGATTTCAGCCGATCCCGGGCCGCGCGCTCGCCGGGTGGGACCATTTGAGTCTCGGGAATTTTCCAGCCCCAGACGGCGACGGTCGGAAGCGGCAGGGATTTCAGTCCTGCGGGAGTTTGGAGCGATTTCGGCTTTGCCAGGATGGGGAGCTTAGGCAAGCCGAGCCAATTCCGACTGTAGGGGGTGTAAACCCGGTAGGGCAAATCGCTCTGGGTAAGCACCTCATCCGGACCATGCAAGGAGGCATCCGCATGGGCGTGGCACTCGACGGTGAGTTCCGAGCACATTTTCTGCACCGCCGCTTCCACGGATTTTCCGAAAGGATCCGGGTCTGCGTTGAAGTGCACGGCAGTGGCACCGGATTCTAGGATGAGTTTGCGGAGTTCTTCGACGGCGCAGCCCTGCCGGATGATCAAGCGACCGCCGATCTGCTCGAGGTTTCTACCAAGTGACCCGAGCGAACCGCACAAGAAATGTTGGCGATTCGGACCCGTCCAGGAGTGGGCACCGTACCAGTTGCTGAGGATGAAAACCGGGATCACCGGGATCCCAAGTTTCGCCGCGCCATGGAGAGCGGTGTTGTCTGCGACTCGCAGATCGCGGCGAAACCAATGAATCACGGAAGCTTTCTCGTCGGGCATTTCCCAACCTGTCGTGCGGAAGAATTCGCGCAACTCCCGATCACGCGGTGACTCCGGAATTCAGCGATCAGAAGGCTCCGAGAAGGAGTTTTTCACCCTTCTTGACGGTGCTCGGAGACAGCTTGCCGTCAACCCGCTTGGCTCCTTCGATCAACGTTTTCAACTCTGCCAGCGTCTTTTCCGCCGCTGCTAGAGATTTTTTACCGTCGCCGAATTTCTTGTCAGGGAAATATTTGGTGAAGGTCGTGCCGGCCCTGCTGATGCAGAGGCGCCATCCTTCAAAGGCTGCGTTTTCGTAGGTGAATCGTGTTAGGTTGCGTTTGGATTTCATGGTTTTTGTGAACTACGGCTATGAAGGTGCACAATAGCGCCCAGGAATCCAGTGCAATTTCACGCAACTCTCGATTCGGCTACCCACTTTTTCACCCAGACGGAGGAAAAAAATGCTTTGCAAGCCGGTGGACCCGACATTTAGTCACGCCCCCGCGGGCAATCGCTCCACGCCGTAGGTCCTCTGGCCATCGTCTTCACGGACGCCAGCCGCCCGCAAGAGGGTAACCCGGCAACCAAACTAACATATGTCAGCAGTCAAACTTGCTCGTTTCGAGCTCCCGAACCGCCTCGTTCGCAACGAGGATACCGCCACCGATACCTACGCCCAATTCATCGCCGAGCCATTCGAGCGTGGATACGGCCACACGATCGGTAACTCGCTCCGCCGCGTGCTCCTTTCCTCCCTGGAAGGCGCCTCCATCACCTCCGTCCGCATCGCCGGCGTGCAGCACGAATTCTCCAGCCTCCCCGGCGTGGTGGAAGATGTCACCGACATCGTGTTGAACCTGAAGAAGGTGAAATTCTCCCACAACGAGAAGGACCCCCGCATCCTCACCATCAAGGTGGAAAAAGAAGGCGTCGTCACCGCCGGTGACATCATGCCGGACCACATCTACGACATCGTCAACAAGGACCAAGTCATCTGCACCCTCGACAAGAAGGTGAAATTCGACTGCGAGTTCGAAGTGCGCGTCGGTCGTGGTTTCTCCACCGGTGACGAAAACAAGCGCAAGGACCAACCGATCGGCGTCATCGCCATCGACTCGATCTTCTCGCCGGTCACCCGCGTGAAATACTCGGTGGAATCCACCCGCGTTGGTCAAATGACCGAGTTCGACAAGCTGATTCTGGATGTCTGGACCGACGGCCGCATCACCCCGCAGGACGCGCTGCTCCAGGCATCCGCCATTCTCCGTCACCACCTCGACGTCTTCGTCAACTACGACGAAAACGCCGTGGACTTCGAAGAAGCACCGGCCGAGTCGAGCGAGGAGAACGCCACCCTCAAGAAGCTTCTCAACATGTCGGTCAACGAAATCGAACTCTCGGTGCGTGCGGCCAACTGCCTCAACAACGCGAACATCACCTCGGTGGGACAACTCGCGATGAAGTCCGAAGCGGAGATGCTCAAGTATCGCAACTTCGGCAAAAAGTCCCTCAACGAAATCAAGGACAAACTCGTCGAACTCGGCCTCGGCCTCGGCATGTCCTTCGAATCCTCGCTGCTCTCCGGACCCGCCGCCGCCTCCCGTGGCCCACGCCTCGGTGCGGAAGACGAAGCACCGGTCGGCCTTGCCGATCTGATCGCTCAAAACCTCGACGACTAATCATTCACACAGAAACGGAAGCAACCGATGAGACATCGCAGCAAAACAGTTAAACTCAAACGCAACGCCTCGCACCGCAAGGCCCTGCTTGCCAACATGGCAATCAGCCTGATCGAGCACGGCCGCATCAAAACCACCTTCGGAAAAGCCAAAGCGCTTCGCCCCGTCGCGGAAAAGCTCGTCACCCTCGCCAAGCGAGACGACCTGCACTCCCGCCGTCTGGCCATCGCTTTCCTTCACCAGAAAGACACCGTGCAGAAGCTTTTCTCGGAAATCGCTCCTGCCGCCAAGGACCGCCAAGGTGGCTACTGCCGCATCACCAAGCTCGGCGCGCGCATGAGCGACTCCGCACCGATGGCGATCATCGAGTGGGTTGACCGCGCCGCTGCCGCTGAGGAAGCACCGGTCGAGGAAGTCGCCGCCAAGGAGGAAACTCCCGCGCCGAAGAAGAAAGTCGCCAAGAAGAAGGCTTCGGAAGAAACCGTCGAAGTGGCCGGAGAATAATTTCTCTTCCAACAGACTCCCAAAGCCGCCTGTGCTCACGCGCAGGCGGCTTTTTCATGGGTCCCACAGCTCACATCGGTCCTATAATTTCTCGCCGCTCCTACGCATCCCACCTAGAACCTCCGCATGAGCGATTCCATTTCCGAGCTGACCGCACAAATCCAGACCTTCGTGAACGCCCGCGACTGGCGGAAATTCCATAACGCCAAGGATCTTGCCGTCGCCATCGCCGCCGAGGCTGGCGAGCTGATGCAGCACTTCGTCTGGCAGCAGGAGGAGCAGATCGAAAAACGCCTCGAGAAAAACCGCGAAGAAATCGCCTCTGAGATCGCCGATGTCGCCATCCTTCTCTTCGAGTTCGCCGACAATCTCGGGATGAATCTCGGCGAGGTGATGCAGGCCAAGATCGCCCGCAACGACGTCCGCTATCCGGTGGAGAAATCCCGTGGCAATAACCTGAAATACTCGGAACTGTGAGTGACGAAACTCCGCGCCCGCCGCGGCGGAAACGTTACAGCGGGAAAAATCCCCGGAATTTCGAGGACAAATACAAGGAGCACGATCCCGGGCGCTATGGCGAGACGGTCGCCAAGGTCATCGCCTCCGGAAAGACCCCAGCGGGTTCCCACATCCCGATTCTTGTCGATGAATCCCTGGCAGCGCTTCAGTTAGCACCCGGGATCACCGGTGTGGATGCGACGCTCGGCTATGGCGGACATTCCGCTAGAATTCTTGATCGAATCCTGCCCGGCGGAAAACTCATCGGCCTGGACGTGGATCCCTTGGAACTCCCTAAAACGGAAGCCCGCCTGCGGTCGCTTGGTTTTTGTGAGGCGGGTTTCGAGGCCGTTAGATCGAACTACGCCGGCATTGCCAAGGTTCTGACGGAACGCGGACTTGGGCAGGTCGATTTCATCTTCGCCGATCTCGGGTGTTCCTCCATGCAGTTCGACGATCCCTCGCGCGGCTTCAGTTTCAAATCCGCCGGCCCGCTCGACATGCGGATGAACCCAGGCCGCGGTCTTTCCGCAGAGGACTGGTTGGTAAAAGTGAGCGTGGAGAAACTTGAAGCGGCGCTCCACGAGAACGCGGATGAACCCCGGGCCGGGTCCATCGCGCTCGCTCTGGCAGGAAACCGGTTTCCTAACACTGCTGCCTTTGCCAGCGCGATTCGCGAAGCCGTGCGCATCAGTGATGAGGACGAGCGTGAACTCACGGTGCGGCGGGTGTTCCAAGCGATCCGCATCGCGGTGAACGAGGAGTTCACCGCGCTTGATGCCTTCCTGCGGGTGCTGCCGGAGTGTCTGAAACCCGGGGGGAGGGTAGCCATTCTGACCTTTCACTCCGGCGAGGATCGGCGGGTGAAACAAGCGATGAGACAGGGTGTGCGCGACGGTGTCTTTTCTGAAATGAGTGATGGACCCACGGTCGCAGGTCCGGAAGAGCGGAGGATGAATCCGCGGAGTACTGCCGCAAAGTTGAGGTGGGCGGTCCGGGCTTAATCGTCCAGCGCATCACGATTTGTGATTCTGCGATCTAAGGAGCGGCGACCTTATTGTCGCCTCCTACTCCACTGCAACCCAAGAAAGGGACAGTAAGGTCCCTCCTCCTTAATGATGCTCGGCCGTGTCGTCCAGCGTGGGATGATTTGTGGAAAGCGGTTCTAGCAGATAACAGGCGGGACGCCTGTGCGACTGTCACGGGCTTGCGAGAAAGTTCCGTATCAAGCGCAGCCCGGCTTCCTGGCTTTTTTCCGGGTGGAACTGACAGGCGAAAAGATTGCCACGCTCGACGGCACCGGCGAATTTCTGGCTGCCGTGAGTCGTCTCCGCGACGACGGCGTTGGCATCCTGCGGGGCGGGGAAAAACGAGTGGATGTAGTAGAAGTAAGGATCCGCACCGAGGCCCTGCCAGACGCGGGTCTCGCCGTGGGTGGCGGTGGCGGAGTTCCAGCCCATGTGTGGAACTTTGATGCCGGGCTCGTCCCGGAAGCGGCGCACGGTGCCTGGCAGGATGCCCAGGCCCGGCGTTTTCGGGGATTCCTCGCTGCTGTCGAACAGGATCTGATAGCCCACGCAGATGCCGAAGTAAGGTTTGCCTTCTGCGATCCAATTTTTGAGGAACGGGGCGAGGCGGCGTTTTTCGAGGCGCTGCATGGTATCGCCGAATTCGCCTTGGCCGGGAAGAAGCAGGTGGGTACTGTCAGCGACTTCCTCAGGGCTGGCGATGATGACCGGGTCGTGACCGAGGGCACGGAGTGCGTTGGCGACGCTGCGCAGATTGCCGCCGCCGTAGTCGATGATGCCGGTTTTCACAACGCGTCCTTGGTGCTTGGGATGCCAATGACTCGGGGATCGCGTGAGCACGCGTCTCGGAGGGCGCGGGCGAGTCCCTTGAAAACCGCTTCGGCGATGTGGTGCCCGTCACGACCGTAAAGCAACTCCACGTGGAGGTTCGCGCGGAGATTCGAGGCGACGGCACGGCAGAATTCCTCGACGAGGGTGAACGGCATGTTAGGCGCGGAGGCGGTTCCGGCGGGCGCACGAAACTCGAGATGCGGACGGTTGCTCAGATCCACGACGACGCGCACCAGCGTCTCGTCCATGGGCAGGTAGCAGCAGCCGTAGCGGCGGATGCCTTCCTTGGTGCCGAGGGCTTCGCGCAGACAGTCGCCGATGACGATGCCGGTATCCTCGATGGTGTGGTGGAAATCCACCTCGATGTCGCCCACGGTTTTCACGGTGAGGTCGAACAATCCATGTTTCGCAAACAGCGTGAGCATGTGGTCGAAGAACGGGACGCCGGTGTCGATGGTGGAG
>JBOFET010000032.1:0-7767 GCA_051648225.1 Luteolibacter sp.
ACGCTGTGCTGATCGCGGCGAGGAGTTCTGCGGAGGGCTTGCCGGACTTATTTTCGGGCGAAAGGGTTTTCCAGAAGAAATCATGGTTCCAATGGCCGCCGCCGTTGTTGCGGAGCGTGGTGCGAAGGGATTCGTCGGCGATGGATGGAAGCGCGGCGAGAATTGTGTCCAGTGGTTGCTTTGCAAGATCCGGAGCGATGGCGAGGGCGGCGTTGTAGTTCTTGACGTAGGCGGCGTGGTGTTTGCCGTGATGGATTTCCATCGTGAGTTTGTCGATGTGAGGCTCCAGCGCGTCGGTGGCGTAGGGCAATGGAGACAGGGTTAGTAATTCGCTTGTGGCCGCGCCGGCCAGGTTGGGAAATGCGACTGCGGTGGCTGCAAGGGTGCCGAGTTTTACAAAATGCCGACGATTGAAGTGGGGAAGATTTTCCATAGCGCGTCTTGGATACGCCAGAGTGGAAACAAAATCAACCCATCGCGAGAAGACTGTCCCGAGCCAGGGCGGCAGCTCCGATGGTCCCCGCTTCGTGGCCGAAAGCGGCGGGTATGACCATCAACCGATCCTTGAACGGACCGGAAAGCTGGGCGAGCAAATGATGGTTGAAGGGACGGAAAAGCAATTCCCCAGCCCGAGCCACGCCACCACCGATCACGATGGCCTCGGGATTGAGCAACCAGCAGCAGTTCATGGCGGCGGTGGCCAACATCCTGCCGATGCACTCCCACTGCGCAAGAGCGATGGGGTCACCAAGGTGCGCCTCGCTGGCGAGGGCTGCCGGCGTGCATTCCTCCATGGACTTCTGGATCCCGGCCTCCGCGTAAGCCTCGCGGGCGGCGGCGGTGATCTCGTTGTTGCCGACGTAATCTTCCAAAGCACCGAGATTCCCATAGTGACCCGGACGCCCCTGATAGTCGATGGAGGTCTGCCCGATCTCCCCCGCTCCGTGGAACGATCCGCGGATCATTTGGCCGTTGGCGATGATGGCACCGCCGACACCGGTGCCCATGGAAATGAAAACCACATGTTGTAGCCCGCGGCCTGCGCCGCATTTCCACTCGGCGTAGGCCATGCAGTTCGCGTCGTTCTCCACCACCACCGGGAGTCCGGTCCGTTCCTGGAGAATACGCTTGAGTTGGACTCCCTCCCAGCCTCTCACGTTCGTTAGATTGTAAATAAAACCTTTCTCGAAGTTCACGAACCCGGGCATACCCACGCCGATTGCGGCAATGCCGGGATGGCGGGCGCAAAGGTCCTCGACCACGCGGACCATGTCGTCAATGAGTTGGTCCGGCCCGTCGAAGTCCTGGGTCGCGATGGCTGGCCCGCTGTCGATGATGTGGCTCAGGTAAACCACGGCGATCCTCACCGAGGTCCCGCCGAAGTCGATGCCGATGGTCAGGTGGCTGTCACTCATTGCGCCTCAAGACCTACCGGAACCATTCGGAATGACACGTTTTTTTCGTCACAAAAACAACCTTGCCGCGACTTGGCGCAACCCGTCGAGGGTGATGTCCGGATCGACCGTGTCGATCTCCGCAACACCGGCGGCGATGAGTCCGGCATCACCGCCGGTAGCGATGATTTTCGGCTCGCCGGGAAGTTCGGAGCGGATCCGGGTGATGATTTCCCGGACAAGACCGCGGTATCCGAAAACGGCCCCCGCCTGCATGGCGTGTACGGTGGACTTGCCGATTGCAGAAGACGGTTCGGCCAGTTCAATGACGGGTAGCAGCGCAGTTTTTCGTGATAGATAGCCCGTCATGGCCCCCAGGCCGGGCGCAATGACACCTCCGCAATAGGCGGGCGCTGCGGAGATGACGTCAAAGGTTACGGCCGTGCCAAAGTCGATGATGATAGCAGGCACGCCATGCCGCGAGAGCACGCCGGCGGCGTTTGCGAGACGGTCCGCCCCGATTTGGGAAGGCTCTGGATAGTCCACTCCCATGCCGAGTGGGCTTTCATGATTGAGAAAATGAAGCGGCTGTTTTCCGGCGAAGTATTCTTGCAGGACTGCCGCGATGGATGGCACGACCGAGCAGATCATCACGGCGTCGAAGGCGACACCCGCCAGCAGCGGAGCCAAGGCCGCCAGCGAGACGTCTGCCGTGGGCAGCACTGCCCGCCAAGAGAGCAAATGAGTCGCATTTCCGAGGGCGAATTTGGTTCGGGTGTTCGAGTTATCGATCAGGAGCCAGGTCATGCTTTACCAATGTTGGGTGGTAAAATTTCGATAGGAGGCCGTTCCGAAATCCGGCAGAGAATTCCCCGATTTGACGGTGAGTTTGCCCCCATTCAGATGCAGGGTAAGTGGCCCTTGAAGATCTGCCGCTTCCAGCCAGAACTTGAGCCAAATCTCGGTGGTGGACTGGAGATCGTCCCCGGCGAGGGTGGTGTCGGCCGGTTCCAACTGGGTTCCGCGCAGCGTCTCGAGACGCACGGGTTTCTGGAGATCGTGGGTTTCTCCCGGATTTACCTTCAAGTGCACATTGACCCAGAAGTAGGAATGGTCCTGCGTCACGAGGGTTTCCACCACTTTGCAGCGCGCGGCGGGATCAGCCGACCACGAATAGGGACGAAACCAATTCCACGCGGCGAACGCGGTGGAAGCCAGCAGCATTACTAGCAGAAAAATATGAACTGTCCGGCGCTTCACGCCGCAAGAGGAACCCGCCGGAGGCCAAGCTGCAAACGAAAACGGGCGGACCGTTACCGGCCCGCCCGCAGAGATTCGAACTCAAAACTCGCTCAATGCTCGTAGCCTTGTTCGCCGTGCTCGGCGAGGTCGAGACCAACTTCTTCGACTTCCGCACTTGGGCGAAGACCAATGACCGCTTTAACGATATAAGCAATGATCACGGTGGCGACCACGCTCCAGACGATTGTGAGGACGACCGCTTTCAGTTGCTCGACGAGAAGGCCATCTTTGAGGCTACCCAGCACCGAGTTCACCTTTTCGTCAGCAAAGATGCCGGTGAGAATTGCACCAAGAGTGCCACCTACGCCGTGGACACCGAAGGTATCGAGGGCGTCGTCATAACCAAGCATGTTCTTCAAGTAGGCGACGGCGAGGAACGGGACAATACCACCGATAACTCCCATGATCACTGCCGAGGTAGCGGTCACGAAACCTGCGGCAGGAGTGATCACCACGAGACCCGCGACGATCCCAGAGCAGAAACCAAGGACACTTGGTTTGCCTTTGAGGACCCATTCAGCGAGAGCCCATGCAAGACCCGCAGTGGCAGCGCAAAGCGTTGTGGTCGTGAAAGCGTTAGAAGCAATGGCGTCCGCACCAAGCGCAGAGCCAGCGTTGAAACCATACCAGCCTACCCACAGCATTCCGGTGCCGACCATGCAAAGAACCATGCTGTGAGGGGCCATCGACTCCTTACCAAGACCTTTCCGCTTCCCAAGAATAAGGCAGAGAACGAGCGCGGACCATCCAGAGGTCATGTGAACGACGGTGCCACCCGCGAAATCAATCGCTTTGATTCCAGCATTCGGATTGAGGGGGCCGCACATCAAACCCACGGTAGACCAAACCATGTGAGCGAAGGGGAAGTAAACGACGAACATCCAGATCACGACAAACGCCATGATCGCCGCAAACTTCATACGCTCGGCGACCGCACCAATGATGAGAGCCGGTGTGATGATCGCGAAAGTGAGCTGGAACATGGCCCACATGCTATCGGAAATCCAGTAGTAGCCCGCACCGACGTTGCCGGGCTCGACCCCTTTGAACATCATATTACTCAAGTCACCAATGAAAGGACTCTTGGCATCGACACCAAAGGAAAGACTGTATCCGCAGAACCACCAAAGCGGCGTCACGACACAGGCAATCCCCAAACACTGCGCGAGCACGGAAAGAACATTCTTGCGGCGAACGAGACCGCCGTAAAACAGCGCCAAACCTGGTAGCGTCATGAACAAGACCAACGCAGTGCTGACCATCTGCCACGCATTCGCACCAGGACCCGGCCCGGCGACGAGTGAAGCAGCGCCATTGGCCTTTTCAGGTCTGGCGACATTGTTCATGTAAGCCTCGATGTCGGCAACCCGTTCCTCAATGGTTGGAGTAGCGGCAGCCTCCTCAGCAGCTGGGGGCGGAGCTGCGGCGTCCTGAGCCGACGCAGGCATCCAAAGGGGGAGGGCGATGAGCGCGGTTGCGGCTAGCATCCGCAGTTTGTTGAGATATCGACTGGTCATGTTTGGTCAGGGTTGATCTGATGATTGGTTGCTTCGCCCTGATGAATCCAAATCATCAGGGCTTGGGTGCGCTGAAAGCAAACGCCATGCCAAAACGTCCCACTGACAAAATCAGCCTGCCAGAAGCTTGATTCAACGCGCTTGACGGCAATTTCTGCCAGCGACTGGGCTGAATCCCAGAAGCCATGAAAACATGGGCCGTGGTTTAAAACTGCTTGGAAATCCACCCGTCTCCCGAAACACTCCGGGCATGTATCTCGGTCTCGATTCCTCCACCCAGTCTCTCACCGCCGTTCTCATCGATGCTGATTCGGGCGGCATTCACCACCAATCATCGGTGAATTTCGGTGCAGATCTTCCCAGCTACCGCTCGCCCAGTGGATTCATCCCCGGGGGAGCTGGGGGCGAAGTCCATGCGGACCCGCTGATGTGGCTGCAAGCCCTTGACCTGCTGCTCACGCGACTGGCTGCGGCGACCGATCTCTCAAAGGTCAAATTGATCGCCGGATCCGGACAACAACACGGCTCGGTCTATCTGGACTCCAGTTTCGACGCCCGCCTTGCCGCGCTCGATCCTACATTGCCTCTTGCTCCCCAGCTTGCGCCTGCCCTGACGCGGGCGACCTCGCCGATCTGGATGGACACCTCGACAGGTGCCGAATGCACGGAAATCACCGCTGCCCTCGGTGGCTCAGAAGAGATTTGCCGCCGCAGTGGCTCGGTCGCGATCGAGCGTTTCACCGGCCCACAGATCCGGCGGTTTTTCAAAAACGATCCGGAAGCCTACGAGCGGACGGCACACATCCATTTGGTGAGCTCTTTCCTGGCTTCCCTGCTCGCCGGGAAGTCCGTCCCGATGGACTTCGGCGATGCGGCGGGCATGAACTTGCTCAACCTGGCGAAACTCGGTTGGGACACCGAACTGCTGGCCGCGACGGCCCCTAATCTCTGCACCAAGCTCCTACCACCCGGCGCAGCGACGGCGGTGCAGGGGACGATTTCTCCCTATTTCACCCAAAAATTCGGTTTTTCCGAAGAATGCCGCACCGCGCTTGCCACCGGGGACAATCCCGCTTCGCTCGTCGGCATGGGAGCGACCACTCCGGGAAATGTGGTCATCTCACTCGGCACCAGCGACACGTTTTTCGCCGCCATGCCGGGGCCGAAGACCGACCCGAACGGCTTCGGCCATGTCTTCGGAAATCCCGCCGGCGGCTTCATGTCGTTGATTTGTTTCCGCAACGGTTCACTCGCCCGCGAGGCCCTGCGCGACCGGCTGGGGCTGGATTGGTCGGCATTCGACCGGGACGCGCTCGCGGCCACCATCGGGTCTGCCGGGAGCAATCTCATGTTGCCGTTTTTCGGCCCGGAAATCACCCCGCGCCATGATTTCACCGGACCGGTATTGCAAGGATCCGAGGCATTCGAAGCGGGGGACGCCGCGCTCCAAGTCCGCGCACTGTTGGAGGGGCAATTCCTCAACATGCGGCTCCACTCGCAGTGGATGGAGGTGAAAACCGAACGAATCCGCCTCACTGGCGGTGCCTCGAAAAACGACGGTATCGCCCAACTCGTCGCAGACGTCTTCCAAGCACCCGTCGAGCGGCTCGATGTCTCAAACTCCGCTGCCCTCGGCGCAGCGCTCATCGCCGCAGCAGCGGATGGCCACGATCTCGCGGCGCTTCAGGAAATTTTCTGCGAGGCTTCGCCCGGCTCCTCGCTGCTACCGGATCTGGCGCTGGCGGGAGCTTATGCCGACGCGCTCGGCCGCTTCCAGTCGTTGCTCGCCGCCAGCCGTTGAGAACTCCGTTTGACCCGCTTTCATCCCCGTTTAATCTCCGCCGAAATGATCGACCAATACGCAAACCGCTTCGTGTGCGACCTCGTGGCCTATGAGCCTGGAAAACCGATCGACGAGACCGCCCGTGAGATCGGGCTGGATCCTTCGCAAATCGTCAAGGTCGCCTCAAACGAAAACCCGCTAGGCCCCTCCCCGCTGGCGAAGGCCGCGATGCGGGAAGCGCTGGAAACCGCTCACATCTATCCGGACGGCGGTGGCTACCGGCTGCGCTCCGCCATCGCGGAATCCTTCGAAATGGAACTCTCGAACGTGGTGCTCGGTAATGGCTCCAACGAAATCATCGAACTTCTCTGCCACACCTTCCTGAATCGTGAAACCGAGCTCATCGCCGCAGAGCACGCGTTCGTGGTTTACAAGCTCATGGCCACGCTTTTCGGCGCGAAATATGTCGAGGTGCCCGACCCGGATTTCATCCACGACCTCGATGGAATGGCGGATGCGATCACCGACCAGACGCGCCTCGTCTTCATCGCGAATCCTAACAACCCGACCGGCACCATGGTTGGCCAGGCCGCGATCGACCGCTTCATGGAGAGGGTCCCGGAGCACGTGATCGTGGTCTTCGACGAAGCCTATTTCGAATTCCCCGAAGACGCGCCCGACACGCTCAAATACATCCGCGAGGGGCGCAACGTCTGCGTGCTGCGGACATTTTCCAAGATCCACGGTCTCGCCGCCTTGCGCGTCGGCTACGGACTTGCCTCGAAAAACGTCGCCACCCTGCTGCAAAAAGCGAGGCAGCCCTTTAATGTGAACGCCATCGCCCAAGCTGGGGCGCTCGCCGCGCTGGCGGACACCGCGCACATCGAAAGGACGCTCGCGGTCAATCGCACCGGCATGAAATTCTACGAACGCGAATTCACATCGCGCGGGTTGGAATACGTCCCGAGCCACGCGAATTTCCTGCTGGTCAAGACTGGCGAGGGTGACCGGGTATTTCGCGACATGCTGAAACAAGGGGTGATCGTCCGGGCGATGAGCAGCTACAAGCTGCCCGAGTGGGTGCGCATTTCCATCGGCACCGAGGCGGAAAACCACCGCTGCCTGGAGGTTCTCGATTCCGTCCTGCCGATGACGGTGTGAGGTTTCCGGTGTCGGGTTTGACAGATCGCTTTTGGTTCCTTAACGATTCAGCCAGCCGAAACGCTCTATGTCCGACCCCACCATTCCAGCCGACCGAAGAGAGTTCCGGTGCGTTCACTGTGATGGGAAAATCGTGATTCCCGTGGACTTGCCGCCGACGACCGGCCCGTGTCCGCATTGTGGCGAGGTCATCACTTCCCCTGAGCCGGGAGCGCCGAAGCCGGTCGCAGCATTTCAGGTTCCCCCTTTAGCGATCATCGCACCGCTGCCCCAAGTGATGCCGCCCGTTCCGGTTGTTATTGAAAGCAAGCTGCCACCGCCGCCGCCAACTCAGCAGATCGAGGAAACGCCTCATCCGCTGGCCAAGGAAGAGACTCCAAAAATCGAACCGCCGCACCGCGAACCCATTTCGGAATCCGAGGTTCCCAAGGTGAAACCCACTCCCAAAAAGAGCAAACGCCGCAGTGGCTTAATCCCGGCGATGGTGGTCCTCCTCATTCTCGGCCTCGCCGGTGGTGGCATCTTTTATTTCGTTTCAAAGGGCCTGGAAGCTCCCGTCGCGCCGCCCGTCATGAAGACGCAGGAACAGGCGACGGCAGTCAGTGAGGCG
>JBOFET010000033.1:0-4481 GCA_051648225.1 Luteolibacter sp.
GGAGGAAACCCTCCGGCATACTCTTCATTACGGGTCTTTTTGCAAGCCATCTGGCCCGCTTAAATCAAACGGTCGTTTCGTACAAGTGCGGATTCTACCAAAATGAGGTAGCCCTGGGGTCCATCCCGAGGACGTTGCAATGGTGCGAGGATTGCTGAATCATGCTTCGCACGAGCGCGTGGATTTCGACTTCGAACACCGCCTGCTCATGCCGGACGGCACGGTGAAGCACGTTCACGTGGTGGCCCGCGCCATGACGACGGTCACGGGCGAGGAGGAGTTCGTGGGTGCCGTAATGGACATCACCTCCAGGAAGGAGTTGGAAAACCGGCTGCGGCGCAGCGAGCAGAATCTGGCGGAAGGCCAGAGGCTCACCAAAACCGGAAGCTGGATTCTAAATTATCCGACAGGATGCACGGACTGGTCGGTCGAGACGTGCCGCATCTTCGGATTTCCCGATCCTCCGCCCTCGCCGCACTACCGTGAATTCATAGAACGGGTCCGGCCGGAGGATCGAGCTGCGGTGAACCGGGCGCTGAAGGAAAGCTTCGAGACGGGCGAGGCGAGACCACTGAGTTATGTGTTTGTTCTGCCGGATGGCACGCGGAAAAACATCGAGACCCTATCAGAACCGGTGCTCGACGGGTCCGGTGCGGTGATCAGCCTGATGGGAACGGTCATGGATGTGACCGCCCGGCAAAAAGCGGAAGATGCGTTGCGCGCTTCAGAACTGCTGGCGCGCGGTCAACTAAACGCGCTCGCCCGCACCCTTGATGCGCTGACATCGGAAAGCGAACCGGAGCGCTTTCTCGATCATGTGCTGCGCAACATCACCGCGGAGCTGCAGGCGCACAGTTGCAGCGTGTGGCAGCGGGATTCCGCGAGCGGATTGATGCACTTCGAGTGCGCGTTCGAGGATGGCTTACTGAAAGGCAGGGCTGACTCGGCCATCGCCGCGGTCAGTCCCGCGCTGAAAATCGAGGATGTACATCCCTGGCCAGAGATATTTCTAACCGGCAAGCCCTGCATACTGCCGGACATCCGCCGAGAAACATTTCCGTGGCGCGACCGCTTGATCGGGATGGGAGTGGTCACGATCCTGACCGTGCCGATGCTTGTGGCAGGTAAAGTGGTGGGAGTCATCGGCATCCGCTTCTCGAACCAACGGATATTCGATGATGGGGAGATGGACCTCGCCCATTCGTTCGCCAATCAAGCCATGCTCGCCATGCAGATCAACCGCCTCCACGCCCAGAGCCGTGAGTCGGCAGTGATGGCCGAGCGCAACCGCATGGCGCGTGATATCCACGACACGCTGGCTCAGGGTTTCACCGGAGTCATCGTCCAGCTTGAAGCGGCAAAAGGTGGCTTATCCAGTGGCGATCTCGCCAATGTGCTTAAACACATCGGCCTCGCGGGTGAGCTCGCCCGCTCCAGCCTGGCCGAGGCACGTCGGTCGGTGCGGGCGCTTCGCCCTCTTTGCTTGAGAGATGGCACGCTTTCCATGGCGCTGGAGGATTTGCTCTGCCGAGCGATCAACGGCACCGGCATTCGCACTGAATTCGTCGCCGAGGGGTCGCAACTGCCGATCCCGGATGACTGGGAGGAGGCGTTTTTGCGCATCGCCCAGGAATCCATCACCAACACGATCAAACACGCCGGTGCCAGGAACATCCGCGCATCGCTCGCCTACCGCACCGAAGGGCTCACGCTCCAGGTGACGGACGATGGCGCTGGCTTCGATGCGGCGACATTAGCGAACGATGGCTTCGGCCTGATCGGCATGCGGGAACGGGTCGAGCGGCTGAATGGGACCTTTGCCCTTCGTTCGAAGCCCGGCCAGGGAACCGAAATTCACGTTTTTCTCAAATATCCATCGTCGCCGGAGAGGGGGGTAGGCTTATGAAGCGGAGCGAACCAAAACGCGGATCCGCCAAAACAGCGCCGTGCGAAATCCAGCGGATCCGAATTCTCGTCGCCGAGGATCACACGGTCGTGCGGGACGGTCTCGTCGCCATCATCGGTCAGGAATCGGACATGGTGGTGGTGGCGGAGGCGGGCAACGGCCAAGAGGCTGTCGCGCGATGGAAGGAGACCCGACCGGATGTGACGCTAATGGATCTCCGCATGCCGGAACTCGACGGAACCGAGGCGATCTATCAGATTCGAGCCATCGATAGCGGCGCGCGGATCATCGTGTTGACCACCTTCGACGGCGACGAGGACATCTATAGGAGCATCCGCGCTGGCGCGAAATCCTATTTGCTCAAGGACGTACATCGCGACGAGTTCTTCCGCTGCATCCGTGAAGTCCACGCCGGGAAAAAAGTGGTTCCGCCCGCGATCGCGGTGAAACTTGCGGAGCGTCTCAGTGGCGAGGAATTGTCCCCGCGTGAACTCGATGTGCTCCGCCTGCTGGCAAAGGGCCTGCCTAACAAACTCATCGGTACGAAGCTGTTCATTTCCGAAGTCACCGTAAAGAGCCACGTGCAGGCGCTTTTCCGTAAGCTCAACGTAATCAGCCGTACCGAGGCCATCGCCGTGGCCGAACGCAAGGGGCTTCTCCGTTAGAATCCGGGATCTCGTTTCCGTCCACCTCCTTCGAAGGTAGGAGCGGAGTTTCCGTCCATTGATCCGTGGTCACTTCAGCGCCTTTCCAATAGGTTCGAAGCATCATGAATACGGAACCTCGGATTCCGATCCTGCTGCGCGCCTCGCCTGAAGCCACCATCAGCCGGCGCCGTTTTCTCGCCCGTGGCGTAGTGGGCGGCGTGGCCGCCATGGCCCTTCCTGCGAGCGCCTCTCCCCTTTCTCCCCCAATCCCCACAAACCACAACCACTCCAAACAAACCATGAGCACCATCACCACCAAGGACGGAACACGCATCTATTACAAAGACTGGGGCAAGGGTCAGCCCGTTGTCTTCTGCCACGGATGGCCCCTCAACTCCGACAGCTGGGAATCCCAGATGTTTTTCCTCGCAAGCCGGGGGTTCCGCTGCATCGCCCACGACCGGCGCGGCCACGGCCGCTCCGACCAACCATCCCACGGAAACGAGATGGATACTTATGCCGACGATCTGGCGGCGCTTCTCGACCACCTCGACGTGAAGGACGCGGTGCTCATAGGCTTCTCCACTGGCGGTGGGGAAGTGGCACGCTATCTCGGCCGCCACGGATCGGGCCGCGTGACGAAGGCGGTCCTCGTATCCGCCGTGCCTCCCATCATGGTGAAAACGGCTGCCAATCCCGGCGGCCTGCCCATCGAAGTCTTTGACGGTTTCCGAACAGCCCTTCTGGCCAACCGGGCACAGTTATTCCGCGATATTCCGAGCGGTCCGTTCTTCGGTTTCAACCGTCCCGGTGCGACCCCATCCCAGGGACTGATCGATTCCTGGTGGCTTCAGGGAATGATGGCCGGACATATCAACACCTTCGAATGCATCAAGGCATTCTCGGAAACCGACTTCACCGGCGACCTCGGAAAAATCGACGTGCCCACCCTGATCATTCACGGCGATGACGACCAGGTGGTGCCCATCGATGCATCCGGGCGCGCCTCGGCCAAGCTGGTCAGCAACTCGAAACTCATCGTCTATCCCGGCGCGCCCCACGGCCTGCCGGACACCCACAAGGACAAGCTCAATGCTGACCTCCTCGACTTCATCCGCAGTTGAAATCCCCGCCACTCTTCCTCGAACCTACCCCTAACAACACCAAGAAAATGAACCACTATCACAAACTCTACACAGCGGAAGACTCCGTCGTTGTCTTCATCGACCACCAGCCGCAGATGACCTTCGGCGTGGCTAACATTGATCGCGCCCAGCTCATCAACAACGTCACGCTGCTTGCCAGGGTGGCGAAGGAATTCAACGTGCCCGCCGTGCTCACCGCGGTGGAAACGGAGAGTTTTTCCGGATACATCTGGCCCCAGCTGCTCGATGTGTTCCCGGGCCAGTCCGTCATTGAGCGCACCAGCATGAACTCCTGGGACGACGAGGGATTCCGCAAAGCCATCGAGGCCACAGGACGCAAGAACATCATCATGACCGGCCTGTGGACGGAGGTCTGCGTGACTTGGCCGACCATCGAAATGATCGGTGCGGGTTATCATATCTATATCGTGGATGATTGCTGCGGTGCCACCTCGCCGGCGGCCTATGAAGCGGCGGTCAGCCGTATGGTTCAGGCCGGAGCCACACGTCTCACTACCATCGCCGCGCTGCTGGAATTCCAACGCGATTGGAAAAACCGAGAGCATTACGACAACCTCATGGGCATCCTCAAGCAGCAGGCCGGAGCCTATGGCGCGGGCGTGGAGTATGCCTACACGATGGTACACAAGGCACCGCAGTCCGCGAAGTCTCCACAAGTGGTCACCGGCAAAGCCGCGCATTGATTCATCCCGGCGCGATGTGGGCGGCATCATCCGCCCACATCGCCAGCACCCAACTTTCAGATCCCATGCCCATTCATCT
>JBOFET010000034.1:0-5637 GCA_051648225.1 Luteolibacter sp.
TGCGTTGGGCCTCCCTCGCTTTTGCTGTTACGCTCTTTGCATTCGCTGTGGTGCGGATGATGATGTTGCCAGTCATCTAGACTCCATTCATTAATTGTTACAAATTTCTAGCAAGATTACCCGAAGCCAGACACCATGAAAAAACCAGCATTCCTCGCCATCGCCACCGCACTTCTGGCTTCCAGTTGTGCGTCCCGTTTTACTACCTTGCCACCCGACCCCGGCACCCCGCCAAGCCCGGATGCCTTGCTGAAATCCATGTCCACATCCCTAGCTTCCGCTAAGTCCTATCGCCTGACCGCAAGCCGGACGATTTCAAACGACACTACGAAAAAGCTACACCAACCCACCAAAACGAACCTCGATGTCGCCGTCGCAAGACCCGACAAACTGGCCGTCAAGGTCAGCGGAAGATCCGGCCTCCGCTCGATGACCTTCGACGGGAAAACCTTCACTGTGGTGGACGAGGAGAACAACCTGTACTCGAAAACCCCGCTCGGGGGATCCTTGAACCAGATCCCCGCCAGTCTGGAGAAAATCTATGGCTTCCAGCCACCGCTCGCCGAGTTCATCGTCAGCGATCCCTATCAGGACATCAAACACCGCGTGACCGGAGTTTCTTATCTCGGCAGGGGTTCGGTCCGTGAAAACGGGAAAGCCGTCCCCTGTCACCGGATCAGCCTGCATGGCACGGCAGCCGACGCAGAGCTATGGCTCGGCGTGGCGGACTCCCTGCCCCGCCGCCTCAAGGCCACCGCGAAAAATTCCGAAGGAGGCGAACCGTTGATGGATGTGGATTTCCTCACTTGGGACATGAATCCGACATTGAGCGCCTCCACCTTCCAGTTCCAACCGCGCTCCGGTGCTGAGGAGATCCCCATGATTTCCCTCGCTGATGCCAAAGCCAAAATCCGCTGAACTTCATCATCCATAACTTAAATATCACCATGAAAATCCATCCAACTCTTCGCATCCAATCCCTAAAGTCATGCTCCCGCATTCCAGCCCTCGCCCTGGGCATTCTAACCCTCGTAACGGATCCGGCCATCGCAAGGGATCTAGGCCGTGGAATCGGTGGTGCCGGTGCGGGTGTTAGACCCGGTTACGGAGTGGGCGGCGTAGGAGCTGGTGCCGTGCGGGTCGCCACTCCCGCGGGTGTTGGCCGCGTCGGAGTCGCTGGTGTGGGCGTCGGCGCACCTGGTGTCGGAGCCCTGCCCTACGGCTACTACCGCGCCGTGCCTGCCGGCTACGCCACCGTCGCCTACCGCGGTTATACTTGCCGCTATGTGAGTGGCGTCTATTACCGCGCAGCCACCTATCAGGGTCAGACCGTTTGGATCGTCGTCCAGTGAATATCATGCTTCTCCCTGCCCGATCTTCTGTGCATACCGCAATCTCCCAACAACGCCAAACTCGATGAACTACTCCAAAGCTTTCCAACCCTTGATGGTCGTCCTCGGCCTCACGTCCATCGCCCTGTCGGTCGGATGCGCCTCCAAATCCACCTGGAACGGCCAACAGCAGGCGGACCGCAAGGAGCGGCTGACTCGTGGCTGTGTCTTCTACTTCGACGGAGCTGGCGGCGGCACGAAGAAGTCGAACTATGCGGAGGGCGTGGTGGAAGGCATGCTGGAAGCCGGCTACAAGGGAGCGGGGGAAATGGTCTCCTGGGAAACCGGCAGGGGGCTGATCGCGGACCAGAATGCCAGCGTCGCCTACAAGCGGGAAAAGGCTGCGGAAGGAGCGGCGAAGATCCGGTTCTATCAGAAAAGCCATCCCGGCAAGCCGGTGGATTTGCTCGGATTTTCCGCAGGCACGGCCGAAGCCATCTTCGCACTTGAAGTGCTTCCTGAGACGACACCGGTGGATTACGTGGTATTGCTAGGCACCTCCATCAGCCATGATTACGACCTCACGGAGGCGCTCAAGCGGGTGGAGAACAAGCTTTACATTTTCACCTCTCCTAACGACCGGATGCTCAGCAAGCTCATGCCGCTCTCTGGCACTGCCGACCGCAAATTCGACGACCCCGGCGCGGGCATCAAGGGATTCGTCCTGCCCGAGGGTGCCTCCGCCGCCACACGCAAGCTCTACGCGGACAAGATTGTCACCATCCCCTACTCCAAGGACTTTCGGAAGGACGGAGACAAGGGGCGCCACTTCGATAACGTGAAAAAGGAATTTATCCGCGACGAGGTGGCTCCGTTGCTGATGGGAAAGCCCAGTCATTGAAATTTTCGGGGCACCCATGCTCGAAGCCTTCCGGTCCCCAAAATCATGGGTTCCCCCTGATTTTCGGCGCATTGTCGGTTGCACAGGGCCGCCAGCGTGACACACTGCGCGCAGAAATCGATGACTACAGAAAACTTGCAAGAGCGGATCGAGGAGACGAGCGGTTGGATCCAGGCGGTGAAGGGTGAAATGGCGCAGGTGCTCGTCGGCCAGGAGCGACTGGTGGACCGGCTGCTCATCGGACTGCTTTGCAATGGCCACATCCTGCTCGAAGGCGTGCCTGGACTGGCGAAGACCCTCGCGGTGAAGGCGCTTTCCGGCTCGCTGCACGCGACTTTCGCCCGCTTCCAATTCACCCCGGATCTGCTGCCGGCCGACTTGGTGGGCACGATGGTCTATCACCCGCAGGAGACGAAGTTCGAGCCGAAGCTGGGGCCGATTTTCAACAACCTCATCCTCGCCGACGAGATCAACCGCGCCCCGGCCAAGGTCCAGTCCGCCCTGCTGGAGGCGATGCAGGAGCGCCAAGTCACGCTCGGCGACCGCTCTTATCCCCTGCCCAAGCCGTTCCTGGTGCTGGCTACGCAGAACCCCATCGACCAAGAAGGTACTTACCAGCTGCCGGAAGCGCAGCTCGACCGCTTCCTGCTCAAGGTGACCGTGGGCTACCCGAGCAAGGACGAGGAGCTGGAAATCCTGGATAAAATGGCGACCTCCACCCCGCCCTATCAGACGAAGACGGTGGCCACGCCTGAGCAAGTCGCCGCCTCGCGCGAGTTGGTGAACGAGGTTTACATCGACCCGGCGATCCGGAAATACATCGTCCAAATTATTCACACTACGCGCTTCCCGGCGCTGGTGGATGCGCCTTTGAAAAACCTCGTCCGCTCTGGAGCCTCGCCACGGGGCACCATCAATCTCGCGCTGACCGCCCGCGCCCGCGCCTTCATGCAGGGCCGCGCGTTTGTCACCCCGCAGGATGTGAAGGACATGGCGCTCGACGTGCTCCGCCACCGGATTCTCCTGACCTACGAGGCCGAGGCCGAGGAAATGACGACCGACTCGGTGATTGAGCGGATCATGAACAAGGTGGCGGTGCCTTGAGGATTTGAGATTTCAAATTTCAGATTTCAGATTCGAAGCATGCTGACGGACGAACAGATCGACGAAATGATGGCGCGGGTGCGCAAGCTGGAGCTCAAGGCCCGGCGGCTGGTGCGGGAGTCGTTTTCCGGCGAGTATCTGTCTTCATTCCGCGGGCAGGGATTGGATTTCGATGACTTCCGTGAATACCAGCACGGCGACGAGGTGCGCTTCATCGACTGGAACGTGACCGCGCGGATGAACGCGCCGTTCGTCCGGAAATTCCGCGAAGAGCGCGAGCTTTCCGTGATCATCGCCGTGGATGTCTCCGGCTCGGCGGACTATGGCAGCGTCTCGCTGAGCAAACGCGAGATCGCCGCAGAGACGGCAGCTGTCCTGGGATTCAGCGCGCTGCACAACGGCGACAAGGTGGGCCTGCTGATCTTCGCGCACGAACCGATCCTTTTCATTCCGGCGGAAAAAGGCAGCCGTCACCTGCTGCGGATGATCCGGGAAATCCTCGTCGCCAAACCTGGGCAACCTGGCACTTCCGTGGCGGAGGCGTGCGATTTCCTCGTCCGCACGCTGCGCCGGAAATCGGTGGTTTTCCTGATCTCCGACTTTTTCTCCGACCCGCTGGAGAAGCCGCTCGGCAAGCTGGCGAAGAAGCACGAAACCATCGCCCTGCGCGTGATGGACCCACTCGAAACCACGCTGCCGAAGGCGGGGAAGGTCGTGATGATCGACCCGGAGACGGGATTTGAAACGCTGGTGAATACCTCCAATTCGAACCTGCGCATGGGCTACGCGAAGCTCACACGAAGACAGCAAGAGGGCGTGGCGGCGATTTTTAAGAAACATGGAATCGACGCGGCGGACTTATCCACCGACGGCGACACGCTGGCCGCCCTGCACCGGCTCCTGAAAAAACGCAGCCGCAGGCGCTCCGGATAAAATCACGATGAACGAAAATGCCGGAACCTTCGAACTCCAAGAGCCTCCCTCGCCCGAGGCGCTGGTCCCGGATTCACCGTTGGAGACTTGGATGCTCGTCATTCCTGCTTTACTGATTTTGATCCTGATGGCGGTTTTTTTACTCAAAAAGAAGAAGCAGCCGAAGACGGATCCCGGCGTGCTCCGCACCCGCGCATTTCAGGAAGCCACGGCGGCGCTCGACCAGATCGGCCATGTGCCGGGCCGGGACGCCGCCATCCAATCCTCGCTGATCGTTCGTAAATACCTCTCCACCGCAGCGGGTGACCCGGCTTTGTTCGAGACGCAGGAAGAAACGATTTCCCGGCATGAGGCGCTGAAGGACTTTTCCGAGGAAGCCCGCGCAGCCGCAGGGCGTGGCTTCGCCCGACTTGCCGCGCTGAAGTATGCGGCCGTGCCTCACGACGTGGAAGCCGTCAACATCACCGCCGAGTCCCGCGATCTGCTGGAAACCCTCCACCACGGATTCCGGGCATGAGCGGTTTTCTCGAACACTTCCGTTTTGCCCAGCCGGGCTGGCTATTCCTGCTGGTGCCCGCCTTGCTTTTGCTCGCTCTGCGCCGGGGAAAAGGGTCGGACGCCGCCGTGGTTTTCCCGAATCTCTCGGTGCTCGTCAGTCTGGGAAGACGGGTCCGGCGCGTGGCCTGGAGTGTGAGCCTTCCGCTCACGTTTTTCGCCCTTTTTTGCGCCATCCTCGCGATGGCCCGCCCGGTCTGGCGGAACGAATACCAAAGCCGCTCGGCCAGCGGCATCGACATCATGATCGCCTTCGACGTCTCGCTCTCGATGGACATCGACGACTTCGTGGACCAGGGCATGCGGGCGCGCCGCATCGATGTGGCGAAAAAAGTGGTCGATGATTTCATCAGCCGCCGCCCGGAGGACCGGATGGGCTTGGTCGCCTTCGCCGGGCGCCCGCGGGACGCCAGCCCGATCACGCTCGACCACCAGTGGCTGCGCAGATCCCTCAACGAACTGCGCCTCAACGACCGCAACGACATGGGCACCATCAAGGAGCAAGGCACTGCCATCGGCTCGGCCCTCGCCGCCGCCTCAGTGCGCCTCGAAGCGCGGGATGCGAAGAGCAAAATCATCGTGCTCATCACCGACGGGGCCAGCAATTCCGGGAAGATTTCCCCGCTGGAAGCCGCCGAGCACGCCAAGACGCTCGGCATCAAGATCTACACCGTGGCGATCGGCACCACCGAGGGCCGCGTGGACCCGTCAATCATGCGGTTCCCCTACCAGGAGTTCGATTTGCCCACGCTCCAGAAGATCGCCACCCTCACGGGAGCCGAGCACTACTGGGCACAAGACCTGGCCGCGCTC
>JBOFET010000035.1:0-10890 GCA_051648225.1 Luteolibacter sp.
GGCAGCCTCCCCATCTTGGTTGCGAATCACGATGGTGGTCTCAGCGTCCGGGAGTGGTTCCTTCGGAACAAAGGGAGGCGGTGGCGTGAAGGCCGGGATTTCTAAAGATTCAGGAATGAAGGTTTCTGTCGAAGAAGGACCTTCGGCGTCCTGGGAGAGGACGGGTAGATGGATGGCCATTACGGCCAGGAAAACGAGTAGGATTGGTTTCATGGGGAAGGTTGGTGGATTCCTTCCTGGTGGACGGGGAGTTAGAAAGTCGTAACAGGACGACCGCAACGGCCTTTGGCCTTTCCCCGTAGAGAGCAGCTTGGACATGCGCCGCCGCCCCCCCGGCCTTTCGGTCGGTTTGGCGGCATCGTTGCGGTCGATGCCGACCGCCTGTTATGAGATTTCTACGTCTCCATCCACTGGAGTGGATGTCCGCAATCCATGTCATTCGGCGGGGGCCTGCAAGTACATTTTAATCACAATTCCTCTCACGCGTGGCCGTCTGGCGATCAGTTCGACACCCATTCCCCGGTTGCCTCGTCACTGGTCTCCTCGTGTGGTTGGTGCTTGGCGGCGATGATCGAGTAGAAGGCAGGCACCACGAAGAGCGTGAACAAGGTCCCGACGATCATTCCCGCCACGAGCACGATCCCGATGCTGTTGCGGGCTTCCGCTCCGGCTCCGGTGACGAAAATCAGCGGCGCGTGGCCGAAGACGGTCGCCGCCGTGGTCATCAGTACCGGACGCAAGCGTGTCTGCGAGGCCTCGCGGAGAGCAGCGACTTTTTCGAGGCCTTTGGCTTGGAGTTCATTGGCAAACTCGACGATCAGGATGCCGTTTTTTGCCACCAGACCGACCAGCGTGATCAGCCCGACTTGCGAGTAGATGTTGATGGTCGTGAAGCCCATGAAGGTGAAGACCAAGGCTCCGGAAATCGCCAGCGGCACCGACCCGAGAAGGATGATAAGTGGATCCCGGAAGCTGTGAAACTGCGCGGCTAGTACCAGATAGATCAGCACCACGGCGAAGCCGAGCGTGACCACCAGCGCGGAGCCTTCCTTGCGAATCTGGCGTGACTCGCCGGCGTGGTCGAGCGTGACCCCGGGCGGACTGAATTTCCTCGCAGCATCTTCTAACACGCGGAGTCCAGCCTCTTTCGTGACGCCCGGTTGGACGCCACCGAAGATTTTGACCGAGTTGCGCTGCTGGAAACGGTTCAGCGTCCGCGGCGAGGTGGTGGCCTCCAGACTGGTGAAGGTGGAGACCGGCACGAGATCGCCCTCCGGCGTTTTGATCTTGAGGTCGAGCAAGGGCCCGACGGCCGAGCGGTCGCGGTCGCCGAGCTGCGGAATGACCTTGTAGCTGCGGTCGAAGTAGTTGAAGCGGTTCACGTAAGCTCCGCCTAACAAGGTGCCGAGTTCCTGCCCCACGCCGGCGAGGTCGAGTCCGAGATCGGCGAGGCGCTCGCGGTCGATCATCACCCGCGCCTCGGGCCGGTCGATTTTCAAATCGCTGTCCACGTAGAGAAATTTGCCGCTTTGAAATCCCGCATCGATGACCTTCTGCGCGATCTCCATCAGCGGCTCGACCGGGCCGTCCGTCTGGAGAATCAACTCGACGTCGTAATTGCCGGACGAAGGCAGCGAGGGATCCAGGCGCGGGAAAACCCGCAGCCCCGGCACCTGGGACACCGCGCCGAAGACCTCGCCGTAAATTTCCTCGGTGCTCCGGTCACGCTCACCCCAGGGCTTCAAGGCCATCCCGCCGAAGCCGCCCCATCCCGCCGTGAGGGACCACATGAAATTCGTCTCGGGGAAGGCGGTGACGTTTTTCACCAGCTCCATGGATTCGCGATTGACCGCCTCGATCGTGGAGTCCGGCGAGGTGTCGAGGAAGAGACTGATGTGGCTCTGGTCTTCTAACGGTGCGAGCTCGGTCGAGGACATCATGTAAAACGGATAGGCGGCGAGCATCACCAGGGCAGCGACGCCCACGATGACCCAGCGGATTTGCAGGGCGATGTCTAGCAGCACTGCATACCCGGCTTTCACCCGGTCGAAGACCCGGTTCACGAAGCGTGTGAAGCGGCCTTCCTTGCCATTCGGGTGGATAAATCGCGAGCTCATCACTGGCGAGAGCGTGAGCGCGACAAAACCGGAAACCACCACCGCCGCCGCCAGCGTGATGGCGAACTCGAGGAACAACGAGCCGGTGAGTCCGCCCTGGAAACCGATCGGTGCGTAAACCGCCGCCAGCGTGATGGTCATGGCGATCACCGGCCCCTTCAATTCCCGCGCTCCGATCAATGCCGCTTCGATGCGCGATTTCCCCTCGCGCACGTGGCGCTCGATGTTTTCCACCACCACGATGGCGTCATCCACCACTAGACCGACGGATAGCACGATGGCGAGGATGGTGAGAAGATTCAGGCTGAAACCGCAGGCCAGCATGATGGCCGCCGTGCCGATCAGCGAGATGGGCATGGCGATCAACGGCACCAGCGCGGTGCGGATGGAACCCATGAAAATGAAAACCGCCAGCCCGACGATGAGAATGGTCTCTGCCAGCGTCTTGCTGATTTCCTTGAGCGCTTCCCGCATGAACATCGTGCCATCATAGGCGAGGTGCATCTCGATGTCCTTCGGCAAGGTCGGCCGGATCCGCTCCATCTCCGCTTCGAGCGCCTTGGCAACGTCGATCTCGTTAGAACCGACCAACGGCCAGACGCCGAGATAGACGGCTTCCTTCTGGTTGTACTTGGCGATGAGATCCGGCTCTTCCGCGCCGAGTTCTACGTCGGCCACATCCGTGAGGCGGACGATGGCACCGTCCCGCTCGACGACGATGAGTTTTTCAAAATCGTCCGTGGAGCGCAGGTCGGTGTTCGCGAGCAGGTTCACTTCCACCAGGTTTCCCTTGGTCCGGCCGACGGCGGCGAGGTAGTTGTTCCGGCGCAGGGCGGACTGGACATCGCCGGGCGTTAGATTGAGCGCGGCGAGGCGCTCGGGATCGATCCACACCCGCATTGCGATGGGCCTGCCGCCCTCGACGGTCACGCGCTGGATGCCCGGCAGAGTCGCGAACTGCGGCTGGAGCGAGCGCGAGAGCCAGTCGGTCACTGCGGCGATGTTTCGCTCGGACGAGGTGAAGCTGAGATAAAACGTCGCGTAAGGCCGGTCTGCGCGCTGGATCTCGACCATCGGCGGCTGCGCATCCGGAGGTAGCTCTGCGCGGACCTGCTGGAGCCGTGCGCTGATTTCCGCGAGCGCGGCGGTGGTGTCGTGGTTGAGCTTCAGCCGCACCGTCACCGTGCTGACACCGGCGCGGCTGCTAGATTCCACGTGATCAACTCCGCCGATCTGGGAGACGACGCGTTCGATCGGCGTGGTGAGGAAGCCGCGCACTGTCTCGGCGCTGGCACCGTAATAGACGGTGGTGACCACCACCGACGAACTCTCGAGCTTGGGAAACTGCTGCACCGGCAGCGAGCCGATAGAGCGCCAGCCGACGAGCACGATCACCAGATTGACCACGATGGCCAGCACCGGGTGCTTGATGAAAATATCAGTAAAGGAGCGCATGGGGTCTCGGGTGCGAAATTATTTCCCTGGTGGAGCTTGGGCGGCATCGGCGACGAGCACGCCATCCCTCAGCTTGAAAGAGCCGGATGCGGCCACCGCTTCACCGGCTTGCAACCCGCTTTCGATGAGCACTTCATCTCCCATGACCATGCTGCTTTTCACCAGTCGCATCGAGGCACGCGAGGCACCTTTCGCATCCGGGGTGATCACGAAGACATGGTCGCCATCCGGTCCCCGGCGCAGCGCGCTCACCGGCACGGCGACGACCTCACGGGCCTTGCCGATGGGCACGCGCACCTGGACCGAGGCTCCCGGCGGTGGAAGCGTGCGGGCGTCCTCGACTCTGGCCCGGATTTTCGCATTGCGGGTGGTGGGATTGATCAGTGCGTCCAGGGCGGTGATGGTGGCTTTCACCGGGGCATCGGGATTCGCCCCGAGCACCTCGACCACGTCTCCCTCACGGAGTCCGAGGCCGACGTTCTGGGTGACGGTGAAATCGACGTGCACCGCATCATCCACTCCCTGCAGGGTGGTTAATTCGATTCCCTCTAGCAGATATTGCCCGGGATGGAGGTTGGAAATTCCGATGCGGGCGCGGAAGGGCGCGCGGATGATCTTGCGGGCGATCATCGCCTTAGTCCGCTCCATTTGCGCGAGCGCGACATCGTATTCGGCCTGTGCTTGATCGACCTCCTGCTTGGACGTCGCGTTGCTGATGTCGAGCTTCCTGACGCGCCGCAGGGTCGCTTCTGCCAGAGCCGCCTCGGCTTCCTGTGCTTTCAGCTCGGCCTGCTCGACCGAGTGATCGAGCACGACCAGCTCGGCATCTTTTTCGACAATCTTGCCCGGGGTGAGATCGACTTCTGTGACGACTCCTGGCAGCTCGTTTTGCAACACCACCGAGCGTAGCGCGAGCACGGTGCCGACGGCGTTGGTCGTCCGGCGGTGCTCCATGGTGCGGGCGGTCCGCACGGTGATTGCCTCCATCGGTTCCGGCATCATCGCAGCTTCATCGGCTGCCGACTTGATGTCGGACTTCTTCCAAGCCGCCAGCCCCAAGCCGG
Source organism: Luteolibacter sp. (assembly GCA_051648225.1). GTDB lineage: Bacteria > Verrucomicrobiota > Verrucomicrobiia > Verrucomicrobiales > Akkermansiaceae > Luteolibacter. The sequence continues at coordinate 4,637 of JBOFET010000035.1, forward strand.
CGGCGGCGACCACTCCGATGAGTGCGAGCGATGCAATCCAAGACGATGCTTTCATGATAGTTGATAAGTGAAAGTAACTACAGTCACGGGCCGCAACCATTCCCCCATCCTTTCGATTGGGCAAGTCGTCTATTGAAAGTTCATGGCATTGAAGCACGTTGCCGAAAGTTCACGATGAAACCGACATTGAAAATCCACGGGTTATGGGCTGTCGCCGCTTTGTTTAGTTTCGGAGTGGGGTGGAAAATCAGCGCCCCTGCAACGTCCGCGAATGACGACGAAGCCGCAGCCGCGCTGAAATCCCAGCGGGCGTCCCGAAGCGACGGGGATGAAACGGCAGGTTCCACCTCGCGTCGGGAGAAACGCGCCACCGACGCATCCCAGAACAGTGCCCTCGGCCGGCTCTTCGGTCTAGCAGATGGCGGCTCCGAATCTCTTCTCAACCAGGCACTCCGCGATCCGAATCCGATCATGCGCCGCCTTGCCTTCTCCAAGCTGCTCGAGTCCATGACGCCGGAAAACGCCTCCAGCATGCGGGAGCAAATGATCGCCATCGGTGCGGCACCCGACCAGATGCGGGATTTCCACTATGCCTGGGGCGCGCTTGATGGGAAAGCCGCCTTTGAAAGCGCTTCCAACAGTCCCGAGCGCGATCTGGCAGCTACCATGACCGGCTGGGCGGCGGCGAATCCCACGGCCGCCCTCGCACTTCTCGACAATTTACCCACCGCGCTCCAAGGCCAGCGGGAGGAACTCATCGCCAGTGTGGTCGAAGGACTCGCCGACAACAACCGCGCCCTCGCGACCGACTACGTGCTCCAACTCGCCCGCGACGGAAACGGGCAGGCGGCGAATTTGATCGGGCTGGTCACAAACGAGACCTTGCGAGCCGAGGGACCGGAGGCCGCCTCGCGGTGGACCGAATCACTGCCCGCCGGCCCGATGAAAAGTGCCGCGATGGGCCGCGTGGCAAACGCCTACGTCCGCACGAACCCCGAAGCTGCCGCTCGCTGGGTAAGTGGATTCGCCAATGAAGAGTATGCCGCCAGCGCGATCGAGCAGACCGGCAGAGGCTGGGCACAGAACAATCCGGTGGCAGCAGTCGGCTGGCTGGAAACCCTGCCCTCAAGTAGCGGGCAAGCCGCAGGACTTCGCTCGGCGTTCAGCGATTGGGAGGACAGCGACCCGGCAGCCGCCGGTGAATACCTCACCAAGATGCCGCTCTCGGCGCAGCGCGATTCCTCGATCAGCGGCTTCGCGACCGGCTACGCCTGGCAGAATCCGCAGCTGGCCATCCAGTGGGCGCAGGAAATCCGCGATCCCGCGCTGCGCGAAAGTTCACTCACCCAAGCCGGTCGCGCCTACCACCGGCGGGATCCTAACGGCTGGCTCACTTGGGTAGAAAACAGCGGTCTGTCCGAATCCGCACGCCAGCAAATGCAGCAATCCGACAGGCGCCGTTGATGGTCCCACAAGCGTCCCGTCTGGGATCTGTGAGAATCACTTTCACAGAATCCGTGGTGACCAAAACCAAAAAAACCCGGCAGTCTGCGGACAGCCGAGCTTCTTCGAGGGGGGATTGTGAGAAATCACGACCGCCGACGCCGGAGGAGGACGGTAAGTCCGAGAGCACCGAGAACCGCAGTGGATGGCTCGGGGATGAACGAAACAGAAATGTTGTCGATCACCACACCTCCCGGCGCAGATGCGGCGGTTCCTTGGCGCAGGCTGACGGATGAAATCGTCGTGGCATCCGTGCCAGTGAGTGTAGCCGCCACATAAGCCGTATCGCCCGACCCATCTGCGGTGGTGGGGTTGACGAAGAGCGCACCTGTGTCATTGGCAGTTCCAACCACAAAGTCATAGCGCACTAGAATGGTATAGGTTGTGGAAAACGAGAGAACGTCCGCTCCATAAGTCACAGGCGTTCCCGAGCTTGTTCCCAATGCCATTTGAAATCCGGCACCGGAGGACCTGATATAAGTGCGGGCATAGAAATTATTAGCTCCGTTGTCTCCGAGGTGAATGAAGTAGTCACCTGTAGCCTGTGCGGTTCCAACTGTAATATCAGCTTTCAGGAAAACGCTGTCCGATGTCCGAGCCGTGAAAGCGCGGCGCACATCTTGCCCGGTCGTGGTGAGGGTGACGGTGCCATTGACAGCTGTGTTCGCGACCGCGATCGGACTCACAACGGATGTGCCTGTGATCACCCAGCTATCTTGCCCGATGAGGCCGCCATCCGAGTAAGTTGGAGAATTGAAGTTCGTCGAGTAGAGCACCGTCACTGCAAGAGCTGCGGGAGATGTGAGGAGTAAAGTGGCGACGGCCGGGATCACAAGCGTTTGAGACAATCTATATTTCATAATTTTGTGGGGGAATGAATCAACCCGGACGACCATTCGCCCAAGCTCAACGGGAGTGATGGTGAGCAGCTCACGGGCCGATTCGAAAAAGAAACAAGAACGTCGCAAACCGTTGAACAATCGGCGGACGGTGGGTGGACCAGTTCAACATGAGATATCACCCGCGTTGATCGAAACTGAAACCACATGATGGTTCGATCCCAACTCGTAGTTTACAGTTAGAGAAACAGTCTATTTGAGAAGCTTGACCATTTCCTCACCCACGCCGGTGGCGGAGGCAGGGTTTTGCCCGGTGACGAGGCGCCCATCCACGACGACTTTCGCTTCGAATTTCGGTGCGGCCTGGTGCTTGGCTCCGCGGGAAATGAGTTTGTCCTGGAGGAGGAACGGCACGATCTTTTCCAGTTCCACCGCTGCCTCTTCCTCGTTGGTGAAGGCTGCGACGTTTTTTCCCGCCACGAGGTAGTTGCCGTCTGCCAGCTTGATGTTCACCAGTCCGGCGGGTCCGTGACAGACCGCGCCGACGACTCCTCCGCCGTCATAAATGGCTCCGCCGATGCGTGCCAGTCCGGCATCGTCCGCGAAGTCCCACATGGTGCCGTGCCCCCCTGCGTAAAAGATCGCGGCATATTCCGCAGGCTTCACGGCTTCCGGGCGCATTGTGTTCTCGATGGCTTTGACGTTTTCGGGGTTTTCCATGAAGGACTTGTTGATCGGGTCGCTCAGATCCTTGCCATCGATCGGTGCCTTGCCGCCTTTGGGGCTGACATAGTCGATCGTGAAACCGGCCTCCGTCAGCACATGGTGCGGGTGGGTCACTTCGCTTAGAAAGAAACCGGTAGGCTTGCCGGTGTTGCCCTTTTTGTCGTGGCTGGTGAGGACGAACAGAATCCGCTTCTTGGCCGCTTCATCCGCAGGGGCAGCGGCGGAGAGGAGGGAGGTGGCGAGGAATAGGGCGGTAGCAAGTCGGTTGATGCGTTTCATTACGCCACATCATGCACCAGATCCGTGACCGCAAAAGTCGGAAAATGGAAAGTGCCACAGCACTGGCAGTCGGTGGCGCATCACGCGTTGAAATAGACCGGGTCCATCGGTTTCCACGAATCTTCTCCCGGGAGAGGAAGCTGCATGGGATCGCAAAGCTTCAGCCACTCGACATGCCGTGGATGCGCGTGGAGCCGGGCCATGTCGCCCGCGTAATCCTCGCCACGGTATTCGTAGTAGCCAAATTCGTAGAGTTTCCCGTCCGGCAGACGCTGCAGGAAGATGTTGAAATTGCGGATGTTCGCGTCGTGCAAGAGATCCCGCACGCCGGGCCCCTCATGCAGGCTGCGGTATTCCGCCTCGCATTCATCGCGCAGACCGATGACCATGCCGTATCTTCTAACGGGCGGTTCCAGGTCGTAAAAGCGCGCACAATTTCCACCCAGGATCGCGGCCTGCTCGCTGGTGCTCAGGCTTGCAGTCCAGTCGATCGTGGCTTGCATCGTGCGCTGGTAACTCGCCGCACAGGTGCATACCGGCCAGTCGGAGCCGATCATCAGGCGCGCTGGACCGAATGCTTCTAACGCAACGTCGAGGTAAGGTGCGAGTTTCGCAGGCGTCCATGTCGCCCAATCCGCTTCCGTGACCATGCCGGAGACCTTGCAGAACACATGCGGGCGGCGCGCCAGCTCGTGGAGGTCCTCGGCCCATGGCGAAAATCCGCTGCGGGAAATGTCGGGTTTTGCGAGGTGATCCACGACGAATTTCTGATCGGGAAACTGATCCACCAACCGCGTCGCCGGGCGGAGATGCGGTGGCTTGAGCAGCAGATCATAGGTGAGACCGTTCCGCTCCAGCCAGCCGATGCCGCGCAGGTGTTCGGGAGAAACGGCAAACTCGGGATCGGGCCGATCATGAATCAGCAGCCGCAGGCCCTTGAGCATGGGATGCGCGGCGTATCGCTCGATCAAGGGTTCGGCATCGGCCGCACAAAGGTCGATCCAGCCGACCACACCAAGCATCCACGGAGTGCGCCCGGCCAGATCGAGCAGGAAATCCGTTTCTGCCAGCATCTCACGCGCTTGTACCGCCACAGTGCCGTCGAAGCCCATTTCCGTGAGAATCGGCGCGAGATCGCCGGGCAGGAAGTCGCGGCGCAGGGCACCATACTCTTCACTCATCCAGACATAGTCCTCGGCGTGGGCGGTGTAGTTCCAAAAGTGCTGATGGGAGTCGATTTTCATGAGAACCAGTCGATCCGGGTTACGGGTTTGAGAATCTGTTGGACTTGCGCGACCAGCTCGGGGTCATACGGCTCAGCGGCCAAGGCAACATTGCGCTTCACGGAATCCGCGTTGGCGCTGCTGAACATCGTCGTCGCGATGTCCGGGTGCTGGCACGAAAATTGGAGCGCGAGCGTGGAAATGTCCGTGCCCTGCGCGGCACAGAAGTCAGCGGCCTGACGGAAAACGGCGCGCTGCTCCGGGCTGGCAGGATGCCAGTCCGCAGGTCCGCGAGCCGTCAGTAAACCGCTGGCGAATGGCGAGGCATTGATCAAGCCGACCCCTTTTTCCGTGGCAATAGGCAGCAGCTCTAACATCCGGGTGTCGTTCAGGCAGTAGTGATTGTGAACCAGCCCGGCGTCCACCGGCAGCGTTCCGAGAATGCGGAGCCACAGATCCATCGGATAGATGCCGAAGCTCACCGCACCGATCCGACCCTCCCGTTTCAGTTCGGAGACCGCCTCGAAGCCTTCGGTGAGCGCCCACTCGGTGTGCCGCCGGTCCTGATACTCGATGTCGTGGATGTGGATGATGTCGAAGTAGTCCGTGCCGAGCCGGGCCGCGCTTTCCTCGATGGACCGCCGCGTGCGCCCGCGTGAGTAGTCGAGCGTGTCGTCGCCATACGTTTCCGGGTTGGTGTATTTGCCGATCTTGGTGGAAAGCACATAGCGGTCGCGCGGGATGCCGTGCAGCGCCTTGCCGAGCACGGTTTCCGAGCGGGTGCCGCCGTAAGCCGGGGCGACGTCGAAGTAATTGATACCGAGATCGAGGGCGGTGTGTACTGCGCGGATGGCATCCGATTCATCCACCGGGTGAAAGACTCCGCCGAGCGATGAGGCTCCGAAGCTGAGTGTGGAAACGTGAAGGCCGGTGCGCCCGAGTGGCTTGGTTTTCATGACTCAATCTGGATTTTGATGACTCCCTGTTTGGAGACGGCGAGTGCCATCGCTTGCGGAGTTTCGTCGAATGGAAACGTCCGCGAAATGAGCGGCGCGACGTTGATGCGCCGACTCGCAGCGAACTGCAGCGCCATGGGAAAAACGTGGGCGAAACGGAATGATCCGGTGACGGTGAGTTCTTTGGACATGATGAGATTCGCTGGGATCGGCACTTCCGGTGGCAGCGTGCCGACTTGCACGATGATGCCGCCCCGACGGACGGCCTTCAGCCCGTGGATGAGCGCGTGGGTGGAACCTGCAGCTTCAAAGACGATGTCGAAATTTTGGTCCGAATCGGCATCGGCAGGATTGATCGCTGCATCGGCTCCCTGCTCGATTGCGAAGCGGCGCGGAAATTCTGCTGGGTCGCCAAGCGTCACTTGTGCTGCGCCGAAGGCCCGGGCGGCGAGAGCGATGAGTTGGCCGATGGCCCCGCCGCCCGCGACGTAAACGGATGCGCCTGCTAGATTTCCGGCACGTTGGGTGGCGTGGAGTGCGACTGACAACGGCTCGAGCATCGCGGCTTCGCCCCAAGTCATCGTGTCGGGCATGAGGTGGCAGTTGCGCGCTGGCACGGCGACAAATTCCGCGAAGCCACCGTCGAGATGTGGATCACAGCTTGCGGAGCCGAAGTAGCGCATGTTTTCGCAAAGATTGTAGCGACCACTGCGGCAATGTTGGCAGTG
>JBOFET010000036.1:0-1360 GCA_051648225.1 Luteolibacter sp.
AGGGACGTGCCGAAAATGGCGAGCGTAAGAAGCGCCCGTGCGAGGGTGGTGGAGGCTTGGACTTTCATGAATGTGAAGAGGATACGCAAGTTTACCGGATTTCAACCCGAAATCCGAAGTTGGATGATTTCCGGCTAAGCGGCGCACGTTTTTGCCGCTGAGGCCCCGTCTGTCATCCCGTCTCCGGGTGGCTCTGGCGGCAACTTCGGCGAAGTGGATCCAGGCCATTGCAAAATGTTGTCGATAAGCGGCTTATGCTTGTTCAGACCGCCCCAACTTTCGGCGATGTAGAGCACCGGGGTGCGGCTGCGCTTGCCCAATACCGCCCCGCCGATGAAGACGGCGGATCGGAGCGTGACGGGCCGCTTGAAGCCCGCCTTGCTGCGCTGGTCCGGGGTGCTGGCGTGTTGGTAAAGACTGAGGAGATTGTAGGTGAAGCACACGCTCAGGAACGCGCTCTCGGTAGCGTAGAAGTTCTTCATGCAGAAGCCGTCTGCTTGGAGATCGTTTTTGAGTTCTTCGATGTGCTGTTCACAGCAGGCGCGTTGGTTGTAGTCGCGCCAGAGTTCGGCTCCATCGCCCTGGCGGTTAGTCACGAAGACCCGGAAGGTGTAACCATCCACATCGATGAGCCGTCGCCCGACAGCGCTTTTGTTTTCACGGATGCGCTCGCGGATGGCGAAAAATTCGCGTGGGGCGGACCAGCCTTGAAGTTGCAGGGTGAAGCGCGCCCAAGCGTAGTTGCCATCGATGGGGGTCCAGGTGGCGAGGCCGGCGGCCTTGCGTTTCACCGTCTGGGTCAGGCGGGCGACGACGATGTAGGGAATCCCGCGCGCTTCGAGGAAAGTGAGCAGGGCGTTTTCGAAAAATCCTGAATCGGCCCGCACGGTGCGCAGCTTCCAGTGGGCGGGCATCAGTGCGAACGCTTCCGCCAGGAATGCCGCGGCTCCCCGGGCGCTGCCAGTATTTCCACAGCGCAACCACGCGTGCAGAACGAGCGGTGCTTCTGCTAGGAAAGCGAGGAGTGGATGATGGCTGTTACGTCCGGGGCGCGAGGGGTTGTAGCCGCGTCTGGCTCCTTCCTGGCTGCCACTGCGCTGGAAGACGGTGCTGTCCAGATCGAGGCTGAAGCCTTCTGGAGGCACGGGCCAGGAGAGTGCTAACAACCATTTCCAAAGCGGACGCCAGAACTCTTCAATGTGGCCTTGGCGAAAGCGCAGGAAGAGGTTGCGCACGGTGTCGGTGCCGGGGAATCGCTCGATACCAAGCAGGGCGTGGAGGGCCTTGTCCGCTCGAAGCCAGTCGGTATGGGCGAGGCGGCGGGCTCCGGCTACCACCGAGATGATGAAAGCCACGAGGG
>JBOFET010000037.1:0-3988 GCA_051648225.1 Luteolibacter sp.
CGCCCGATCACGGTCCTGACCGCTTACGATTATCCGACTGCCCGCTTACTCGACGAGGGCGGCGTGGATGTCCTGCTGGTCGGTGATTCGCTCGGGATGGTGGTCCTCGGTTTTCCAGACACCACCCACGTCACGCTGGATCACATGCTCCACCACGTCTCCGCCGTGGCCCGCGCTACTCCGCGAGCCCTAGTCGTCGGAGATTTGCCGATCCACAGCTACGACTCACCGGAACAAGCGCTGGAAACCGCCCGCCGCCTGGTCGCCGCCGGAGCGGAAGCGGTGAAGCTTGAGGGCGGCATCCGCCAAGCGGAAAAAATCCGGGCGATCACCCAAGCGGGCATCCCGGTCATGGGCCACCTTGGCATGCTACCCCAGCGCGTCATCGAAGAAGGTGGCTACCGCAAAAAGGGCAGAACCCCTGAGCAGGCCGAGGCCCTTCGCGAGGGAGCCGAGGCCATCATGGAAGCCGGTGTGTTCGCCATCGTTTTTGAATCCATCGTCCCGGAAACCGCCCGGCAGCTCTCAGCCGCACTCCGCGTGCCCACCATCGGCATCGGTTGTGGAAGCGGCACTTGTGATGGGGAAGTGGCGGTTGTCACGGATCTGCTGGGTTCCTATCCGTGGTTTGTCCCGCCCTTTGCGAAGCCCGAGGCAGACCTCGCCGGGATCATGCGGGATGCGGTGAGACGTTATGTTTCCCGGGTCCAGGGTTTCTAGTGGTATCGGACTGCTGGGACATGTTCCAGCTTTTCACTGGCCGACATGTCGGCCAGTCTGAAAGCTCCGACATGTCGGAGCAGTCCGAAGGGACACATCCATTCACCACCGCTTTGCTTCTCTACCTCCACATCCCCTTTTGCCACCGAGTCTGCCCTTATTGCTCGTTTTACAAACACACACCCGGCGACACTCCCATCGGCAGCTTCATTGATGCGCTCGCCGCCGAAGCGAAATCCCGGATTACGCAAAATCCCCGCACCCTTTACCTCGGCGGCGGCACCCCGAGCATGCTCTCCCCCGGCCACCTCACCCGGCTTTTCAACGCGCTCCACGAAACCCTCGATTTTTCCAAACTCGCCGAAGTCACTCTCGAAGCGAACCCCGCCACCTTCGATGCCGTCAAGGCGCGGCTCTTCCGCGACCTCGGCGTCACCCGCGTTTCGTTAGGGATCCAGTCATTCACCCCGCATGTCTTGGAAATCCTGGGCCGCGAGCACTCGGTCGCGCAGGCCAGCGAATCCGTCGGCATCCTTCGTGAGGCAGGTATCCCATCGATCAACATCGACCTCATGTTCTCCATCCCCGGCCAGTCCAAGGGCGACTGGCAGAAAACGTTAGAACACGCCGTTTCCCTCCATCCCGACCACATCTCCGCCTATAATCTCACCTACGAGGAGGACACTGCGTTTTTCGAATCCCTCCGCCGTGGCGAAATGCGTGAGAACGAGGATCACGACGCCGAGTTCTTCCACTTGGCGGACGAATTACTCACCGCCGCCGGATTCGATCACTACGAGACGTCCAACTACGCCCGCCCAGGCCACCACTCCACGCACAACCAAGGCTACTGGCGCGGCGAGGATTACCTCGGCCTCGGTCCGTCTGCGGTCTCGACCTTGGAGGGCATCCGTTGGAAAAACCTTCCCGACACCGCCCGCTACGTCTCCCAGGTCCAAGCCATCGGCCACGCCTTGTCTGAGTCCGAGACCCTCGACGCCGAAGCCCGCCGCCTCGAGCGCATCGCCCTGGGCCTGCGCACTCGCGATGGCATCCCGCTCGCACTCCTCAGCCCGGACGCCCTTGCCCGGGCAGAAAACCTAGCGGAAGAAGGCCTCGCTCGCATCCAGGGAGGCCAATTCATCCTCATTCATCACGGTCGTGCATTGGTCGATCCCATCGCCGCAGAGCTGGTGTGAGGTGCAACGACCTTGCTGTCGTTTCCTCCATCGTCCGCCACCCGCACGATCAGCGCCCCATTTTCCCAGAAGGTAGATCTTCCGGTCCGGCGTGATCCTTGTTTATGGTCCGTGCGACCTCACCAAGCGTCCGCGACCCACCATGCCCCACCTCAAAGATAAAATCGGTTTCACCAAAAACGGCCCTGCGATCGCTTCCCCCGCCGAGGAAAACCGCCTCCGGGAATTCGTGAATCTCAAGCTGGCCGCACGAGGTTACCCCATCGTCGGTGACGAGGCGGATTACCCGTTTCTCGATCTCGGCCGCTCGCTCATTGCGAATTTCCAGGAGAAATCTCGGCTTCTCTCCGACTACCTTTGCCCGGCGGACGCCTCCATCGACACCTATCTCCGCGACTATCTGGGAGAAGAAATCATCGCCGAGGTCTTCCCCGGCGGCATGCACCTTTTGCCCGCCACCCCGCTGGTGGCCGAGCGCCACGGCATCGCCCGGATGCTCTCGCTACCACCGGACAAGGATGAGTTCAAATCCTCGATCCTCAGCTCCTTCCGCGTCCACCAAGGCGTCTGCCACAACCCCGCCAGCGACCGCCGGACGACGGAAGGCGTCTTCCACGTCGCCGAGGGCGGTCTGCCGATTCCAGCGGATAAAAAATCCGTGCCGAAAGCCGTCTTCGCACGCTTGCTGAAACACGCGCTCAATCCACCGCCGGAAATCATGACACTGCCCTTCACCGGGACCAGTGAGAACCCGGCAAAAGTCTTCGTCTCCTTGCTGTTGCGCCCCGTCGTCACGCCGGAAGTCTCGGGAGTCACGCCGGAAAAATCCATGGAAACCCGCTTCTTCGCGCCGGGAAATCTCGTCAGCAACCTCGACTTCGTGGAGAGCATTTTCGGCAACGCCGGAGATCCCTTCCTCCCGGAAAACGACGCCCGCCTCGATGCCGCACATTGGTCGGGCCACACCGGCTGCGTCATCCTCGCACCCCACCTCGTCACATCTAACAAGAAAGACCTCGGCCTGCCTAACATCGCCGATGCCACCGAGCGACAAAAGGCGGAAGGCATGTGCTGGACCTCACCCGACGAGCTCTACAACGACGGCGGTGCCTTCAAGATCACCTGCCGCGACAAGCGCGGAATTATCGTCACCCTCATCGCAGACAACTATTACGGATATTGCAAAAAGGAGGTGAAGACCCAGCTCAGCTACGCGGCCAACCTCTTCGGAAATGCCGAGGAGGAGCACGCCGGAGGAGCCATCGCATTCCCCAGCTTCGATCTTGGCGAGAGCTTCTCGCTCAGCGATTACTCGCGGCCAGTCGATCACAAGTTTTCAGATCTCGCCAGCCGCTACGGCGAAATTTTCGACCTCCAGCCATCCGGCTACGGCATCGACAAAGAATATCCAGACATCTACTACGTGCCTGAGGATGTGCACATCGATCTCCACCATCAGGCAGTCACTTGGAACCATGGCGGCGCGAAACAAGAAATCCCGCTCCAGCCCGGAATCACCTACGTCCTCCCCTCCGGCTACAAGGTCGAGATGGTGAAACCCACCGCTGGCCAGCGCTGGCGGCTCATCGGAACCTCTGCGGAAGGCACGTTCTGCCACAAACCCTGCACCGTCTCCGGCGGCGGAAAATCCGAAATCTCCAAATCCCTCTCCGATGCCATGATCACCGCCTCCGTGATGGTCGGCGATTTCAAACACGACGTCGCCGCCGCCATGACAATCATCGGCCGCGACTTCTCTAACCGCTACTCCCAACCGCTCGATCCTAACAAACCCGGACGTCCCCTGCTCAGTCCCGAGCGCTCGCTCGGTTCCGTCATCCGGCTGCTCACCCACAATCCAAACTACACGCCGGAATACAACGCTTGGATCAACACCAGCCCTTCCTCCGTGCGCGACCTCGTTTTCACCATCAAGCGCTTCCACAAACCGGACTGGGAAAGCGACTGGGTCAAGCGCTTCAGCGTGGACCACGTCAACGGCCAGCCAGGCCACCAGCTCATCTATCGGCGCGACCGGCTCGTCACCCAATACCTCCGCGTCGGCTTCA
>JBOFET010000038.1:0-1078 GCA_051648225.1 Luteolibacter sp.
GCCTCCTCCATGCGGATGCCCTCGACGACCACGGCTGGCTGGACGAGGACACCACCGCCCTCGGTGCTGCCATCGACCTCCTCGACGGCGGCGATACCGAGCACGAAGCCGCCAAGGACCAGAAAAAAGGCTTCACCAAAGCCCGCAACCTCGCCGCCGACGCCCTCTACAAAATGTGCCTCAGCATCCAGAACGCCGCCCGCCGCGCCCACCCCACCGCCAAGGCCGCCAAAGACGAAGCCACCCTCGTCGCCCGCAACCGCTACCTCCTCGACGAGTTCCCACCCCGCGGCGGAGCCAGCGCCGGGGACAAGCCTGTCACCCCGCCCACCCCGTAAGGAGAGCCGACCTTATTGTCGCCAACTTCCATCACCCATAAACAACATTGCCCGCCCACCCTGCTCAGGCTACGGTTCGACCATGAAATCATTCACAGAAATCGAAACCGCAGCCAAAAACCTGCCACCTGCGGAAAGGGAAAAACTCGTGCGCTCCTTGTCTCCTAAAGCCCGCCGTCCACGCAGTCATGCGCGTCCAATCCAGATCGGCCCCGATTGCTTGCTCCAAGCACCCCAGGGAGCACCACTCATGACACCTGAACGCGTCCGCCAACTCCTTGATGAATCCCTGTGAGCTGGCTACTCGATGTCAATCTTCTGCTCGCCAGCCGCTGGATCACCCATCCCGAGCATGAGGCGGCACGCGTTTGGCTCGAAGCCCAACCGGAATTTCACACCACCGCCATCGTGGAACTCGGATTCCTGCGTGTCAGTCTCAGCCCCGGCTGTTCCGCCACTTGGGAAGATACCCAACATTCCCTCACTAGCCTTCTGGCGCGGCCAGCCCACCGTTTTCTCGCAGATGACCTGAGTGCCACGGATTCACCGGAATCCAACTACAAGGACACCACCGACGCCCACCTCGTCCGCCTTGCCATCCGCCACGGACTCAAGTTGGCCACCCTCGACCAAGCACTTCTCACCAAGCCATGGGCAAAGGGCCACGCATTTAATCCCCTCAAGTCGTAAATTCCCTTCAAAAATCTAAAATCCTCAATCCTCAATCCATCCCTCTTCAC
>JBOFET010000039.1:0-2148 GCA_051648225.1 Luteolibacter sp.
GATCCTTCATCAGCTCCCGCGCGCTCGGCAGCGACGCCGCGACCGCCCCGGCGATTCCCCTGCCCTGCAAGCGGGATGGGGCGCGCTCCTTCGCCGCCTTCGTGAGAACTGCCGCCGCGTGATGACAGAAATTTCCGACCTCGCACGAGCAGAACGTCTCAAACTCCCACCCGCCGCCGGACTGCCAGAGATTCACCTCCGTCTCGTCCTTGGCCACGGTCCCTATCAGACTAACCGATCCCGGTGCCGTTTCCTCGATGCGCAAGTCCCGCACCTTTCCCACCAGTGAATTCGCACCGGCGAGGATCTCGTCGTCGAAGCGATCTTTCCAGCGGGAATCCCCGAGAAACGATGAAATGTCAGCGGTCAGTGCCAATGGGTCGCGAGATTCCCCGATCCCCCCGCCGCGTCAAGCCTGTGGCTCGGGAATCATCGCCCCATCCGGCACGGCGCTAGGCTGGCTAAGGAGTGATCGGTTTGAGAGAAACGACCAAACGGAAGTAAGTGGATGGCTCGATCGCGAGAGCTGCTGCCTGAGCGGCGGAAATCAAACCTTGGAAGCGGACCTGTTCGTTTCCTCCGCTAGGTGAACCGACCGAGTTTCCAGGGCTGATTGGAACCCAGGTGCTGAGGTTGTTGGATGCTTGGACGGCGTAGTTGACGTCGGGGAGGCCCGAGGGGCGATCAAAGACGAGTTCGAAATCCCCGTTTGGCAGCAGGGTGAGCTTGGGAAGCTTGAGGACGTCGTGAGTCGTCTCACTACCGCCGAGAGCGTATTCAAGCAGGGCGGAGAGGCCATCCTTGTCGATGTCTGAAGCCGCGTTGAAATTCGCGCCGGTCTGTTGGGTCAGGTAGTTAGAGAAGGATGGATTGGGAATGGAGGTGGTTCCCGTGTTTCTGAAGACGCCGATGGCTGAGATTTTCGGGTTGTTGGCGGAGCCTTTCAAGAGGTTGACGTTAAGCGCTCCATCGTTGACGGCGACATTTTCCACCACCCGGTCGAAGGCGTGATACTGCCCGCCACTCGCTGCAAAGACATCCAGATTTGGATTGAAAAGATTGGCGCTCCCTTCGACTTGCGCGTTGAAAATTCGGGAACCTGCGGAACTGAAGTTGATCTCGGCAAAGCGCAGCAGAACTTGGTAGCTGCCATTGGACAGCGGGATGGTGTAGCCGAAGCCGGCAGCATCCGAACTCCATCGTTCAGTCTGATAGAGAGTATCAACAACCGTATTGACGATATTGTTTGCGATTGGCGTAGTGGGAAAGGCCGAGCCCCGGTTGAAGTAAGCGGCGGTGGTACCATTCGGTCCATTGAGCGCGGTGAGGGAAAAGGCTCCGAATCCAGCGGTGTCCGTGCTGGCTTTACCCCACACGATGGTGATGGTGTCCGCCAAGGCGACCTTGTTGAAGGTGAACTTCACCCGTGCGACTGCGGTGTTCGCGGGAGTCCCGATCGCATCATAGTCGGTGGCAGCGGTGCCGACGGTGATGCCGTTGTGTTGGACAGTGTATCGAGTGTCGGAGTTCGGGGTATCACCGGTGCCCCAAAGGGTGAGCGTCATGGGGGTGCCAGCCGGGATGCCACCGAGTCCGGCGATGGTGGCGGTAGAACCGTCCACCGATTGCTCGAAGAGATAGGCACTCAGCAGTGGAACATTATCGATGAAGCCTCCGTTGTTCGTTCCGAACAGACCGTTGGCTCCGGTATTGGTGAACGTTACCCCGGTGATGTTGGTTCCGGTGAGTGCGATCGGTGCCGCCGGGTTTGCAACGGTGACGAGATTGATAGGAGCGGATGGATCGACGTTCGAATCTCCAACGATGAAATGGCCTTGATTTGCTGCATCTTGGTTGTTTGTGCCGTTGAAATCCACCAGAACACTCACTGGCGCGGGAATGCCTGCTGGAGTGGTATCGGCGATGTAGAGATTTCCCGAAGAATCGGTGAAGTTAGAGCCACCCGCATTGAGGCCGAGAACGAACTCGGGCGGCGAGGATGGCAGATTGAGGAAGGTCGCACCGGTGCCGGAGGCGACACCATCTCCGGCAAGGTCCATGATTCCGGTGAGATCCAACGTATGATAGTCTGCCTGAGCGAGACCACTGAGTGTGAGGATGACTCCGCTTTGATTTGGCAAAGGCGAG
>JBOFET010000040.1:0-6994 GCA_051648225.1 Luteolibacter sp.
GGTGGAGCGCAGCATCTCGTGGTTGGAGAAGTGCCGTCGGCTTTGGAAAAACTGTGAACGAAAGCTCGCCTCATCCCTCGCCATGATCCGTCTCGCCTTCATCTCGCTCCTCCTCAGAAGACTTTAAACAGGTTCTAAGGACCTGGATGCCTTCCGCTCCCTTTCGCGCAAGGCGGTGCGGGTGATCATCTACTCCGGGAAGAACCGGTTTAAAACCATCCGGGAACAATCCGGGCGCAAGGGCTATGCATCGGGATTCGCCGGACTCATCGAATTCATAAACTCACTGGTGCCACGAAACGAGGTCATTGGCCAGGCTCTCCGCAAAGAAGTCCCAATGTACCCGGAACTCGCCATCCGCGAGCTGGTGGCCAATGCCATCATCCATCAGAACTTCTCCGTAACCGGGTCCGGGCCGATGATCGAGATTTTCGCCGACCGGATCGAAGTGACCAATCCCGGGCTGCCATTGGTGAACACGGACAGGTTTCTCGACAACCCTCCCCGCTCACGCAACGAAGCCTTGGCATCTTTCATGCGCCGCATTGGCGTTTGTGAAGAACGGGGTTCAGGCGTGGACAAAGTCGTTTATGAAACAGAGTTTTACCAACTGCCCGCTCCTCTTTTCGAAGTTTCCACGGATTCCACCCGCGTCGTGCTTTTCTCCCAACGACCGTTGCGTGAAATGGATCGCAAGGACAGGACCCGGGCCTGCTATTTGCATGCCTGCCTTCGCTACGTGGAAAGGAACCCGATGAACAATTCCAGCCTCCGGGAGAGGCTTGGTATTGCCGAACCGAACAAGTCCATGGCTTCACGAATCATTGCCGATGCTACCAAAGACGGCTTCATCAAACCGGAAGATGCCTCTCAAGGAAAAAAATACGCCAAGCACGTGCCATTTTGGGCCTAGGACTCCTTCGGAATCTTAATTGACGGTTAATTGACTGGATGCCCCTTCCAAGTTCTCACCAAGAACACAACTCCTTGAAAATCAGATGAAAAAATCATGAACCTTATTTGACTGGAACTCCCTGAATTCTCTCGATTCCCTATTTGAACAGCTGGGCATTTTTGAACTTCAGTCGGCACCCGGACACACAACCGCGCTGAAGATCTTAATTGACCGTTATTTGACTGGGACTCTCTCACAAAGAACTCACATAATCGTAACTCATTTAAAATCAGCAAACTAACCTCAAGAATCTTAATTGACGGTTAATTGACTGGTTCCTTCTCCACATCTCCAACGATTTGCCATTTGCGACCTTCAAAAAGGCGGCAAACAAGCTCTCCTGGACACTCGTGCTTGCTGCCCCATCCACGGCCGACTCCCTCATCCCCCGAGACTTGACCCCGCTCCCGTGGCGTGCATCTTCCGCGCCCGATGATTTCCGTCCAGTCACTCCGCGTTGAATTCGGCGCTCGCGTCCTTTTCAACGACCTTGCCTTCTCCGTTCAGTCGCGCGAGCGCATCGCCTTCGCCGGGCACAATGGTGCTGGAAAATCCACGCTCATGAAATGCGTGGCGGGACTCATCCGCCCGACCTCCGGCATGATCCACGCGCCGAAGGGCACGCGCATCGGCTACCTGCCGCAGGAGGGCATCCACGTGAAAGGCCGCACGCTGTGGCAGGAAACGGAATCCGCTTTCGGCGAAACAATGGCCTTGCGCGAAAAAATCGATCGCCTGTCCCAAGAACTCGAAAAGCTCGACCCCCGCTCGTCGCCTTATGGGGATTTGCTAGAGGAAATCGGCGAGCTTGAACTCCAGCTCGACGCCACGGACCCGGCCCGCATGAAGCCGCGTATCGAGTCCGTGCTCAAAGGCCTCGGTTTCCAACAGAAAGATTTCACCCGGGATTGCTCCGAGTTCTCCGGCGGCTGGCAGATGCGCATCGCCATGGCCAAGCTGTTCCTCCAAGAACCGGAAGTCCTGCTGCTCGACGAGCCGACGAACCACCTCGACATCGGCACCCAGATCTGGGTCGAGAACTATCTGGTCAACTACCCCGGCGCGATCCTGCTCATTTCCCACGACCGCGCGCTGCTCGACACGCTCTGCACCCGCACCATCGCCTTTGCTCACGGACGCGCCGAGGAGTATGCCGGAAATTTCTCCTACTTCGAACGCGAGTCCGTCCTGCGGAAGGAAATCCAGCTCAAGCAATACGAAGCCCAACAACGCGAGATCGGCGAGATCCAGCGCTTCATCGACCGCTTCCGCGCCTCGGCGAACAAGGCGACGCTCGTCCAGTCACGCATCAAAATGCTCGCCAAAATCGAGCGCATCCCGCAGCCCGAGCGCGACGACGCGGTGATGAATTTCAAGTTCCCGCCGCCGCCGAACTCCGGTCACACTGTGGCGAAACTCGAAGCCGTTTCGAAATCCTATGGCGCACTCAACATCTTCAACGGCTTCGATTTCGAAATCAACAAGGGCGAGAAATTCGCCATCGTCGGCCCGAACGGTGCGGGCAAATCCACCTTCTGCCGCCTCATCACCGCGCAGGAAGAACCCGATGCCGGCACCCACTCCTTCGGCCACAAGGTCGCCACCTCGTTCTTCTCCCAGAACCACGCCGACGAACTCGATCCGAACCTCACCGTGCTCGAAACCGTCGAAGCTGCCGCGTCTCGCGAGAGCATGCCTCAGGCTCGGAGCGTGTTGGGCTGCTTCCTTTTCAGCGGTGACGACGTCTTCAAGAAAATCGGCGTTCTATCCGGTGGTGAGCGCTCCCGTGTCGCCCTCGTCTGCATGCTGTTGCGCCCCGCGAATTTCCTCATCCTCGACGAGCCGACGAACCACCTCGACATGCAATCGCAGGACGTGCTCCAGCGCGCGCTCATCGACTATCCCGGCAGCGTGATGATCGTTTCCCACAATCGGCAGTTCCTCGACGCCCTCGTCACCAAGACCCTCGAATTCCGCCCCGGCGAGCAACCGGTCCTCTACGCCGGCAACATCACTTACTACCTCGAAAAATCCGCCGAGGACGAAGCCGCGAAAAAGGGCATTCCCAAATTGGCGACGCTTGGAGCCCCCGCCACTAACAACGGCTCGTCCCGCCAATCCGTCCCCGGTGTCAACCGCAAGGAACAACGCCGTATCGAAGCCGAGCAGCGCGAAATCCGCTCCAAGGTCCTCAAGCCGTTAGAGACTGAATTCACCGCCCTCGAAGCCAAGATCGCGGAGCTCGAAGCCGCACAAGCCACGCTCACCGCGCAACTCTCCAGCGAGGAAGTCAGCAACAACCCCGGCAAACTACGCGAAGTCACCAACGCCGTGGACAAGCTCGCGAAGTCGTTAGAAGTCAGCTACTCCCGCTGGGGCGCGCTCTCCGAAGAGATCGAACGCCTCCGCACCAAGCACGGCATCGAGGCTTAGACAAAAGTGTCCCGGCTGTCTCAGCCGGGTATGAAACGGGGCTGGCGCGTCCCGAGCCAGACATCCGAATCAACGACCAGTGGCGCATCTGTTTCTGCTGGAAGGAAGATGGACCGCATCAGATCGAAATCGTCGATTACCACTGAATCACCGCCATGAATACACACGCTCCCATCCATCCCGGCGAAGTCCTTCGCGAGGATTTCCTGCTCCCGCTCGGCCTGTCCGAATACCGCGTGGCCAAGGACATTGGTATCCCGCCCCGCCGTATCAATGAAATCGTCAAAGGCAAGCGTGCGGTCACCGCCGATACCGCCCACATCAGGAAAACCGCAGAGGCGCTCCATCTTGAAGCTTCCCTCTTGATCTGAAACGGCCATCTTCTTTTGAGCAACAAATGTCTGACCGAGTCATTTCAAACCCATGAAAGCATTGATCCACACCCTTTGCGCCGCAGTGCTGGCGGGGTTTCTCGCCCATAATGTCGTCCTGGCTCAAGGCGCACCGGGAAGTCTGGATCCGCTCAATGCATCGGTCGTGGGCAGCCGCGTCTCGGCCTCGGTCACCCAGCCGGACGGCAAGATCATCATCGCCGGAGGCTTCAGCTCCGTGCTCGGTCAGCCGCGCAACAACATCGCTCGGCTCAATGCCGACGGAACGCTGGACACGGGCTTCAATCCAAATGTGAACAATGCTGTCCATTGCGTAGCGGTGCAGGCGGACGGCAGGATTCTGCTCGGGGGCGTGTTTACCAGTGTGGGAGGTGTTACCCGCAATCGCATGGCTCGGGTGGATGCCACAGGCGCTCTCGACCTGGGCTTCAATCCGGATGCGAATAACGCCGTCTGGAGTATGGCGGTGCAGGCGGACGGTAGAATTCTGCTCGGAGGCAACTTCACCAGTGTGAGCGGGATTACGCAACCGCATCGCGCGGATCGATGCGACGGGCGCGCTCGACCCAGGTTTTAATCCGGACGCGAACCAGACCGTCTTTTGTGTGGCAGTGCAGGCGGATGATCGAGTTCTGCTGGGCGGTCTTTTCACCAGCGTGGGCGGGATCACCCGTAACCGCATCGCGCGGGTGGATGCTGTGGGCACACTCGACGCGGGCTTCAATCCCAATGCGAACGACGAGGTATCTTGCATCGCGGAGCAGGCGGACGGTCGGATTTTGTTCGGTGGCCATTTCACCACGGTGAGCGGCACTTCGCGCAACCGTTTTGCGCGGGTGGCCGCGACTGGTGCTCTGGACGCGGCCTTCAATCCGAATGCGGGCACCAACGTCCGAACTCGAGATGACGGAGTCTATAGCTCCGTGGTGCAAGCGGACGGCAGGATCGTGCTTGGGGGCTGGCTCACCACGGTGGGCGGAGTCGCTCGCAACAGGCTCGCGCGTGTAGATGGCGCTGGCACTCTGGACGCAGCCTTCAATCCAGATGCGAGCATTGGGGTCTTTGGAGTGGCATTGCAGGCAGACGGTAGGATTCTGACAGGGGGGCGCTTTGACACCATAGGTGGGACCGCGCGAAACCTTTTCGCCCGGCTTCTCAACTACCCCGCGACTCAGGCCCTAAGCACACCGGACTCGACCCGGATGATCTGGAGTCGCAGCGGCAGTTCCCCCGAAGTCTCGCAAGTTACTTTCGAGCACAGCATCGACGGCGGCACAACATGGACATCGCTGGGCGGCGGCACACGCATCGGCACCACCTCCAGTTGGCAACTCACCGGCATGCCCCTTCCGGCCGCAGGCCAGATCCGTGCCCGCGGACGCGCTTCCTGCGGCGAGCACAATGGCAGTTCTTCGTTGGTGGAGTTCATTGCCAGCCTGCCTCTGGCACCCGCCCCAACAGTAACGAACATCTCTCCTTCCAGCGGTAGTACAATTGGCGGCACCAGTGTGACGATCACCGGCACGGACCTGACCGGAGCGACGCTGGTAACCTTCGACGGCACGGCGGCGACGACTTTATCGGTAATCAATGATACGACCTTGATCGCAACGACTCCCGCCCACGCGCTGGGCGCGGTGAATGTGGTGGTGATGACCCCCGGCGGCCTAGGCACGGGCCTCTTCACCTACGTGCCGACGGTGTCGCTCTCCACGGCGGACCTGCGTATTACGGTGACGACGATAAAAATCACAGGCACCGGCTTCAGCGCCACGCCTGGAAATAATAGCGTGACCTTCATCCCTGCGGGGACGGGCACGGTAACGGCGGCAACGGCGACCTCGCTCACGGTGAGCAGTCTCTCCGGGGTCACACTCGGCGCGCTGAATGCGGTCGTCACCACCAATGGCCTGTCCAGCGGGGCCGCCGTGCAAGTGGCAACCGTGGTCGCGCCAGTGCCGGGAGATCTCGATTCGCTCAATCCCTCGATCATCGGCGACTACGTCTATACCTCGGCCGTGCAGCCGGACGGGAAAACGATCATCGCAGGGACATTCACCTCGGTGCTGGGCCAGCCGCGCAACAACATCGCCCGGCTCAATGCCGATGGCACGCTCGACGCGGGCTTCAATCCCAACGTGATCGGCACCGTCCTCTGCGTGGCGGTGCAGGCGGACGGTGGGATTCTACTCGGGGGAGACTTCACCAGCGTGGGCGGAACCACGCGCAACCGCATTGCGCGGGTGAATGCCGCTGGCGCGCTCGACGCGGGCTTCAATCCCGATGCGAACGGCTCCGTCGTAGGCGTGGCGCTACAGGCGGACGGCGGGATTCTTTTCGGGGGAGACTTCACCAGCGTGGCCGGGACCACCCGCAACCGCATCGCGCGGGTAAATGCCGCTGGCGCGCTCGACGCAGACTTCAATCCCAATGCGGACAGCGGAGTGTCTAGCGTGGTTGTGCAGTCGGACGGCAGAATCCTGCTCGGAGGCCGCTTCTCCAAAGTGGGCGGAACCGCGCGCAGCCGCATTGCGCGGGTGAATGCTGCTGGTGCGCTCGACGCGGGTTTCACTCCCAATGTAAACGACGAGGTATTATGCGTAGCGGCGCAGGCGGACGGTAGGATTTTAATCGGGGGTCTCTTCACCAGCGTGGACCTGACCAATCGCAACCGAATCGCGCGGGTCGATGCCAATGGAGCGCTCAACGCGGGATTCAATCCCAATGCCAACAGCTGGGTTTACAACATAACGGTGCAGGCGGACGGCAGGATTCTGCTCGGGGGCTACTTCACCACCGTGGGCGGGACCGCGCGCAAATCTATCGCGAGGGTGAATGACACTGGCGCAGTCGACGCTGGCTTCGATCCCAATGCAAATAACGCCGTCCTTGGCGCGATGTTGCAGGCGGACGGCAGGATTCTCCTCGTAGGCGCCTTCAGCGCCGTGAACGGCATCGTGCGCAATCGGTTCGCCCGGCTACTCAATAATCCCGCGATTCAGGCTTTAAACGCACCTCACGCAACCCAGTTCATCTGGAGCCGTAGCGGCAGCTCCCCCGAAGTCTCACATGTTACATTCGAGCACAGCACCGACGGCGGTACGACGTGGACACCGCTTGGCAGCGGCACGCCCATCGGCAGCACTCCGAACTGGCAGCTCAGCAGCCTGACCCTGCCTGCCAGCGGCCAGCTCCGCGCACGCGGCCGCACTAG
>JBOFET010000041.1:0-4395 GCA_051648225.1 Luteolibacter sp.
GAACCGGAAAAACCCCCGCGTTTTCTCGCCATGGAGGAAGCGCTCACCGAAGTCGCGGAATGGACCCAGGACGTGCTCGACGTGCCGCTGGAAAACCGCCGCCTCGCCGCCCGCGGCCGCCTCGCACTCCTGCTCGTCGGCATGCCCGGCCATTGGCAAGGCGTTTTCCTCACCCCCGCGCCATGGCCGGCGGAATTCGTCGAGGCGATGAAAAAATCCTACCTCGCCGCCGGTCCGCGCTTCGCCCAGTTGACCATGGTCCCGCGCCCGCTTGAGCTCAATGCGATCGGCAGCGGTGCCGCCCAATGGTGGGAGACCATGGATCGCCGGCCCATCGTCCGGCTCATGTTCATCGGCCTGTTAGTCGGTATGATCGCCATGCTCATTTGGTTCCTCTTGTTCTAATGGAAAATCCTGATTCATCCCTGCGCGACGGAAGCAAGCCGTTCTACGGTCGTTTCCGGACGATCCTGAGGCGGACGATTTTTTTCGGAGCGGTGCTGATTGTGAACTTGCTGGCCAGTCTCTGGCTGGCAGACCTCTTCTGGCAGCTGAGCTTTCAAAAAGCCCACTTCCCGATGTTGGCGATCTTTGTGATCCTCAACGGCTTACTCACACTCGGGTCCTTCCACGCGATTTTCGGTGCCTTCGACATGCTGCTAGGCCGCAAGCGCTCCGTGAGAATCAGCGAACTCGCCGACGGCAAAACCGGACCCCTCGCGATGCGCCACGCCGTCGTCATTCCGGTTTACAACGAGGACAGCGTGAAAGTCTGCGCTCGCATCGAGGCGATTTACCGCTCCATCGAAGCCACCGGAAATATCGAGTCTTTCGATTTCTTCATCCTCAGCGACACCCGCGACCTCGATCTCTGGGTCATGGAAGAAACCTCCTGGACGAATCTTTGCCGCCGGCTCGGGGGCTTCGGGCGCATTTACTACCGCCGCCGCAAGACCAATGAAAACCGCAAGGCCGGCAACATCGGCGACTTCGTCCGCACCTGGGGCGGCGGCTATGAAGCAATGCTCGTGCTCGACGCGGACAGCCTGATGGACGGCGCCGACATCGTAACCATGACGCGCATCATGGAGGCCTACCCCCGCCTCGGCATCCTCCAAACCGCGCCGAAACTCATCCGCGGAAACTCGGTTTTCACCCGCCTCCAACAGTTCGCCATGCGCCTCTACGGCCCGCTTTTCATCCGCGGGCTGAATTTCTGGCAGCTCAGCGGCGGCAGCTACTGGGGGCACAACGCGCTCATCCGCATGAAGCCGTTTTCCGAATTCTGCGAACTCCCCGCCCTGCCCGGACGCGAGCCCTTCGGCGGCCGCATCCTCAGCCACGACTTCGTGGAAGCCGCACTGATGGTCGCCCAAGGCTGGGAAGTCTGGCTCGCCTGGGACATCGAGGGCACCTACGAAGAAGCGCCCCCCACCCTGGTGGACCACCTCATCCGTGACCGCCGTTGGTGCCAGGGAAACCTCCAGCACCTGTGGCTCATCTTCGCCCGCAAGCTCCCCTTCTCCGTCCGCATGCACCTCTTCATGGGCATCATGGCCTACCTTGGCAGCCCGATTTGGTTCCTCTTCCTCGCGCTCGGCACTTGGGTCGCCTTCGAGCGTTCTGCCAGTGATCTGAGCCGCTTGCCCTTCGAGAATTTCGCTTCCCGCTGGTTCGACATCAATGGTGTCCAGCAAAGCATCATCCTCGCCGGAGCGGTTTTCGGCCTGCTTTTCCTGCCGAAAATCCTCGCCGTCACCGGCGGCATCCTCCACTCCAAGACCCGCAGATCCTTCGGCGGCGCGATTCCGATCCTCATCGGATCATTTTTCGAAACCATCGTTTCCATGCTGCTAGCCCCCTGCATCATGGTCGCCCACACCTTGATGGTGCTTAGCATCATCTTCGGCCGCGCGGTCGGTTGGGGAAACCAGAACCGCGAAACCGACGGCACCTCGTGGGGTGACGCCTTCCGCTTCCACGCTCCGCAGACGATCCTCGGTGTTGTCTGGACCGGCATCGCCCTCTGGATCGGCTACGGGCCACACTATCTGAAAGGCGTTCCGGTCAATTTCTACTTCGCCGCTTGGATGACGCCGATCCTGCTCGGCCTGCTGCTTGCCGCGCCCGTCTCGGTGTGGACCAGCCGCACCCGCTACGGCAACGCCTTGCGGAAGCGCAAAATCCTCGCCACCCCCGAGGAGCTCAATCCTCCCTCCGTCATCCGCCTGGCAGACAACGCCACCGCCGCAATTGATCCTGCGCTCGACGCCGCCTTTGAAGGCCGCCGCGGAATCGTCGCCGCCATCGTGGATCCCTATGTGAATGGCGTGCACGTCTCGCTGCTAGACCAGGGGGAAATCACCCCCGCCGACGAATCACTCGCCGAGCGCTGCCTCAGCGAGGGACCGGCCGGGCTTACGAAAAATGAGCTTTCCGAACTGCTTTACCTCTCCCCCGCGATGCTCATGATGCACCGCGCCGTGTGGTTGAGACCAGCGGAGGGAATCCACGACGTCTGGACCCAAGCGGTCGAGAGCTACCGCCGCCGCATCGACCCGCCGACCATTATCGAACCCAGCTAACCTCCAAATCCATGCTCCAAATCAACCCAGACCTCAGTGACCTCGTCACCGACGCCGCCGCCGGACTCGCGCAAAGACTCGATGCCACGGCCACCATCACCGCCGCCGCACCGGGCCGGGTCAATTTGATCGGCGAGCACATCGACTACTGCGACGGCTTCGTCATGCCCTTCGCCATCGACCGCTACATCGTCATCGCCGGTTGTGCGAACGGCACCACCCAAGCCCGCATCACCTCTGCCATCAGCGAGGAAGTCGCCGTGCTCGACCTCACCGTCAGCCAGGAACCCGCCGAGCCGAAATGGGCAAACTACCTCCGTGGAGTCATCCGCGGTTTCCAAGACCGCGGCCACCACATCCCTGGTTTCGACGCCTACATCCTCTCCTCCGTTCCCGGCGGCGCGGGCCTTTCCTCCTCCGCCGCCCTCGAGTGCGCCACCGCCACTTTTCTCGAAGGTCTGCTAGACACCGTACTCGACACCCGGGAAAAAGCCCTGCTCTGCCAGAAGGCCGAGCACGACTTCGCCCACGTCCCCTGCGGCATCATGGACCAGTTCGCCTCCGCCTTCGGCAAGCCGAACCGCCTCGTCCTCATCGACTGCAAGTCCGGCGAGCCCGAGCTCGTCCCTTTCGAAAACCCGGACCTCACCGTGCTCATCTCGAACACGATGGTGCACCACGAGCTCTCCGACGGCGGCTACGCGGCCCGCCGCAAACACACCGAAGACGGCCTCGCCATCCTCGGCAAGTCGTCCTGGCGCGACGTCACCGCCGCCGACGTCCAGGCAAACTGGGACAAGCTCGGCGATCCGATCAACCGCCGCTCCCGCCACGTCGTCGGCGAGATTTCCCGGACCATTTCCGCCGCAGCAGCACTTGCGAGAAATGATTTCGAAACCCTCGGCCCACTCATGGCCGGCAGCCACGATTCCCTGCGCGATGACTTCGAGGTCTCCTGCAAAGAACTCGACATCATGGTGGACATAGCCCGCAAAGTCGGCCGCAAGGGCGGCGTCATCGGCGCGCGCATGACCGGCGGCGGCTTCGGCGGCTCCACCGTGACGCTCTGTGAATCCCGCAAGGCCACGGAAATCGCCGCCACCCTCGCCGCAGAGTATGAAAAGGCGACCGGCATCAAGCCGCAGATCTTCGCCTCCCGCCCCTCGCTCGGCGCACATCTTGTCGGGTAAGTCGGAGCGTCCGAGTCCGCTGGGAAATTGACAATCCGCCTCGCCTTGGCTAGGCTTTCGCCGTCATTACCGCTAACGGTTCAATGATCCCGCCCGATGAAACCGCCCAAGAGCATCAACCTGAAAAGCCGAGCCGCCGAAAAGATGGCCTCCCGCCGCGAGGATCGGCTGCGCTTGGAAAACGGCGAAAGCCCCGAGGTGATCCAGCACGAGAATTCCATTTTCCCGGCTGACTTTTTCGAAAAGAGCCGATTCTCAAATCTCTCCTCAGTCGTTGGCAAGTGAGCGACCGGGTGTCAGGGATTGAGGGCTATTTGGAATTTCTGCAATCCCTTCTCGCTCGATGCTCAGCGCAATTTCTGTTTGGTGGACAAGCCGTCAATTTCTGGGCCGATTATTTCGCCCGAAAGACCGAGGCCACGCACCTCCATGCACTCCGCCCGTTCACCTCGAAAGATTGTGACATTTGGGTGAGTCACCAAGCTTGGAATGTGATTCAGGCCGGTGAGTGCAACCGTCTGGTGCGAGGCACTTCGCCGATCGACGGACAATTCGGAATCTTAACGCTACAACGATCTCCGCTTCGGATGGTCGATTTGATGTCGGGTGTTTATGGAATC
>JBOFET010000042.1:0-8031 GCA_051648225.1 Luteolibacter sp.
ACCGGACGAGCCAGTCTCTTGTCCGGCGTCGTCCATCTGATCCTACTGGCCACCTGGCTTTTCCTGATTCTAGCACCGTGACCAGCAGCGGGAGCAGGTGCATGATTTTCTAAAATTGTGCTTCCGTTGAGGTGGCCGGCCTGCTTCAAGGTCGAGCGTCAATTTTCCGCCACGGTTATCACTTTTTCACCCCTCACCAATCATGGGCATCATCTCCTGGATCTTCCTCGGTCTTATCGCCGGGGCGCTCGCGAAATTCATCATGCCCGGAAAAGACCCGGGCGGAATCTTCGTCACCATCCTCATCGGCATCGTCGGCGGAATCGTCGGTGGTTTTCTGGGAACCTTCATCGGTCTCGGGAAAATCCAATCGTTTGATCTTGGCGGGATCTTCATCGCGACCGTCGGGGCCATTCTGACACTGATCATCTATCGGATGATCAAGAGGAAACAATCCTGAGTTCATCAGCCGCCACCGCGAGCAACTATCATTCAAGCAAACTAACATCATGGCATTACTCGACACCATCCTCGCTGCCATCACTGGCAAATCCGGTTCCGCTGACGCCAACCCGCTCGGCGCCGCACTTGGTTCACTGCTCGCCCAGAACGGCGGAATCCAAGGACTCATGACGAAGTTCTCACAAGGTGGACTCGGCGAGGTTTTCTCGTCTTGGGTCGGCACCGGCGAGAATAAGGCAATTTCCGCAGAGCAAATCAGGGGGCTGCTAGACTCCCAGCAACTGCAAGGCCTCGCCTCCAGCCTGGGCCTTGATGCCTCGCAAGCCTCGGGATTCCTCGCTGACTATCTGCCAAAGATCGTGGACAAGCTTACGCCCTCCGGACAGGTCGATGCGGATGCGGATGCGGATGCGTCGGAAGGCCTGGCCGCGTTGCTGCCATCGCTCTTGGAGAGTTTTGCGGGTGGGCAGAAGCAGGCTTGAGACTGGGTGGTCTGGGATTCAGTGCGGAGCGCTCGACTTGGGACCGAAGTTCCCGGGCATTTTGGGGGCATGCACGGACTGGAAAAACAACTGTCGCTCAAGGGTGTCAGCGAGCAGCAGGATGGGTAACGCCGCCCAAGGCTGGATAAAACTAACTACCACTGCGATCAACGCGAGCAAGACGCGACCTTGAAGAATGAGTTTCAAAGGTCCGAGTTGCAGGCGGGCGCTGTGGGCGTCTGGTGACCAAGCGGTGATGGTGGCTTTCCCGAGCAGGAGCAGGCGGATCTCCGGGACTAGCTTGAGCACGGTGATGCCGAGGAAAATCCAGTTGGGAATGTCTGGATCTCCCGGGTGGCCGATCAAGTGGGCAATGGCAGTGAAACCGGCAACAGTTCCGAAAAAGCGCACGGCACCAAGCGGGAAGCGCCAAAGCGAACGGCGGGTGTCATGATAGATCATGACACTGGTAAACACGGCAAGCAGACTCAGCGGAGGCAGCGAGTGGCTAACAAGCTGTGAGATGGAAGGAATGAAATTCACAATCCATGGCGGGAAGGGGAGCTTCGGGAAATGCGGCAGCAGGGCGATGGCGACGAGTGCGACGGGAATCGGAGCAAAGAGGGAGAAGGCGAGAATCTCTCTGGAGAGCCAGGAAGTGCGCAGACCCAGGAAAAAACGCCACGCCTTGAGCGGCTGGCCCAAGTGGAAGACGGAAGCCGCCATGCCGGTGAAGAAGATGAGGGCTCCCGCCAAGGTGACTGCTAGATTTCCGCGAGCTCCCAGGAGCAGGCCGATGCCGGCTTGGGTAAATACCAACATGAGCACCAATGGCCAATGGGCGTGTTGGGGAACAAGTGCCTCCCGATCCGCAGCAGTCGCAGTGGCAGGAACTTCACGCCCGACGTAGCGGGTCGTGGGCTGAGTCACCGCATAGTCGCCCAACAAGGACTGCGGTTGGGACTTCATGGACGAGTACCGCGGACGGCTGGACGGCACTTTGATGATGCGGATCGCCTCGGTCGGACACGCTTGCACGCAGGCGGGGGCTTCTCCCTCGGCAAGGCGCTGGTGGCACATGTCGCATTTTCTCACGATGCCGCGCTTTTTCGAATACTTCGGCACATCATAGGGGCACTTGAGAATGCAGTAAGAACAGCCGATGCATTGGTCGTCCAGGTGGCGGACGATGCCAGTGTCCTTGTCCTTTTCGTAGGCACCGACAGGGCAGCCGTTCATGCAGCCCGGATCCTCGCAATGATGGCAGGCGGTGGTGATGGTTTGCTGCCAGCCGGGAGATTGATCTCCTCCTAACAACGTGCCGGTGTCCCGCCAGACCTCGTGGTCGTCCAAGCCGTTGAGAGAGTGGCAGGCGGAGACACAGGCCTTGCAACCCGTGCAGCGGTCAAGCGAAACCTCGAAGGCATACTGCTCGCCGATGCCGGGCTGGGTGAGTGGGATGAGGCTGCGGTAGTGATCGGCTAGATCCGGCTTGCGCCGGTGATGGACCTCGGAAAAGCGGGCGACCGGGGTCTGGAGTTGTTTCTGCTCGGCGAGCAGTTGATCGATGAGATTGCCCTGCTCAGGATCTTGCTTGGAAGCGGACTTCAAAGCGGGGAGACGGTGGAGGGTGGAGGGCACTCGGGATGGATGGGAGAGTTTGAACCCTACGCGGCGACGAGCGACGACTCCAATTGGGCGACGAACCGGGCGAACGGCTCATCGTAGTCCACGTCTGCCTCGATGATGGGGATGAGCTGCTTGGCTCCGAGGCTGGCGAGGCGATTCGCGAAATCATTCCCACACTTGCAGAAATCCGGGTAGCTGGAATCGCCGAGGGCCAGCACGGCGAAGTTCAGCGAGCTGAGTGAGGGGGCATCCGCCGTGTGAAGTGCGGCATGCAGGGTCGCGGCATTGTCGGGCGGCTCCCCATCGCCATAGGTGGAGGTGATGATGATGAGGTTTTCCATGAGTGTTAGATCATGGAGTGAGACGTTCGCCATGTCGCGGAGGGTGGGGGAGTGGCCTTTCGCGGCGAGTGTCTTGGTAAGTTTTTTACCCAGTGCCTCGGAGCTTCCAGTCTGGGAACCCCAAAGAATGGTGACGGGCAGTCCGGCCGGGGTGGGCGCCACTGCGGCGGCGGGCGGTGCCGTAGCGCTGGCTGAAGCGCCCAAGGCAGAATTGAGTGCGTCGAGATAGCCCTTGAGCCACATCTTCTGGGCACCGGAAAATGGAGCGGTGGGTGGAATTTCAAGCGGCATGGGAAGTCGGTATGTGGAAATGGAGGGAAAAATCAGGCAGCGGTCCGAACAGGGCTACAGAGGTCGATGAGTTGCTCCGGCGTGTGACGGTTAGCGAAAGTGGCGAAGCTTTCTTCTTCGATACGGTCTCGCAGATAGACGACGAGAATCTGCTCGATGAGCGCCGGCATCTCGTCGGCACGGACCGATTTCCAGACTTCCCGGGCGATCGCCTGGGTGTCGTCCACGCCGCCGCCGAGCACGATGTTGTATCCATCCACGGTGCCGCCGTCTTCAGACTTCACGCGGGTGCCCATCATGCCGATGTCGCCGATGTAGTGCTGGGCGCAGGAATTCTGGCATCCGGTTAGATGAATGTTCACCGGCTGGTCGAGAATCATGCGGGAGGAGAGATGCGCACCAAGGAGGATGGCCTGGCCCTTGGTGTCCGCTGCGGCAAACTTGCATCCGCGGCTGCCGGTACAGGCGATGATGCCACCGGTGAGCGCGTTGTTCCGATGATCCAGCCCGGCGGCCTGGATGGCGGTGATCGCGCCTTGGAGATTCTCCTCGGGGATGCCGGGGATGATGAGATTCTGCCAGACGGTGAGACGGATTTCTCCGCGGCCGAACTGGTCGGCGATGTCTGCGAGTGCGTGCATCTGCGAGACGGACATGCGCCCGACCGGGGTGAGCACGCCGATGTAGTGCTTCCCGTCCGCCTGGGGGTGGATGCCAAGGTGGCCGTGCTTGGACTTCGGAGTGAGGGGGTCGCAAGCTTCGAGCGGCAGATAGCGGAGCGCGAAGGTCATTTTCCTAGCAGTTTCTTCGAGAATTTTCGGAATACCCCAGTCATCGACGAGGTATTTGAGCCGGGCTTTTTTGCGATTGGTGCGGTCACCGTTTTCGATGAAGACGCGCATGAGAGCGGAAGCGACAGGAATGGTCTCGGCGGGTGTTAGCAGGACACCACAGTCGCTGGCGAACTGCTTGTGCCCGGTGATGCCGCAGAGTTGCATGCGGAAATAGACGCCGGGTTCGATGCCTTGGGTGTTCGCTCCGACCCTTACGGCGTAGAAGCCGATGTCGTTGGTGTCGGTGCAGGTGGAGACGGCGCCGCCGGAGTCGTAGGAGATATTGAACTTGCGGGGAAGGCCGTAGAGGTCGCGGTTTTTAAGGATGTAGTGATGGATGGCGCGGGCGTAGGGCATCACATCGATGAGTTCGCTAGGATCGAAGCCGCTGGTGGGGGTAGCAGTGATGTTGCGGACGTTGTCGGCGCCGGACCCTTGGGAAGTCAGGCCGAGATCGGCGAGTTTCATCAGGATGTCCGCGCAGTGCTTGGGCATGATTTCCCGGACTTGGAGATTTGCCCGGGTCGTGAGATCGGCATGGCCCGGACCCCAGTCGGCGGCGATTTCCGCAAGGCCGCGGAACTGGTGAGTGCT
This sequence comes from Luteolibacter sp., assembly GCA_051648225.1. GTDB lineage: Bacteria > Verrucomicrobiota > Verrucomicrobiia > Verrucomicrobiales > Akkermansiaceae > Luteolibacter. The sequence goes on from JBOFET010000042.1 coordinate 4,633, forward strand.
CAGCGCGCCGCCGGCGATGCGGCACCGGAGCATGAAACTTTCCTGCGCCGGGGTGACGAAGAAAAGGCCGTGGAACTTGTAGCGGAAGATATCGCCGTCGGCGGGGAAACTGTTGGACTCGGCATTGGCGAGGATCGTGTCGTAGCAGTCGAGCCCATGTTGCTCATGCTTGATGACTTCTTCGCGGCAAAGATCATCGATCGGAGTACCGTGGACGGTCTCGATGGCCTCGGCAGGCTCGTGAGTGAAGCGGCTTTGCGAATCCTGGCCCAGAAACGGCAGATCGCGCGCTTGCATGATGCCGGAGACGAATCCGGAGAGGTAGGAGGTTTGCTCCTCGCTGAAGCCTGAGTTGTTCAAATCGACCATGATGTGCGGTATTTCCCGAATCCAGAGGGAGCAACGCACGTGCCAGTGAGGATTTCAGCAGAATCGCGGGGCAGGAATCCAATCCACCGGCTTCATGAGGATGATTCATTCCCACTAAAGCCCGGCCTCGGCGAGGCGCTCGTCCATCTCGGTTTTTTGGAGTTCGTTGGTGAACTCACTGAGATCTCCGGCAATAACACCGGTGAGATTGTGGGTGGTGAAGCCGATGCGGTGGTCGGTGATGCGGCTTTGGGGGAAATTGTAAGTGCGGATTTTTTCCGACCGATCGCCGGAGCCAATCAGCGAGCGTCGATGGCTGGAGTAGGCCTCCTGCTGGTCACGAAGTTTCTGTTCGTAGAGCTTGGAGCGCAGGATTTGCAGCGCCATTTCCTTGTTCTTGATCTGCGAGCGGCCGTCTTCGCAGCGGACGTAGAGTCCGGTGGGAAGGTGGAAAATCTGGACGGCGGACTCGGTACGGTTGACGTGCTGGCCGCCCGCTCCGCCCGCGCGGCAAACTTCGATTCGCAGGTCCTCGGGCTTGAGTTCCACATCGACTTCTTCGGCTTCAGGCAGGACGGCGACGGTGACCGTGGAAGTGTGGACGCGGCCTTGTGTCTCGGTCGCTGGCACGCGCTGGACGCGGTGGACGCCGGATTCGTATTTCAAATAGCGGAAAACTTCCTGGCCGGTGACTTTGAGAATCACTTCCTTGAATCCGCCGACTTCGGACGGGCTGCTCTCCAGATGCTCGCATTTCCAGCCACGGAGGTCGGAGTAGCGCTGATACATGCGCATCAGTTCAGCGGCAAAAAGCGAGGCTTCATCGCCGCCGGCACCGGCGCGGATTTCGATGAGTGCGTCGCGGTCTTCGTTAGGATCTGCGGGGAGCAGTGCGTATTGGAGTTCGGTGCCGAGGGTGGCGATTTCCACCTCTAGCTCGGGAATCTCCTCGGTGGCCATGGCGGAAAACTCGGGGTCATCGGATTTTGCGAGTTCCTGATTGTCAGAGAGATGGCGCTTGGCAGCTTCGAGCTTTTCCCAAAGCGCGAGAGTCTGCTTGAGCTTGCCGTGCTCGCGGAGGCTTTCCGTGGCGCGCTTGGGATCGGCGAAAAGTCCTGGATCGCCGACGGCTTCCTCCAGCTCCGAAAATCGGTCGCGGCGTTTGGCGATGAGAGATGAGTAGTCCATGCTGGGCGGAGGACTGGATAGGGGACAATTTCCCCGAGGTGGAGAAAAAACGCACGCACCGCTTCTGGATGGCGCTCAGGGTGCACCCTTGGTGAGGAAATCCACCAGCTCCGCGCGGGTTTTCACCAGATCAGGCGGATTCAGGTAAAACATGTGGCCGCCGTCGTAGAAAGTCGTGGTGAAGTTTTTGCGGACGTTTTCCGGGAGGTTGAACATGTGGCGGACTGAGTAGGCGACGCCTTCCGGCGGAGTGGCGAGATCGGTGTAGCCGCCCATGACGAGCACTCTCAGGTGCGGATTGTCGCGCATGGCGGTGGCGAGGCGGTCGCTGAGATTGACCACTTCGTTGTCGGCATCCCAGCGCCATGGCTGGACTTTTGAGGTGAGAATCTCGTAGGGCTGGTCTTCTTTGTATCCCAACTCCCGCCCGAGATAATCAAGCATCGCCGTGGAAAACGCACCAAGGGCCAGTGAGTAGGATGGATCGTATCCGGGGGAATCCGCCGCTTTTTCCGTGGCATCCCAAGCGACCCGGCCATCGAACCGCCCCAGCACTTTTCCTTCTTTCCGCAGCAATTCGCTTCGGAAAGAAGTAGAATCGAGCCGAAGATCGTGCTCCAGCCAGACACCAGCGTCGATCCCGGTGAGTTTCGAAAGGCGCTCTGCCAACTTTTGCCGTGCCGCAGGATCCAAGCTGGTTCCCTTGAGAAGACCCGCCGCATAGTCCCCGAAAGCAAACTCGGTGCTCTCCTTGACCAGAGCGTCCCGGTCACCTTGGACTTTCCCGTGGAAATGGGCCACTCCGGTGAGTGCTGGCAGGAAAACCTGATACGCAAGATCATTACCCTGAGCGGTTTGCAAGGTTGAGAAGTCCAGTAGTGACGATAGCAGGACCACGCCGTTCAAGCTCATCCCGTAGCGGGACTGAAGGTGCTGCGCTAGCCCGGCGGCGCGGATTCCGCCGTAGGACTCACCGAGGAGAAATTTCGGCGAAGCCCAGCGATCATTTTCACTGATCCAGCGGCGGACGAAATCTCCGACCGATTTGATGTCTTCATCGAGGCCATGAAACTCTCCGGGTTTCGCCTCTTTTTCCGCACGGCTGTATCCGGTCGAAACCGGATCCACGAAGACAAGATCGCAGACATCAAGAATACTCATCGGATTATCCGCTACCCGAACGGGTGGTGCCGGAGGCAGCGTGCCATCACCGGGAAGTTGGATGATTTTAGGCCCCAAAACTCCCACGTGCAGCCAGACGGCGGAAGAACCCGGGCCACCGTTAAAAGCGAACATGACCGGACGGTTCGTGCGGTCTTTGACGTCGGTGCGCTCGTAACTGACCGAAAAAATCGAAGCGCGTGGCTTTCCATCGTCATCCTTGAGTTGGATTTTCCCGGTGGTTGCCCTGTAGGGAATTTTTTTGCCATCGATCATGACCGACGACTCGCGGACCACTGGCGGAGCGACAGGTGCAGGAGCTTCAGTGGATTTTTCCGGTTTTCCGGTTTCCTCAGGTTTGATTGCTTCGGGAGCGGCCCAGCAGGTCAATTGAAGGCCGAGAGACAGAGTGAAAATGGAGCGAAGCATGATCTGGAGATTAGGATTGGAGGTGAATTTGTCGTCAGTCACGACTTGAAGATCAATCGTCGCCATTGATCCATTTCGCTTCGTGAAAGCAAGAGCGTCTCATTTTGGAACTGAAGGCATTTCAATCATTGGGTGAGAAGAGCTGTTTGGGTCGGATTAAAGTGGTTATCTGTCTGGCATCTTCCATTTTAAACTTGTGACAATATACGTAATGCGGATTTAGATGGTAGTGGGTCAGTTTGAATAATTTTT
>JBOFET010000043.1:0-2407 GCA_051648225.1 Luteolibacter sp.
GCCATCCAGCGGGCTGGCCCTCGGCAAGTGCCTGGGCGAGGGCATCAAGCGTGCAGGGAGAGCTGCAACCGACCCACCAGCGCGTGCCACCGTCGCATAGGATGAGGGATCGGGCGCTCGTTTTCGTGGATTCGAGACCGCTGACGGCACGACGGTTTTCGACTAACAGAGGACCAGCTTGGATCAGCTCGTGCATCCCGGCGGCGGCATTTCGCCCAAGATGCTCGCGCCGGGAGATGGCAGTGCTCCCTGACGGACTGCGATGCCAGATCCCGCTTCCAAGTGAGGACGCCGCATTCCAAGTCCCTGAAATTTTTCCGGAGGACACGACCCATCCCAGCGGCGCACCCTCCGGTGTGAAAAAGCCTGCGTTGATCCCCGCGACCCCACCGTGTGCGCGAGCCGCTTCGGCAGCATCCGCAAACTCGGAACCGGGGCCGTTTGCCTGATCCACCACCACGAGCTGGTAGTTCCGGGAATCGAACGTGATGCCTTTGAACAGGATCCCCGAAATTTCTCGAGAGGCCACTTTTGCAGCGGCTACGGGCGCGGATGCCGCCGGGGCGGGGGATGGGGTGGCGAGCGAGGTCGCTGGTGCCAGGACGGGCAGGGCGACGGGTGGTGCCGGATTCGTGGGAGCGCAGCTTACGAACGGCAGCGCAAAAAGTCCCGGGATCAAATATCGCATCGCCTCAGTTCGCACGCCGGGGAGGGGATGGCAAGGCTAGGGCCGTGTGCCGATGCCGAGCAGTGTTTGAAATTTCGGCTCTGCCAATTCCCGATCTGCTACGATCACTTCGACGCCACTGAACCCGGATTTTTCCAGCATGGCTGAGAGATCGCTTTCGGAAAATCCGAGCCACCGGTCCGCATAGAGTTCGCGCGCTTCCTCGAAGTGATGCTGCAAGAGGTCGAGCACGATCAATCGTCCCCCGGGTTTTAGAATGCGGAAGGCGGAGTTGAGCGCCCGTTGGGGATGCTCCGCGTGGTGGAGGGCTTGGCTCAGGATTGCGAGGTCGAGTGTGGCGTCTTTGATCGGTGGTTCCTCGAGATCACCGAGTCGGAATTCCAGATTGGTCAGGCCATTCCGGATTGCCAGATCTTGCCCGAACTCGACCATCTTCGGGGAGAGGTCCACCGCGATGACCTTTTCGGCGCGTCGCGCAAGCAGCTGGGCGAGCGTGCCCTCGCCAGCGCCCAGATCGGCGATGGTTTGGTAGTTCAGCACTTTGATGAGTGCCTCGGCGAGTGCCTTCCAAGATCGACCCGGGACATAATCCTTGCCGAAGCGGCCCGCGAGTTCGTCGAAATAAGCGCGCGAAGTATCCCTGCGTTTCCGCAACAAGTGCCGCAGCGCCGCCTCGTCATCGAGGACTTCGGCGACTTCCGCCGCTGCCAGGCGTGCGACTTCCATGAGGTCCGGATCGGCAGTGCAGGTGTAGATGTTATTTTTCCCGCTTCGTGCGTCATTGACCAGACCCTCCGTTTTCAGTTGGGAAAGCTGGGTGGAAATCCGGCTTTGGCCCATGCCGAGCACCTCTTGTAACTCCGCCACCGAGAGTGCTTCGTGCTCCACCAGCATCAGGATGCGCAGGCGCGTCGGGTCGGAAAGGAGCTTGAGTGATTTCAGCATTGACGCCATGTGGGGGATGATACATCAACGCATCACGATTTGACGATACGAAAATTAAAAAGCACATGAGCACCTACATTTTTTCCTCAGAATCCGTCGGCGAAGGCCATCCAGACAAGGTGGCAGACACCATCTCGGACGCCATTCTTGACGCCTGCCTCACCATCGATCCGAAGAGCCGCGTCGCTTGCGAGACCTTTGTGAAAAGCAACGTCGTCGTCGTCGGTGGCGAGATCAGCATTCCGAAAATTGGGAAACAAACCCCCATCGGCACGGTCATCAACATCGAGAAAGTCATCCGCGAAGCCATTCGCGGCATTGGTTACACCAATGACGACGACGTTTTTCACGCGGACAAGATTTTCATCAACAACTACCTCACCCCTCAATCTCCGGACATCGCCCAAGGGGTGGATGCCGCCGCTGCGGAAGGGAAGAAGCACAAGGAGCAAGGTGCCGGAGACCAGGGCATCATGTTCGGCTACGCTTGCGATGAAACCCCCGAGCTCATGCCAGCTCCGATCATGTTCGCCCACCGCCTCGGCCGTGAACTCACCCGCATCCGCAAGGCAGGCAAACTCGCCAAGTGGCTCCGTCCCGACGCAAAGTCGCAAGTGGCTGTGGAGTATGTGGACGACAAGCCGACCCGGATTGTGAATGTGGTGATCTCCACGCAGCATGCCGAAGGTGCCAGCCATGCCGAGATCGAAGAGTTCTGCATCGAGCAGGTGATCAAAAAGGTGCTTCCGAAAAACATGCTGACCGCAGACACGG
>JBOFET010000044.1:0-6543 GCA_051648225.1 Luteolibacter sp.
GAAGCCCCAAGTCACAAACAAAAAATGAGCACACACGTACAAGAAATGCAAGGGCAAGCGGGGCTGGCACCCTGCGAGCCAATCACACTGAGCGAATACGCTATCCGGGTGAAAACCATGGGTGACGATGAGCTTGAGGCGAACATCGCGGAAATGGCGAAGGCTTCCCACACGGGGAGCTGGGGGCGGGAACGCCACGCCCTGCTCGTCTCGGAGATCCAACACCGCCGCAAGCACCGGCGCGGGGAAGGGAGGGCGGCATGAGCTGGATGTATTCAGAGACTATGGTCGAGGATGAGAGACGCTACACCGCGCCTCCTGAGATCACCGGAGAAGAGGCGGAAGCAGAAGATCTTCCCCCCTACGACAGGGGCTACGAAGACCGCTTCTGCTGCCTGGAGAGGAAGCCGCCGAGATACTGGCATGAGTCATCGAAAACTGAATGGCTGCGCGGATGGGATACTGCCGATTCCGAATGCAAGGAGGGGGAGCTATGACGATCTTCACCCGCATCGAGGGATCGAGGATTTCCCGCCTCCGCTGCGCCGGGCAGACGCACGCGCTCTATCTCGCGCTCTGCGCCGTGCTGACGGTGTGCGCTGTGATCGGAGTCGTCGCCGCGCTCCAGAACCAATATGGCGGATGGCTGGCAATCTGCGCGCTTGCCGCCGTGCTATGTCTCTTCGGCGCGATGCACCACGCCACGGAAGTTTTCCGATATGCCGACCTCCTGGATAGGGAGGTCGAGTGAGCCAAATCCACACCCGGCTGGCACCGGGAATACGAACCGGCCCGTGAAGCAGGGCGATTATAAAAGAAAAACACGAAAATGAGCACAACCAACAAACCGACACTCGAGCGCAAAGCCGCTCTCTCCAACATCTGCGATGCCGAGAATTATCTCCCTATCGTCTCCGAATGCCTGAGCGACGAACAGAAGAAGATTCTGCAGCCGCACCACATGTCCAACGTGATGGCGCTGACCGCCGAGCTATTCCTGCGGAATTACGATGGGATCTCCGCCGCCTTCGACCGGAACGCCTGCTTGGAAATTTCCATCAAGGTGAAGCTGACCTCCGAAAAAGACGGCGTGGAGCTTTCCTACAAGCCCGTCGAGGTCTTCAAGGATTACACCAGTGCGAACCTGCCCGATGACAATCAGGAAACGTTCGATTTCAAGAAAGGAACGGCTGCGCCCAAGCTCGAGGGCGAGATCGTCGAGGCGGAAGTGATTCCTGCCCTGCCCGCGCCGTTGCTCGGCCTACCCGCTCCGGCTGAGGAGGAACGGACACCTTCGGAGGAAGAGGGCGAGGTCATCTAACCCCACCAACAACCCACACGGAACATTCAGAATGAGCACAGAACTTGCCAAACCGAACGCCCTCAACGCGCTTGCCCTCCGGGTGCAATGCGACCCTGCCGAGCTTATCAGCACCTTGAAATCCACCGTTTTCAAGGGAGCATCCGACGCGGAATTTTCCGCCCTGGTGATCATCGCCAACACCTACGAACTCAACCCCATCCTCAAGGAACTTTACGCATTCCCTGCGAAAGGAGGCGGCATCGTCCCGGTCGTGGGAATCGACGGATGGCTGAAAATCATCAACCGCCAGCCGAACTTTGACGGGATGACCGTGGAGACTTCCGACGACGGGCAGAGCGCGACCGCAACGATCCACGTGAAAGGCCGCGCCCATCCGACCATCGTCACGGAATACCTTTCCGAGTGCAGCCGTGGAACGGAGCCATGGAAAACCATGCCGCGCCGGATGCTCCGGCACAAAGCCATCATCCAATGCGCCCGCGTGGCTTTCGGTATCGGAGGCGTCCAGGACGAAGACGAGGCGAACGATACCGCCATGCGCGATGTCACCCCAGTCCGCACACCCGCCAAGCGGGAAACCCCGAACATTCCCGGCAACCCGGCGGAGCACGCCGATACTCCACCCGCAAAGGATGATCGCCCCCCCGCCATCCCGCCGACGGGTAGGCAGAAAAAGGAGCGACTGAACCGCATGGCTTCCCTGACAGGAATCACCGAGCGCACCGGCAACGGTAAGACCTGGTGGGCGGTGGGACTGAAGATTGGCGCGTCAGATGTGGAGATGACCACGTTTTCTGAATCCATGCACCGCAGTTTGGCCGATTGTGAGAAGGGTTCAAAGCTCTGGATCACGTTCACCAAGTCCGAAAAGGGCTACGCTTTGGAAGACTACACCTTGCAGGTGGAAGAAGAGGAGGGTCTTGTATGAGCGGCCAACCGTCACTGGAACTGGCCATCGCCGTGGAGGGGAAAATCATTTCCTCGAACTTCGAGGCCTACAAGGATTACGCGGTGGCTCAGATCGGAGCCATTAATCTCGACCTCAAAACGGACGAGGATTTCGAGCAAGCGGCCAAGGATGTTAAGGGGCTGAAATCCTTCGAGGATCGGCTCAAACAAGCCGTGGCCGATTTCCTCTCACAAATGGATGAGGTCGATTCCCTACTGAAAAGCGTGCGTGAACTCGGCGGACTCTCCCGCGAAACGCGGGTGAACGCAGAGAAGCGGATTACCGCACGCAAAGCCGAAGTGCGCGAGGGAATCATCCGCGACGGGATCGCGGCTCTCGAAGTCCGGAGCCGTGAGTTTAGCGACATGATCGGCGATGCGATCAAGGGCAAGTCTTCACTGGTCAAAATGCAGGACGCCGTTACGGATGTTGTTGGCAACCTAAACGATCGAATCGTGACTAACCGGGATGTTTTAATGCGGGCATCGGAAACACACGGCGACTCCGTAGCCTACGGGGAAGACGCTTTTATCTGCCTCACAGTGGAAGCCGCTAAGGTGGAGATCGAGCGACGCATCGAGCGGCACCGCGCCGCCCTGAAAGAGGCGGAGCTGAAAGCCGAGCGCGACCGCTTGCAACGGGAGGCCGACGAACGGGCGAGGCAAGAGCGGATTGAAGCCCAGCCCGCATCCGAGCCAACAGTCAAGGAATCCTTGACTGTTCCCGCGCCGATCACTCCGCAGGAAAAGCCACGCGCAACCACAGGTCAATCAGCATCCGAAGAAATGGAATGCTTCACTTCAGTTATCGCCGGCGCCTTTGCCCCGGCGAAGCAAGCCCGTGCCTCGCTCAAACACCCGGAAAACATCACCCGCGCCGCAGCATTTGCCGAGGCACTGAGTGGCGCTTACAAAACTCTGAAAGTAAACCAATGAACCGTACCCGCCGCACCACCGGCCAGCCCGCCTATATATCCACCCTAAGCGATGCTCAGGTGATAGGTATCATGCACAGCCTGCAAGCCGTCGAGAAAGCTCAGGGATGCTTATCATCCGAGCAGACCGAGAGGCTAGCCCATTACACCCGTGAGCATGGCCGCAGGCTGCGCCAATATCGCAAGCAGGGGGTGATGCCATGATCATCCACGAATCGACACACCAAGGCTCCGAGAAGTGGGACGAATGGCGGGCTGTTCGCGCGACGGCTTCCGAGTTCGGGAAAATATTCACCGGAGGCGGGAAGGTTTCCGACCAACGTGAGTCCTACATGCGGAAATGCGCCGTCGCCAGACATTACAAGCTCCCCGCATGGGCGGGCAACGAGCACACCGATCGCGGGCACGCACTGGAGCCTGTAGCGCGGCAACTGTTTGCCGACCTGTCCGGCCTCGATGTCCGGGAAGTGGCTTGCATCGAGCACGAGAACGGGCTGTGCGGCGGATCTCCGGACAGCCTGATCTATGCACCGGACGGGAGGCTGATTTCCGGCCTCGAAATCAAGTGCTACAACTACGACAAGCACGTCGGGATCGTCACCGAGGGGAAGATGCCCCCCGACTGCAAGCCGCAGGTTCACGGGCTACTCTTTTTAAGCCGTCTCCCGTGCTGGCAATTCATGGCCTACCACGACGATGCTCTGCCCTTCGACTTCCGCGTGATCGAGATCGAGCCGGATACCTACACGGACGCTCTGGAAAATGAGGTTATGGGCTTCTGCGAGGAGCTTGATCGGCGCGCCGATGAGTTCATCGCCGATTTCGAAAAGTCCCTGCGGACTCCCCTCATGGAGAGGATGCCCGTTTTGCGGAAAATCATGGGAGAAGCAGAGGTGGAGGAGCTGATATGATCAAGCGCCCCCTCAACGAACGCTTCCGCCAAGCCGTCCTCGATGGCCGCAAGGTGACGACGATCCGCGACAACCCGTGGCCGGTCGGGCAACCGATCATGCTCTACTCGTGGAGCGGCGCGGCCTATCGGTCGAAGCAGCTCGACCTCTGCCCGGTGATCGTGCGCGGCGTCTGCCGGATACAGATATACCATGACGACTACGATGATGGGCCGATGATTTACACCCCGGAACGGATCGCAGGAACACCGCTGTGGGAATGCGAAGGCTTCGCATCACAGGAGGAAATGGACGATTGGTTCCGGAAACTCATCAAGCGCGGGACTTTCGGCGAAAAATTCCTGATGATGTTCCGCCGGGAAGGGGGGGGGAAGTGATTGCTTTCTTCCTGCCCATCATCCCGCCCAAGGCCACCAGCCAAGGCGCGGGCAAGCGCATGGTCATCGTGAAAGGCAAGCCGATGTTCTTCAAGAACGGCAAGGCGCAGGGCGCGGAAAACGATCTGACCTTGCTTTGCTCAAAGCATATCCCCGCGCAGCCGATGCAGGGGGCGATAAGCCTCCATGTGGACTATGTTTTTCCATGGCGGAAGAGTGAACCTAAGAAACGCATTGCCCTCCGCCGCGTCCCCCACACCTCAAAGCCGGATTGCTCAAACCTCGTCAAGATGATCGAGGACGTGCTAACCAAGCTCGGCTTCTGGAAGGATGACAGCCAGATCGCGAGCCTCACTGTCACGAAGGCATGGGGCGATGCGGTGGGGATTTACGTGTCCATCACGCCGATGGAACACACGCCGGACGCATCCGCGCCGCAACCCGAACTTTTAGCCAAAGCATAGATCCCATGGCTGAACTTCCTTTTATGCAATTTTTCCCAGCCGATTGGCTGGCCGATACCCGAGTGTTGACCGCGTCCGCTAAGGGCGCATGGATCGACAGTCTTGCCGCCCTATGGAATGCACCCGAACGGGGCTTCCTGAAAATGCCCGAACGGGCGTGGGGACGGTTGTGGGGCGTGGAATCCGAACGGGTTCCCGACCTCCTAGACGAGCTGGAGTATGTGGCCGAGATCGTCAGGGAAGGCGAAGGGGTGACCATAGGGTCGCGCCGGATGATGAGAGATGAGATCGAACGGGAACGCTCTCGGAATTCGAAGAGGAAAGTCGAGGAACGTGTCTGGAACTACCGCGAGTCGGTGTCCGCTCTGTTTCCCAAACTGTTCCCGCCGATTTCCCGCGAAGTTCCCGCAGAACTCCCGGAAGATTCCCGCCGACTTCCCGGGGATATTCTAGAGACTAGAGACCAGAGTAAAGAGAGAGAGAGCACGCGCGCGACATCACCGCCCGGAACTCCCGATCTTTCCGAACAGGCGCAAGCCGTCGTCGCCGCCTATCCCCGCAAGGAGAAGGTCGCCGATGCCCTCGCCATCGTTCTGGGGCAGCTCAGGGATGGAGATAGCTTCGAGGCCATGCTCGCGGGAACCAAGGCATGCGCGGCGGTGATCCGCACGCTGCCGAGCGGTCCGTCGAACCGCTACGTCCCGGGAGCGGAGGCGTTCTTCCGCGCCAAGCGATGGGCGGATGACCCCGAAACCCTCCGGAGGCAGGGCGACACGAAATCAGGATTCAAACCGATGAGCGACGAAGAGGCGCTCGCACAACTCGGCGGCAGAGCCGTCAACACCGACTGAAAACCATGAACACCGATACCCAAAAACACGCGGTCCAGTGTGACCGATGCAGCAACCCGGCGAGGGAATCCGACGTCGACCTCGCTCAATCGTTCCCGAGCCTCAGGCTCTCGATCCTCTGCGATTTCTGCGGCAACGCGGAGGAACAGGCGGATCAAGCCAGGCTCGCCGAACAGAAGCGCAGACGGGAGGCGGCGGAAAGGGAATCCCGCCTCGAGATCATCCCGCCCGAGATCCGGAGGACGGACATCGCCCGTAGCGATTTCAACGCTGGCCTATGGCTCAGGGTGGAGGGGTGGCGCCCGTCATCCGCGAAGTGGCTCGGCATCGTCGGCACAGCCGGACAGTGCAAGACTCGCTGCCTCGCCCTGCTGGCTGAAAGGCTGATCCTAGAAGGCCACCGGCTATTCTGGACTACGGCCGTCGATTTCCAAGAGCGCACCGACGATCTCCGCAGCGACGAGCGGGGAGCCAAGACCGAGGCGGCGGAATACTTCAAGACCTGCAAGCGGGCGGGAATACTTGTGCTGGATGACCTCGGAAAAAACACCTGGACACCAACCGTCGAGAGGAACCTTTTCAGCGTCATCGACCACCGGAAGACCCACGATCTGCCCATCCTGTGGAGCGCGAACACTCATCCGCTCGACATACTCAAGTCCGGTGAGCTTTCACGTGATCGCGCCGCCCCGCTCATCGGGCGGATACTCGAGGCCTCAAGAATCGAAAAAGC